>DASUZB010000029.1:0-10229 GCA_036377075.1 Actinomycetes bacterium | reverse complement strand
GCACTGGGCGGTGAGTGCCTCCCGCCGCGCGGCCAGCTCGCGGTAGCGGTCCCCGGATGGTCGGGGTGGTGGCCAGCCGAGCTCGCCGGCGGTGGGGTGGGCCCAGTCGAGGCTTTGGACCGCGTGGGCGGGCAGCTCCGGCTGGGTGCCGGGCAGCCCGGCGAGCAGGTGCTGGACGCTGGCATCGACCGTGGCGGCCAGGTGCCGGCGGTAGAAACCGGCCAGGGCGCCTTCCATTTTCCACGCCGCGCCGCCCACCACCGCCAGCGACCACAACTGCTCGCCCGCCGCCGCGCCGACCTGGTCGACGATGGCGGCGAGCTGCTCGGGCGGGGCGGTCTCGACGTGCTGTTCGCCCGCCAGGACCAGCCGCTGGTAGCGGGGCAGGAGCTCCTGGTGCCACTGCTCCGCCAGGTCCGCCAGCAGGCGCCGGTCGGCGGCGACCGGGTCATGGCCGGGGCCGAGCACCGCGTCGCGCATGAACCGCACCAGCCGGCCACGGCCCTGCACGAGGGCGGTGACGATGGCGCGGGGCGTGGGCGTCGGGGTGGCGAGGTAGTACCAGCCGTTGATGGCGGCGTGGGGAAACGGCAGCGCCGTACCGATCTGGTCGCGGGTGGCCTGCTCCTCGCCGTGGTCGATCCTTTCCAGCAGCCAGTCGGCGAACAGCGGGGTCATCGGCTCGGAGAGCCACTCGCCCAGGCGCAGGTTGCGCATCCAGTAGCCGGGGGTGGGCGGCGCCCAGCGGACCGGGTCGGGCAGCGCCGTCATCGGCCGCGCCTGCAGCAGCCACAGACCGCCTTCGGTGCCGCCGGCGTCGCTGGAGATCGCCCATTCCAGGTCCTGCGGCGCGGCGAAGTGGGCGTGGACGCGGCGGGCCAGCGCGGCGATCTGGCGGGCCTGGTCGGCGGTGATCGCCTGCTCGGTCGCCCGCGTGCACCGGGCCTGGCCGTCGCTGACGATCCACTGGTCGCCGGTGGCCTGGCCGGCGACCAGCCGCTCGCCCAGGCCGCGCACGGCGGTGACGACCACCTCGTGGTCGCCGGTCAGCGCGAGGCTGGCCGCCTTGGTTCCCAGCAGCGCCCGCGCCTCGGCCGGGTCGAGGCGGGCGGCGTCGCCGAGCGTGATCACCAGGGGCTGCACGTCACCGTCGACCTCGTGGGGGGTGGTCCGCGTCTCGTTGGCCATCGCGCTTCCTCCTCGAGGGTGGCGGCGTGGACGCCGCCTGAGGGGTGGCCCGCTCGTCGCTGGCCATGGCCCGCAGCCACACCCCGACGAGCTCGTCGACCACCTCGTCCAGCGGCCTCCGGCGCGTGGGGGGCCCGTCCGCCCGGGACGCGGCCGGCGATCGCCAGAGCAGGTGCATCACGATCGGCCCGGCCAGGGCCTGGAACGCCAGATCCGGGTCCATCCGGCGCAGCTGGCCGGCCGCCATCCGGCCGGCCAGGTAGCGGCTCACCAGCGGCAGGGTGCGCATCCCCTGGACCGCGCCCTCGCTGCCGCCGTGGCCACCGTCGGGGTCGGGGCGGTGGTCGCGGAAGAACTCGAACAGCAACCGCAGCAGCAGGCCCATGTGCCCGTCCATGGCGGCGGCCATGGCGTGCGCGACCGCCGGGATGACCTCGGCCGGGGGCCGGTCCCCGGCGGCCTCCAGCACCGCCGCGATCGGCTCGAAGGGGGAGAAGTGTCGGACCAGGGCGGCGAACAGCGCCTCCTTGCCGGGAAACAGGCGGTACAACGTGGCGCGGGAGACGCCGGCGGCGGTCGCCAGCTCGTCCATCGACAGCTCGGCCAGGCCCTTCCGGCCGACCAGGTCCAGGGCCTCCTCGAGGATGCGGCTGCGCACGGTCGGTGGCGGCTCGAGGCCGAGCTCCTCGAGCAGGTGCCGTTGGCTGCCGAAGAGCCGGTACAGGGTGGCGCGGGAGACGCCGGCGGCGGCGGCCAGCTCGTCCATGGACAGCCCGGCCGGGCCGCCCTCCTGCGTGGCTGCGGCAAGGACCGCCAGGACCTGCCGCTTGGGGATCGTCGGTGTTGGCATGAGACTATACTAGACGAGATGTCTCGACTCGTCCAGTATCTGTTCGTGCCGGTGCGACCGCCCTTGAGGGTCAAGGAGCTGGCGGTCGCCGCCGACCCGGATTGGATGGGGAGCGACGCGGGAGGGGACGGCTCCGGCCAGGGCGACCCGGACGGGGCCTCGGAACGGCGGCTGGCCGCACTGATCGCCGCCGCCCAGGTCGACCGGGAGGGCTCGGCGATGGTGACCCTGCTCGGCCTCGGCCGCCCCGCGGTCGTGGCGGTGGTCGCGACGCTCGCCGCCGAGCCGACCCCCGGCCGCCGCGGCCAGCTGGTCGGCCTGCTGGTGGAGCTGGCACCCGGCCACCTCGACCTGGTCGAGTCGGCGCTGCTGGGCGCGCCCTGGTACCTGGCCCGCAACCTGGCCACCGTGCTCGGCCACGTCGGCGGCGTCGAGCACCTGCCGCTGCTGGAGGAGCTGCTGGGCCACGAGCACCCCGCCGTGCGCCGCGAGGCGGTGCGGGGCATGGTGCGGCTCGGCGGGGTGCTCGCGACCGCCCCGCTCGCCGCCAGCAGCGCCGACGCCGACCCGGGCGTGCGCCGGCTCGCCCTGCACGGCCTCGCCGAGATCGACTCGCCCGCGGCCCTGGCCGTGCTCGCCAGGGCGAGCCGGCGCGGCCGCCCGGCCGCCGAGCGCCGCCTCGCCCTCTCCGGGCTGGCCCGCTCCGCGCGGCCCGAGGCCGACGCCGGCCTGCGCGAGGCCGCCACCCGCCCGGCGCTCCTCGCCGGCTCCCGCAGCGTGCGCGCCCACGCCCGCGCCCTGCTCGCCGCCCGCCCCGCCCGCACCGTGACCTTCCGCTAGGGAGCCGGTCACGTATCGGTCCCGCGCCTCCGCTGCCTGCGGCGACGTACTGAGGTGACGGCGCGGACCGCGGATACGTGACCGGGCTCCCTACGGGAAATTCTCACGGCACGGTGACGGAGCGGCCACGGGCCGGGACGGCGCTCCTAGAATGGCGGCCATGGACGCGCTCGACGGCAAGCGGCGGCGGCTCCGCGACGAGCTGGAGGCGACCGGCGGCGTGATGGTCGCCTTCTCCGGCGGCGCCGACTCCACCTTCCTGCTGGCGGCGGCCGCCGAGGCGCTGGGGAAGCGCGCCGTGGCGGCCACCGGGGTCTCGCCCAGCCTCGCCGAGCACGAGCTGGCCGACGCGCGCCTGCTCGCGAGCGAGCTGGACGTGCGGCACGTGGTGGTCGCCACCCACGAGCTGGAGCGTCCCGGCTACACGGTCAACGGCCCCGACCGCTGCTACTTCTGCAAGTCCGAGCTGTTCGACCTGCTGGTACCGCTCGCCCAGATCGAGGGCCTGGCGCTGGCGGTCGGCACCAACACCGACGACCTCGGCGACTGGCGTCCGGGCCAGCGCGCCGCCAAGGAGCACGGGGTGCTCACCCCCCTGGTCGCCGCCGGCTTCTCAAAGGCCGACGTGCGCGAGGCCTCGCGCCGGATGGGGCTGCGCACCGCCGACAAGCCCGCCGCCGCCTGCCTGGCGTCGCGGGTCGCCTACGGCATCCACGTCACCTCCGGCAGGCTGTCGCGGATCGAGCGCGCCGAGGCGCTGCTGCGCTCCTTCGGGCTGTCGCAGCTGCGCGTGCGCGACCACGGCGACCTGGCGCGCATCGAGGTGCCGCTGGAGGCGCTCGCCACGCTGGTGCAGCCGGGCCGGCGCGACCAGCTGGTCGAGGGCCTGCACCGGCTCGGCTTCGACTACGTCACCCTGGACCTGGAGGGGTTCCGCTCCGGCAGCATGAACGTGGCACTGCCGGCGGGCACGGCGGCCCGGGCCAGATGAGCGAGACGAGCGCCGCCGGCCAGCCGCCGCGGAACACCCGCCGCCTGATCCACTGCACCCTCCCGCCCGAGCTGGTCCACCAGCCGGTCCTGCACGGGCTGGTGCAGTCCACCGATGCCGTGGTCAACGTGCGCCGCGCCAACGTCGACGTCGAGAGCGGCGTGGCCTGGTACATCCTGGAGCTGACCGGCCCGGCCGAGGAGCTCGACCGCGCCCAGGCCTGGCTGGTCGGCAACGGCGTGGCCGTCGAGCCGATCGACCCGGACGGTCCAGGCGCGCCCACCGGCTGAGCGCGTGCGGCCTGCTCAGCCGGGGCGCGGGCGCACCACGCCGGTCTCGTAGGCGAGCACCACCGCCTGCACCCGGTCGCGCAGGTCCAGCTTCATCAGCACCCTGGCCACGTGGGTCTTCACGGTGGTCTCGCTGACCACCAGCTCGGCGGCGATCTCGGCGTTGGAGAGGCCACGCGCCAGCAGGCGGAACACCTCGAGCTCCCGCGCGGTCAGGCTCGCCAGCGCGGCCGGCGGCCCGAGCTGGGACGGGTCGGGCAGGCGCGAGGCGAAACGGTCCAGCAGCCGCCGGGTCACCGAGGGCGCCAGCAGGGCGTCGCCCCTCGCCACCACCCTGATCGCGTCGACCAGGTCCTCCGGCGGGACGTCCTTGAGCAGGAACCCGCTGGCCCCGGCGCGCAGCGCCGACACCACGTGCTCGTCCAGGTCGAAGGTGGTGAGGATCAGCACCCGGGCGGGCTCGCCGGCGTCCGCCCCCGCCAGCCGCCTGGTCGCCTCGATCCCGTCCATCCGCGGCATGCGGATGTCCATCAGCACCACGTCCGGGTGCACCAGCGGGACCTGCTCGACCGCCTCCTGGCCGTCGCGGGCCTCGCCCACCACCTCGATGTCCGGCTCGGCGTCGAGGATCATGCGGAAGCCGGTCCGCATCAGCGGCTGGTCGTCGACGATCAGCACCCGCGTCGTCATGAGCTCGCGGGCTCCAGCGGCAGCCGCGCGTCGACCCGGAACCCGCCTCCCGGCCGCGGCCCGACCTCGAGGTTGCCGCCGAGGACCGCGACCCGCTCGCGCATCCCGATCAGGCCGTGCCCGCCGTCCCCGCGCTCAGGGTCGGACCACCCGACGACGCCACGCCCATCGTCGCTGACCTGCAGCTCCAGCTCGTCGCGGCGGTAGCGCAGCAGCACCGTCGCGCGCGCCGGGCCGGCGTGCTTGATGCAGTTGGTGAGGGCCTCCTGGACGATCCGGTAGGCGGAGAGGTCCACCCCGGCCGCCAGCGGCCGCGGCATACCCTCCACCTCGAGCGCGACCGCCAGGCCGGCCTCCTGCGCGCCCGTGACCAGGACGTCCAGGTCGGCGAGGCTGGGCTGGGGCGCCAGCTCGCCGTCGCCGTCGCCGGCGAGGCGGTCGTCGCCGTCGCGCCGCAGCACGCCGAGCAGCCGGCGCATCTCGGCCAGGGCCTGCCTGCCGGTCGACTCGATCGAGCCGAGCGCCTGCCTGGCCTGGCCGGGGTCGCCGGCGACCAGCCGGCGGGCCGCCCCCGCCTGCACCACCATCACGCTGACCGAGTGGGCGACCACGTCGTGCAGCTCGCGGGCGATGCGCGCCCGCTCGTCGGCCACCGCCCAGCGCGCCTTCAGGTCCCGGTCGCGCTCGAGCTGGGCGTTGAGCGCCTCCAGCCTGGCCATGGTGCGGCGCCGGCGGCGCTGCCCGTCGCCCAGGATCCAGGCCGCCGCGAGCAGGGCGTAGCTGGTCACCCAGTCCTGCCAGGTCACGTGGGGGTACTTGCTGGCGAAGACCGCCCCGTAGACGCCCCCGAACCCGGCGAACGCCGCCGCGGCCGGCAGCGACCGCCGCAGCGGGCAGTGCGCCGCCACGGTGTAGAGCGCCACGTAGATGCCGAGCTCGGCCAGGGTCGGCTGGAACCCGGCCAGCAGGTTGGCCAGGTCGGCGGCGGATATCACCGCCAGCACCAGCAGGGGGGCGCGGCGGCGCCACGCCAGCGGCACCGTCTGCAGCAGCAGGAACGCCGCGGCGAGCGGGCTCGTCGGGCGGAACTCCATGCCGAGCTGGCTGTAGACGATGTTGTGGACCACCAGCCCGGGCAGCGCCAGCAGGGTGAGCCCAGCCGCCAGCAGCCCGTCGGAGACCGTCGGGTCGAGCTCCCGCAACCAGCGGGCCGGCGACCTCCTCGTGCTCATGCGCGAAACGGTAGCAACCGCCGTGCGGGCTGAACATCCTGCTCGGCGACGACATCGCCGTCGTCCGGGAGGAGGACGAGGAGCCGCCGCCGGCGGCTCCTCAGGCCAGGGTCGTGCTCGGGGCGGTGGCCGTGGTGGCCGGGGCGGTGGACGACGACGGCACCAGGGTGGGGTCGTCGCCGCTGAACAGCAGGAACGACAGCCAGGCGAGCGCGACGGCGAGGGCGATGCCGAAGGCCACGCCGGCGACGGTGCGGAGCCGCTCCCCGCTCATCCGAGGATCCAGCTGGCGGCGGCGTCGAGGTCGGCGACCACGGCGTCGGCGGCCGACAGGTCGAGGGTGGCGTTCATCGGGTGGGTGACCGCCACCGCGCGCATGCCGGCGCCGTGCGCCGCGGCGATGCCGTGGGTGGTGTCCTCGATCGCCACGCAGCCGGCCGGGTCCGCCCGCAGGCGCTCGGCCGCGAGCAGGTAGATCTCGGGGTCGGGCTTGCCGTGGCGGACGTCCTCGCCGGAGACCACCGCGGCGAAGGCGGCGCGCAGCCGCAGCCGCTCGAGGACGTGGTCCACGTAGGCGCGCGTGCCCGAGCTGGCGACCGCCATCGGCAGGCCGGCGCCGGCGAGGCGCTCGACCGCCGCGTGCAGCCCCGGCATCGGCTCGAGGCCCTGGTCGAGCAGGCGCCAGAAGATCGCCTCGCGGTCGGCGAAGGCACGCTCCGGGTCGAGGTCGAGGCGCTCGGCAAGGGCGTCGGTGAGCTCGCGCACCCGGCGGCCCATCATGTCGTCGAGCAGCTCCTGGTCGGGGCTGACCCCGAAGCGGCCGAGGTACTCGGCGTTGGCGCGCTCGTGGACCGGCTCGGAGTCGACCATCACGCCGTCGAGGTCGAAGACCACCTGCTTGGCTGCTGGCATCGACGACGGCGAGCCCCGCGTCAGGAGGCGGGCGGCGCCGCGGTCGGGGCGGGGCCGTCGTCGCTCGGCCGGCTGACGCCCTCGGGAGCGGTCGCCGAGCCGATCATCGGCACCACCTGCCTGGCGGTGATGATCTCGTCCACCATGCCGTACTCGAGCGCCTGCTCGGCGCTCATGATGAAGTCGCGGTCGGTGTCGCGGGAGATCTTCTCCACCGTCTGGCCGGTGTGCCTGGCCATGATCTCGTCGAGCAGCCTGCGCAGCCGCAGGATCTCGCGCGCCTGGATCTCGATGTCGGCCGACTGGCCGCGGGCGCCACCCGAGGGCTGGTGGATCAGGATGGTCGAGTGGGGCAGCGCGTAGCGCTTGCCCTTGGCCCCCGCGGCGAGGATCACCGCCGCGGCCGAGGCGGCCATGCCCATGCAGATGGTGGAGACGTCCGGCCGCACGTACTGCATGGTGTCGTAGATCGCCAGCAGGTCGGTGATCGAGCCGCCCGGCGAGTTGATGTAGATCGAGATGTCCCTGTCGGGGTCCTCGCTCTCCAGGTGGAGGAGCTGGGCCATGACCAGGTTGGCGATGGTGTCGTCGATCGGCGTGCCAAGGAAGATGATGCGGTCCTTCAGCAGCCTGGAGAAGATGTCGAAGGAGCGTTCCCCACGGCTCGTCTGCTCGATCACGATGGGCACGAGGTTCGCGCTGGCCATGGGTTCCTCCGGTCGTGCTCGAGCCGGTGACGGCTGCGGGTAGTGAGGCGAATGATCCGGACTGGGCTCGTGCCGAAGAGTACCGGTTACCGGCCGCCGGTGCAGCGGCCGCTGCCAGGGCGATCTGGTGGTATCGCTGGTCGGTGGGCTGCCAGGTGTGGCAGGCTGGTGGCAATCGACCGGTGGGATGGATCGGGGTCGATCAGGCTGGGAAGCTTCGCGCGAGACCTGCACCCGATGGTGGTGCACTTTCCCGTCGCCCTGCTGCTGTCCGGGCTCGCCCTCGAGCTGGTCGCGGCGGTGCGCGGCAGTCCCGTGCTGGCCAGGACGGCGCTGCTGCTGCTGGTGCTCGGCCTCGGGGGCGCGGTGGTGGCGGTGGCGACCGGGCTGACCAACCCGGAGGTGGGGGCGGTGCACCGGGCGCTGGCGGCGACGCCGCCGAGCGACCCGGGCGTACGCGACCTGTTCCTCGCCCGGCTGGCGCGCATCCGGGTGCACGAGCGCCTCGGCCTCGGGGTGCTCGCTGCCGCCGCGGTCGCCGTGCTGGTCCGGCTGTGGCGCAGCCAGGGTCGCTGGTGGACGGCGGCGTCCGCGGCGTCGGGGGTGGCGCTGGCGGTGCTGGTGGTCGCGGCCGGGCTCGCGGGGGGCCGCCTTGCCCGCTGACGGCGCCCGCCGGCCAGGAGGCCGGCACGCGCGGCCGGCGGCGACCGTGCTGCTGGTCGCGGTCGCGCTGGTCGCCGGCGTGGCCGCGGCCGCGGTGCCGGCTGGCAGCTCGAAGGCTCCCAGCGGCATGGGTTCGGGCACGGGGGACCTGCACATCGTCGGGCGCTCGCTGACGGCCGTCGGGGAACGCTACGACCTGGCCCGCAGCCGGGTGGACTGCTCGCTCTGCCACCGCCGCGTGCAGGCCGACCCGTTCGACTTCACCAGCTACGGCTCGGACTACCGCAGCCTGCTGTTCGCGGCGAACCCCCAGGCGCGCAGCATCTTCGACGTGACCATCGAGCAGATCAGGGCGGCGGTCGCAGCCACCTCGCGCGAGGGCCTCGACTCCGACGGTGACGGCTACGACAACGACCTCGAGCTGCGCTTCGGGTCGCTGCCTGGGCAGCGCTCCTCGCACCCGACGGTGCCCGCCGCGGTGCTCGAACGCTACCGGCGCGTGCTCGTGCGGGCCGAGCGCGACGGTACGATGGAGCGGCTCCGCGGCGAGGGCGCCGGTCGCCGTCCTTCCGGCCCCGACAGCGACGGCGACGGGGTGGTGGACTCGCTGGAGGTGCTGTTCGGCTTCGACCCGGCCTCGCCGCGGTCGGTGCCGATCACCCGAGGCGGCCGGCTCGCGCTCTACCAGGCGGTGCTGCGGCGGGCCGGCCTCGGCGGGACGGCGAGCAAGGAGGGACGATGAGCGGCTCGTGGCGGCCCAGGTCGCTGGCGCTGGCGCTCGGGCTGGCGCTGGCGCTCGGCGGCTGCGCCCTGCGCGGCCCGAGCTACGGCAAGGTCTCGCCGCAGCGCCCGTCCTCCCAGTCCCGCAGCGACTACCAAGGGTCGTTCGTCTACCCGTCGGTGGGGGAGTACGACGGCGAGCCGAGCAACTCCAGCAACAAGCACATCCGCAACGCGGCGTACGACAACAACTATTGACTGCCCCGCGGGCAGGGCGACTGGAAGGCTCTTCGGCGGCCGGCTCGCTGAGCGGTGGTCGGGCGCGGCGCGTCGGTCAGCCGGTGGAGCTGCGCCAGGGGTCGGAGGCCGGCGGCTCGTGGAGGTTGGCGCGGACCCCGTCGATGGGCAGGCCGACCAGGTCGAGGACCTGCTTGAGGATGTCCTCGATCTCGAGGCCGCGGCCCTTGCCCTCGGCGGTGACCATGCAGCGGTACACGGTGATGTAGAAGCGGGCCGGCGTGTTGTAGGTCCAGTCGACGCTGCCGAGGTGGACGGACGAGCCGCGGGTGCCCGCCTCGCCGTTCCACGGCTCGCTCCACACCTGGACGCCGGCGGGCCCCGCGGAGAAGACGCCGCCGCTCGCGACGTCCTGCTCCTCGGCCGCGCGCAGGAGCTTGCTCGCCTGCTCCTCGGTGAAGATCAGGGCGGGCCTGACGCGCGCCACCTTGACCGCAGGAGCACCGGCGGGCTGCGACATGGGATCGGCTCCTGAGCGCATGGGACACATGGGACTACGGTCACATCGGCCACCGGTCCCAGATGGTTGAGCGCCGGAGCCTACAGGTTGTCCAGGAAGGCGCGGAGGCGCTGCTCGGTGGAGTGGCCGTGGCGGGCGGCGGCGCCGTGGGCGGCGGCGGGGTCACGCCCCTGCAGGGCGGCCATGATGGCCTCGTGCTCCGCCGCCGCGGCCGGGCCGGCGGTCGCCTGCAGCAGGATCAGGGCGTCGAGGGCGTGGGCCAGCTCGGCGCGGACGCGGTGGACGGCGCCGAGGATGTAGGGGTTGCCCGAGGCCTCGGCGACGGCGATGTGGAAGCGGCTGTCGGCCGCGCGCAGGAGCTTGCTCGCCTGCTCCTCGGTGAAGATCAG
>DASUZB010000028.1:0-45569 GCA_036377075.1 Actinomycetes bacterium | reverse complement strand
GCCAGCGGCGGTGCAGGCCTGGGTCGACCGGCTGGAGCGCTGCGACACCGCCGGGGCGGCCGCCCTGCAGGCCACCGCCGAGCTGTACGGCCCGGCCGACCTCGCCGGCGTGCCCTGCCGCGAACACGGCGCCTGGAAGGTGTCGGCCACGCGCGGCTTCGACCGCGCCGACGACCCGCAGCCCTACCTCTCGGCCTTCGGGCCGGAGGTGCAGACCTGGGCCCGGCTCGTGCCGGTCCAGGGACCGAGGACCCGCTTCTCCGTGGTGGTCGCCCCGCTCGGCGACGCCTGGCGGGTGCTCGGGCTCGACCCAGCCAGCGCCGGCTGAACCGGCGGGAAGGAGGCAGCTCGCCGCATCCGCTCGTCCCATCGAGCCGTCCGGCATCCAGGCCGGACGACCTCACAAGGAGAAGGAATTGTCCAGGTACCGCAGGTTCGTGGCGGTGGTGAGCGTGGTGGCGACGCTGGGGCTGCTCGCGTCGCTGACCACCCTCTCGCCGAGCCGCGCGTCGAGCCACCGGGAGGCCCAGCTCATCTCCGAGGACCCCGTGGCCGACAACACCGACACCTACGTCTTCCGCAGCCCCGACCGGCCCGACACCGTCACCATCGTGGGCAACTGGATCCCGCTGGAGGAGCCGGCCGGCGGCCCGAACTTCAACAAGTTCGGTGACGACGTCAAGTACACGCTCAACGTCGACAACGACGGCGACGCCGTGGACGACATCGTCTACGAGTTCCGCTTCCGCACCCAGATCCAGAACCGCAACACCTTCCTGTACAACACCGGGCCCATCACCTCGCTGAACGACCCGGACTTCAACATCCGCCAGTCCTACTCGATCGCCAAGGTCGAGCACGGCAACCGCCAGATGGTGGCCAGCGGCCTGGCCACCCCGCCGGTGAACATCGGCCCGCGCTCCACGCCCGGCTACGAGGCCCTGGCCGCCCAGGCGGTCGCCAGCCTCAAGGGCGGCGGCAAGGTCTTCGCCGGCCAGCGGGACGACCCCTTCTTCGTCGACCTCGGCTCGGTCTTCGACCTGCTCGGGCTGCGCCCGCTGAACCAGGCGCACCTGATCAAGCAGCCGACCGCGAGGGGCGTCGACGGCGTGGGCGGCTACAACACCCACAGCATCGTCCTGCAGGTGCCCATCACCGAGCTGACCCACGACCACCAGCCGCTGACCGGTCCCAAGGACCCGGACGCCGTGATCGGCGTCTACGCCGCCAGCGAGCGGCGCCAGGTCAAGGTGCTGTCGTCCACGGGCGACCAGCCGCGCACCTTCGGCAGCTGGGTGCGGGTCTCGCGCCTGGGCATGCCCCTGGTGAACGAGGTCGTCATCCCGCTCGGCAAGAAGGACCGCTTCAACGCCTCCGACCCGGCGGACGACGCCCAGTTCGGGAACTTCGTGCTCGACCCCGAGCCCGCCCGGCTGATCCCCGTCCTGTACCCCGGGGTGAAGGTCCCGGCGGCGCCGCGCAACGACATCGCCACCATCTTCCTCACCGGCATCCCCGGCCTGAACCAGCCGGCCAACGTCAAGCCGTCCGAGATGATCCGCCTCAACATGGGCATCCCGGCGACCCCGCCCGACAAGCAGGACCCGCTGGGCCTGCTCGCCGGGCAGATGGACGGGTTCCCGAACGGGCGCCGGCTCGCCGACGACGTCACCGACATCGAGCTGCGCGCGCTGGCCGGCGGCACGCCGTTCACGCCCGACTTCAACAAGGCACCCAACAACCTGCTCACCGACGGGGTGCAGGCCAACGACAAGCCGTTCCTGGCGTCGTTCCCGTACCTCGCAACGCCCCACCAGGGCTACGACCACACCCACCACCCTCTTGGCTCGTAGCTCGACCCTCCTGAAGGGAGGGGCCCGTCCCGCCGGGCCCCTCCCGAAGGGGTCGCGCAGCGGGCGCCTGGCCACCGTGGCGGCCGTCACCGCCCTGGTGGGCCTGCTCACCGGAAACTTCCTCCTGGCCGGCCGCGGCCGGCCCCTCCAGGACCGCACCGCGCCGCCGGCGGCGACCAGCTCCACCGCACGGGTGGCGCAGCTCCAGGACGAGCTGCGCGCCCGCCCCGGCGAGCCGCGCCTCCTCGCCGAGCTGGGGATCGCCTACCTCACCAGGGCGCGCGAGACCGCCGACCCGACCTGGTACGCCAAGGCCGACCGGGCGCTGCGCCAGAGCCAGGCCGCCCGCCCAGGCCAGGCCCGCACCATGATCGCGCTGGGCCTGCTCGACCTTGCCCGCCACGACTTCCGCGCCGCGCTCGCCTGGGGCGAGCGCGCCCACCGCGCCAGCCCCGACGCCGCCGAGCCGCTCGGCGTGCTGGTCGACGCCCAGGTCGAGCTCGGCCGCTACGACGACGCCCTCGCCAGCGTCCAGCGCATGGTCGACCTGCGGCCCGACCTCCCCAGCCTGGCGCGCGTCTCCTACCTGCGCGAGCTGCACGGCGACGCCGCCGGCGCGCTCGAGGCGATGCGCCAGGCGGTCACCGCCGGCGCCGGCGCCCCCGGCGACGTCGCCTACCTCCGCACCATCGTCGGCGACCTGCAGCTCGGCGCCGGGCGCCTCGGCGACGCCGAGGCCGCCTACCGCGAGGCGCTCGCCGGCCAGCCGGGCTACGGCGCCGCCGAGGTCGGCGTCGCCCGGGTCGCGGCCGCGCGCGGCCACCTCGCCGCCGCGGCGCGGCAGCTCGACGCGGCCGCGCAGCGGCTGCCCCTGCCGGGCACCGTCGGCCTGCTCGGCGACGTCCAGGCCGCCCTCGGCCACCACGCCGAGGCGGCCCGCCAGTACCGGCTGGTGCGCGCGATCGAGCAGCTCAACCGCGCCAACGGCGTGGCCGTCGACCTGGAGCTGGCCCGCTTCGAGGCCGACCACGCCCGCCAGCCTGGCGGCGACCCCGCCCGCGCCGTCGCGATGGCCCGCCGCGCCAGGGTGGCGCGGCCGACCGTCTACGCCGACGACGCCCTGGCGTGGGCGCTGCGCCAGGCCGGCCGGGCGCGCGAGGCCCTCCCCCACGCCCGTGCCGCCCTGCGGCTCGGCACCCGCGACGCGCTGCTCTGGTACCACCTGGCCGCCGTCGAGGCCGACCTCGGCATGACCGCGCCGGCCCGCCAGCACCTCGCCACCGCCCTGGCCATCAACCCGTACGTGACCGGGGCGGCCGGCACCATCGGCGAGCGCCCCGCCGCCCTCGCCCTGGCCAAGCGCCTCGGCGTGCGCGTGCCCGCTCCTGGAGCGGTCGGGTGAGCCGCGCCAGGGGCATCCGGGCGGCCGTGCTCGGCGCGGTGGTGCTCGCGTTGCTGCTGCTGCCGGCCGGGGCGGCCGCGGCGCACCCGCTCGGCAACTTCACCGTCAACCGCTACAGCGGGCTGCGCGTCCAGCCCGACCGGGTGCTGGTCGACTACGTCGTCGACATGGCGGAGATCCCCGCCTTCCAGGCCCGGCAGGCGATCGACGCGGACGGCGACGGTACGGTCGGCGAGGCCGAGGCGGCCAGCTGGCGCGGGCACGAGTGCCCGCGGATCGCCGGGCGGCTCGACGCCCAGGTCGGCGGCCGGCCGCTGCGCTTCGAGGCGGGCGCCGCCCGCCTCGCCTTCCCCCAGGGGCAGGGCGGCCTGACCACCCTGCGGCTCGAGTGCGAGCTGGCGGCGCCGCTGCCCGCCGGGGACGGCCGCCGCACGCTTCGCTACCGGGACGGCAACGCCGACGGCCGCATCGGCTGGCGTGAGGTCACCGCGGCCGGCGACCGGACCACCATCGAGTCCGCGGACGTGCCCGCCCGCTCGACCAGCGCCCGCCTCACCGCCTACCCGCAGGACCTGCTGCGCTCCCCCCTCGACCAGGTCCGCGCCACGGTCAGCTTCCGGCCGGGCGGCGCGCCCCTGCGCGACGGCGACCGCGGTATCGGTGCCCGGCGCCGCAGCGGCCGCCCGGTCGGGGTCGACCGCGCCACGGCGGCGTTCACCGCGCTGGTCGCCCGCCAGCGCCTCACCGTCGGCTTCGCGCTGCTCGCCCTCGCGCTGGCGACGGTGCTCGGCGCGGCCCACGCGCTCGCGCCCGGCCACGGCAAGACGGTGATGGCCGCCTACCTGGTCGGCCTGCGCGGCTCGGTGCGCCAGGCGGCCGCCATCGGCGGCATCGTGACCGCCACCCACACCGCCGGGGTGCTGCTGCTCGGCGCCGTCCTCGCCGCCTCCCGGGCGCTCGCCCCCGAGCGCGTCTACCCCGTCCTCGGCCTGGCCAGCGGCCTGCTCCTGGCCGGCGTCGGCGTCAGCCTGCTGCGCCGCGCCCTCCACGGCCGCGCCCACGACCACGGGCCGGGCGGCCACGTCCACGGACCAGGAGGTCACGAGCGCGTCGCTGGCCCAGGCGAGCATCCCGCGTCCGGGGAGCCGGCCAGGGGGCAGGGCCACGGCACTGCCGACCGCGGCAGCCATGCGCACCCGGCCGGCGGTGCGCCAGGGCCGGCGATGAGCCGGCGGGGGCTGGTCGCGCTCGGGTTCGCCGGCGGGCTGGTGCCGAGCCCGTCGGCGGTGGTGGTGCTGCTCGGCGCGACCGCGCTGGGGCACGCCTGGTTCGGGGTGCTGCTGGTGGTGGCGTACGGCGCCGGCATGGCCGCCACCCTGACCGGCGTCGGGTTGTTCCTGCTGCGAGCGCGGCGCTCGGTCGACCGGCGGGTGGCGCTGCGGCGGCCGGGGTGGACCGGCGCCGCCGGCCGGCTGCTCCCCCTCGCCACCGCGTCCCTGATCGTGGTCGTCGGCCTGGCGGTCGCCGCCAAGGGCGCCGCGGCGCTGTAGCGGCCGGGCGGGGCGGCGGCATGGCACGGGTCCGGGACCAAGCCGGCCCGCTCATGGACCCCTGCTGGCCGGGGCCACGCCGTCGGACCTGCCCGGTAGGCTGGGAGCGTGAGCGACGAGCTCGTGCCCCCCGAGCCCGAGCCGGCGACCGTCCACCTGATCGAGGAGCTGGCGGCGAACGCCTGGCCCGCCCCGGTCACCCAGTTCGTCGGCGGCTGGCGGCTCCGCTTCGCCTGGGGGGTCACCCGGCGGGCCAACTCGGTGCTGGCCAACGACCTCCACGGCGGGCCGCGGCTGGCCGAGCGGATGGAGCTGGTGGAGGCGTTCTACGCCCGCCACGGGCTGCCGGCCCGCTACCAGATCAGCCCGGCGTCGCGGCCCGACGGGCTGGCCGCCGCCCTCGCCGAGCGCGGCTACCTGCGGCGCCTGCAGGTCCTGGTGCTCTGCGCGCCACTGGCCGAGGTGCTCGAGCGCCTGCCGCCGCCCGGCGACCGCGTGGCGCTCGCCGGCGAGCCGGACGCCGCCTGGCTCGAGACCCTGCGCGCCCTGCTCGGCTACTACGGCGACGGCACCGCCGTGCGGCGCATCCTGCGGGGCATCGGCCCGCCCTCGGCCTACGCCTTCGCTGGAGGAGGCCGGCCGCTGGCGGTCGGCCGCGCCGTGGCCGAGCGCGGCTTCGCCGGCGTGTTCGGCATGGCCACCCTGCCGGAGGCACGCGGCCAGGGGCTGGGCACGGCGGTGCTGGCCGCGCTCGCCGGGTGGGCGGCCGGCCACGGCGCCACCCGCCTGTACCTGCAGGTCGACCACGACAACGCCGGCGCCGTGCGCCTCTACCGGCGCGCCGGCTTCGAGGCCGTCTACGCCTACCACTACCGGGAGGCTCCGCCGTCCGGCTGACGGCCCGGCGCTCAGGCCTTGGCGGTGGTCCGCTTGCGGCGGGCCGTCGCGGGGGCCTCGCGGCGGCTGGTGCCGAGCACCTCGGCGAGGAACTCGCCGGTGTAGGAGCCGGGCGCGCGGGCGACCCGCTCCGGCGGGCCCTGGGCGATCACCTCGCCGCCGGCGTCGCCGCCGTCCGGGCCGAGGTCGATGATCCAGTCGGCGGTCTTGACCACGTCCAGGTTGTGCTCGATCACGATCACCGAGTTGCCCGTGTCGACCAGCGCGTGCAGCACCCCGAGGAGCTTGGCCACGTCCTCGAAGTGCAGCCCGGTGGTGGGCTCGTCGAGCACGTACAGGGTGCGGCCGGTGGCCCGCTTGGCCAGCTCGCTGGCCAGCTTGACGCGCTGCGCCTCGCCGCCGGAGAGGGTCGGCGCCGGCTGGCCGAGCTTGATGTAGCCGAGGCCGACGTCGTTCAGGGTGGTCAGGTGGCGGGCGATCGGCGGGATGCTGGCGAACAGCCCGAGCGCCTCCTCCACCGACATGTCCAGCACGTCGGAGATCGAGTGGCCCTTGTAGTGGACCTCGAGCGTCTCGCGGTTGTAGCGCTTGCCCTTGCAGACCTCGCACGTCACGTAGATGTCGGGCAGGAACTGCATGTCGATCTTGATGGTCCCGTCGCCCTGGCAGGCCTCGCAGCGGCCGCCGCGGACGTTGAAGGAGAAGCGGCCCGGCTGGTAGCCGCGCACCTTCGCCTCGGCGGTCTGGGCGAACAGGCGGCGGATGTGGTCGAACACCCCGGTGTAGGTGGCCGGGTTGGAGCGCGGCGTGCGGCCGATCGGCGACTGGTCGACGTCGATCACCTTGTCGAGCTGGTCGGCGCCGCGCAGCGCGGTGTAGCGGCCGGGGGCGCTGCGGGAGCGGTACACCGCCTGCATCAGCGCCTTCAGCAGCACGTCGTTGACCAGGGTCGACTTGCCCGACCCGGAGACGCCGGTGATGCAGGTGAACACCCCCAGCGGGAAGCGGGCGGTGAGGTCCTTGAGGTTGTGCTCGCGCACGCCGGTCAGCTCCAGCCAGCGCTCGCCCGGCTTGCGCCGCCGCAGCGGCACCGCGATCGAGCGCTTGCCGGCCATGTACTGGCCGGTCAGGGACGCCTCGGCCGCCTCGACGTCGGCCAGGGTGCCCTCGGCGACGATCGCGCCGCCGTGCTCGCCGGCGCCGGGGCCGATGTCGACCAGGTAGTCGGCGGTGCGGATGGTCGCCTCGTCGTGCTCCACCACGATCAGGGTGTTGCCGAGGTCGCGCAGGCGCATCAGCGTGTCGATCAGGCGGTGGTTGTCGCGCTGGTGCAGCCCGATGGAGGGCTCGTCGAGCACGTACAGCACCCCGGTCAGGCCGGAGCCGATCTGGGTGGCGAGGCGGATGCGCTGGGCCTCGCCGCCGGCCAGGGTGGCCGACGCGCGGTCGACGGTGAGGTAGTCCAGGCCCACGTCGAGCAGGAAGCCGAGCCGGGCGCCGATCTCCTTGAGCACCCTGGCGGCGATGAAGGCGTCGCGGTCCGACAGCTCCAGCGTCCGGAAGAACTCGGCCGCGTTCCCGACCGACATCGCCGAGACCTCGGCGATGTCGCGGCCGGCGACGGTCACCGCCAGGCTCTCGGGCCGTAGCCGGCTGCCCTTGCAGCTGGGGCACGGCACCTCGCGCATGTAGGACTCGACCCGCTCGCGCACCGAGTCGGACTCGGCCTCGGCGTGGCGCCGGCTGAGGTAGGGCACCACGCCCTCGTAGCTGGTGTGGTAGGCGCGGGTGCGGCCGTAGCGGTTCTTGTAGCGGACGTACACCTGGCCGTCCGCGCCGAACAGCAGCACGCGGCGCTGCTCGTCGTCGAGCTCGCGCCAGGGCGTGTCCACGCCGAAGCCGTAGGTCTCGGCGACCGCGGTCAGCAGGCGGTCGAAGTACTCGCTGGCGCCCCGGCCCCACTGCCACGGCACGATCGCGCCGTCGGCCAGGGACAGGTCCGGGTTGGGCACCACCAGCTCCGGGTCGACCTCCTGCTTGACGCCCAGGCCGGTGCAGTCCGGGCAGGCGCCGTAGGGGGCGTTGAAGGAGAAGTTGCGCGGCGCCAGCTCGTCGAACGAGAGGTTGTCGTACAGGCACGCCAGGTGGGTGGAGAACTGCAGCTCGCGCGGCTCGTCACCGAGGACCTCGACGATCACGACCCCCTCGGCCAGGCCGACGGCGGTCTCCACCGAGTCGGCCAGCCGCCGGCGCGAGCGCTCGTCGGCGTCGGGGCCCTTGGCCACCAGCCGGTCGACCACCACCTCGATGTCGTGCTTGTAGGTCTTGGCCAGCCGGATCGGCTCGGACAGGTCGCGCACCTCGCCGTCGACCTTGGCGCGGGCGAAGCCCTTGGCCGAGAAGCTGCGCAGCAGCGCCTCGTACTCGCCCTTGCGGCCCCGCACCACCGGGGCGAGCACCTGGAAGCGGGTGCCGGACGGGAGCGCGAGGATCTGGTCGACGATCTGGTCCGGGGTCTGCCGCGAGATCGGGCGGCCGCACTTGGGGCAGTGGGGCTGGCCGATGCGCGCGTACAGCAGGCGCAGGTAGTCGTAGACCTCGGTGATGGTGCCGACGGTGGAGCGCGGGTTCTTGGAGGTGGACTTCTGGTCGATCGAGATCGCCGGCGAGAGGCCCTCGATGAAGTCCACGTCGGGCTTCTCCATCAGCCCGAGGAACTGGCGCGCGTAGGCGGACAGCGACTCGACGTAGCGTCGCTGTCCCTCGGCGTAGATGGTGTCGAACGCGAGCGACGACTTTCCCGACCCCGACAAGCCGGTGAAGACGATCAGGGCGTTGCGCGGGAGGTCGAGGTTGACGTTCCTCAGGTTGTGCTCGCGGGCACCCCGGATGACCAGGCGGTCGGTGGCGGTCAGTAGCGTGTCCTCGTGGTCGTGGGGAAGTCGCGACAGTCGGCTCCCTATTGTAGGGACGGGTGTGACAACGCCGAAGCCCGGACGGCGCATTCCGTGCGGCGCCTCGGCTACCATCCCTCGGCGAGAGCGCCGCGCGCCACAGGAGGCCGGCCATGTCCAGCTTCGATCCCGCCCACGTCGAGTCCGGCGGCCCGGCCCACCAGTACGGCGACGGGCCGTTGCGGGTCGTCAAGCTCTCGGTGGGCCCCTACGACAACAACGCCTACCTGCTGCACGACCCCCAGTCCAACGAGGCCCTGCTGGTCGACGCGGCCAACGAGGCCGAGCGCCTGCTCGGCGAGCTGCTCGCCGACGTGCGGCTGGTCGGGATCGTCACCACCCACCGTCACCCCGACCACTCCTTCGCGCTCGCCGAGGTGCTGCGCGCCCACGACGTCTGGAACGGCGCCCACGCGGCCGACGCCGGCGCGATCGCCGCCAAGACGGGGGTCACCCCCGACCGGGAGCTCTCCCACGGCGACACCGTCCAGGTCGGCGGCTGGGGCGTGACCGTGCTGCACACGCCGGGCCACACCGACGGCAGCATCTGCTTCAAGCTGCCGTCCAGCGCCGTGATCACCGGCGACGCGCTGTTCCCCGGCGGGGTCGGCAAGACCGACGGCCCGGCCGCGTTCGAGCAGGCGATCGCCTCGGCCGAGCAGCACCTGCTCTCCCTGCCGGCCGAGACCCGCATCGCCCCCGGCCACGGCGACGACAGCTTCGTCGGCCAGGAGGCGCCGCAGCTCGACGAGTGGAAGGCGCGGGGCTGGTGAGGCGCGCGTTCACCGCCCTGCTGCTGCTGGCGCTCGCCGCGGCCGCGCTGGCCGGCTGCGCCAGCAAGGACCACGCCGACACCGGCGGGCCGCTCGCCAAGCCCAGGGACTGCGCCGACCTGCTCGGCCGGCTCACCAACCTCGAGTTCGACCCCAAGGCCACCGCCGCCAAGGCCGACCGGGTGGTGCGCCAGCTCGACGAGGCCATCAAGGGCATCGACAGCGCCGACGTCAAGCGGGCCGCCGACGACCTGCTGCTGCGGGTGCGGCGCTGGCGGGACGCGGTGCGCGCGGCCGACCCGGCGCGCGAGCGCCGCGCGCTGCGCGAGGTGACCGACGCGGCCGCCCGGCTCGCCCGCACCTGCAACGTCCCGGTCGACCAGGTAACGACTGCCCCGCAGGGCAGGGTGACCGCGCCTGGGACGGGCAGCTGGCTCGCTGCTTTGGCGTGGCCTACTGGCCCAACGCGGTGAGGAAGCGGGTGGCGATCGGGGCGGCGACCCGCCCGCCGACGCCGCCGCCGTCGACCACCACCGCGAACGCCAGGTCGCCGCGGAAGCCGATGAACCAGGCGTGGGTGGGCAGCGGGTTGCCGGTGCCGAACTCGGCCGTGCCGGTCTTGCCGGCGGTGCCGCCGGGGAGGTGCGCCGGTGCCGCGGTGCCGCCCCGCACCACCGCCCGCATCAGGCCGCGGAGGCTGGCGGCGACGCGCGGGTCCAGCGGCCGCGATTGGGACGGCTTCGCCTCGGCGGCGAGCCGCGGCGGCCGCCAGGTGCCGTTGTCCACCGCGCCGGCGACGCCGGCCATCAGCAGCGGGCTGACCACCACGCGGCCCTGGCCGATCGCGGCCGCGGCCAGCTCGGCGTCGTCGCCGGGGGTGGGGAAGCGGCCGGTGATCGCCGGCAGGCCGGCGCTCGGCTCGGCCTCGAAGCCGAAGCCCTTGGCCGCCGCCGCCAGCTTGGCGCCGTCCAGGCGGCGATCGGCGAGCTGGATGAAGGCGGTGTTGCAGGAGTCCGCGAAGGCCTTGGTGAAGTCGATCGCGCCGAGCACCTCGCCCTCGAAGTTGTGGAACGTGCGGCCGCCGACCTGCACCTGCTTCGGGCAGGTGACCCGGTCGCCGGGCTGCAGGCCGCCGCCGAGCAGGGCGGCGGCGGTGACCACCTTGAAGGTGGAGCCCGGCGGGTAGCGGCCGACCAGGGCGCGGTTGAAGGAGCTGCCGAGCGGCCAGTTGACCGCCGCGCGGACCTCGCCGGTCGACGGCTTCAGCGCCACCAGGGCGCCGGGCTTGCCGACCCCGGCGAACGCCTGCTCGGCGGCGCGCTGCACCCTCGGGTCGATGGTGGCGTGCACCGGGGTGCCCCGCTTGGCGGGGAAGCTGTGCAGCACCTGGCCGGCGGCGACGTCCTGGGCGGGGGCCGAGCCGGCGGCCGGCTGCGTGACCAGGCGCACCTCGCCGCCGGGGGTGCCGGCGAGCTGGCGCTCGAAGGACTGCTCGAAGCCGCCGTGGCCGACCCGGTCGCCGGGCTGGTAGGGCGCGCCGAGCTCCTTGAGGTCCTCGGCGGTGGCGTCGCCGAGCCGGCCGACCAGCAACGCCGCCGAGGTCGGCCCGCCGCTGCTGCGGCCGCCGCGCTCCTGGAAGGAGAGCCCGGGCACCGGGTGGATGACCTCGCGGATCTGCTGGTAGCGGGCCTCGGGCAGGCTGATCACCGGCACGAACTGGTTCGGCGTCTGCTGCGACTGGTCGAGCAGGCGGCCCACCAGCGCCTGGTCGGCTCCTGCGGTGCCGACCAGGGCGCGGCCGACCTGGGCGCGGTCCTTGATCCTGCCGGCGACGAGGCCGACGAGCACCTCCTTGCCGGCCGAGGCCAGGCGGCTGCCGTCGGCGGCGAGGAGCTCCGCCCGCTCCGGCCAGGTGCGGCTGCGGACCAGGCGCTTGCCGGGCGCGAGCGCCGGGTGGATCGCGGCGGGCGACCAGTCGACCCGCCAGTTGCGGCGGTCGCGGCGGACCAGGTGCAGCGTGCCCTGGTACGTCCAGGTGCCGAGGCCGCGCAGGTCGAGGCGGGCGGTGAAGGCGGCCTCGGCCTTGTCGCCGTCGGCGTGCACCGGCCCGGGGGCGAGCAGCGGCCTGCGGACCTGTAGGGCGGTCAGCACGCGCTGGTGCTGGGCGGCGAAGTCGGGCGGGGGCACGACGACCAGGCGCTGCATCGCCGCCCAGTCGCCCCGCTCCCAGGCGTCGAGGTAGGCGGCCGCGACCGGGCCCGGCTCGCCGCGGGGGCGCAGCACCAGCCACCAGGTCCCCACGCCGGCGGCGGCCAGCAGCAGCACGACCGCCACCACCAGGGCGACCGTCCTGGACCGCCGTGGCCGCAAGGGCTCCCTCCTCCTACCAACGCCGAGCGGGCAGTCTACCGGGAGTCCGCCGGTTCGGCCGGGGGACCGCGCCTAGCCGACCCCCGCCTCGGTCATGCCGCGCAGCTCGCGGCGGAGGTCGGCGACCTCGTCGCGGAGGCGGGCGGCGTACTCGAAGCGCAGGTCCTTGGCGGCCTCGTGCATCTCCTCCTCGAGCTGCCGGATGAGCCGCTCCAGGTCGGCGCGGGGCATGCCGCTGACCGCCGGCTCGCCGCGGCCACGGCCGGGCGTGGGCGCGCGGCCGCGCCGGCCCCGGCCGCGCCCGTCCGACTCCCCGTCCTCGCCGCGCAGGGCCTGGATGATGTCGCTGACGCGGCGGCGCACCGTCTGCGGGTCGATGCCGTTGGCCTCGTTGTACTCGACCTGCAGCTGGCGGCGCCGGTTGGTCTCGTCGATCGCGCGGCGCATCGACGGGGTCACGTTGTCGGCGTACATGATCACCTGGCCGTCGACGTTGCGGGCGGCGCGGCCGATCGTCTGCACCAGCGACGTCTCCGAGCGCAGGAAGCCCTCCTTGTCGGCGTCGAGGATCGCCACCAGGGTCACCTCGGGCAGGTCGAGGCCCTCCCTGAGCAGGTTGATGCCGACCAGGGTGTCGAACTCGCCCAGGCGCAGCGCCCGCAGGATCTCGATGCGCTCCACCGCGCCGATCTCGGAGTGCAGGTAGCGCACCCGCAGCCCCATCTCGAGCAGGTAGTCGGTGAGGTCCTCGGCCATCTTCTTGGTCAGGGTGGTGACCAGCACCCGCTGCTCGCGCTCGACCCGCTGCTTGATCTCGTGGATCAGGTCGTCGATCTGGCCCTTGGTCGGCCGCACCAGCACCTCGGGGTCGACCAGGCCGGTGGGGCGGATGATCTGCTCCACCACCGTGCCGGACTCGCGCAGCTCGTAGGGGCCGGGCGTGGCGGAGACGAAGACCCGCTGGCCGATCCGGTCGAGGAACTCGTCGAAGCGCAGCGGCCGGTTGTCCAGCGCCGACGGCAGCCGGAAGCCGTGCTCGACCAGGGTCACCTTGCGGCTGCGGTCGCCCTCGTACATGCCGCCGACCTGCGGCACGCTGTTGTGCGACTCGTCGAGGAACAGCACGAAGTCGTCGGGGAAGTAGTCGAGCAGGGTGTTGGGCGGGCTGCCCTGCTCGCGGCCGTCGATGTGGCGCGAGTAGTTCTCGATGCCGTTGCAGACGCCGACCTCGCGCAGCATCTCCAGGTCGTAGGAGGTGCGCATGCGCAGCCGCTGCGCCTCCAGCAGCTTGCCCTCCCGCTCCAGCTCGGCGAGGCGCTCGCGCAGCTCCACCTCGATCGAGGCGATGGCGCGCTCCATCCGCGCGGTGCCGGCGACGTAGTGGCTGGCGGGGAAGACGAACAGCGGGTCGCGCTCGCCGACGATCTCACCGGTGACCGGGTCCATGACCAGGATGCGCTCGACCTCGTCGCCGAAGAACTCGACCCGCATCGCCCGCTCCTCGTAGGCGGGGAAGACCTCGAGGGTGTCGCCACGGACGCGGAACTTGCCGCGGACGAAGTTCAGGTCGTTGCGGTCGTAGTGGATGTCGACCAGCTTGCGCAGCACGGCGTCGCGGTCGTACTCGCGGCCGACCTCCAGGTGCAGCATCTGGTCGCGGTACTCGTCCGGGTTGCCGAGGCCGTAGATCGCCGAGACCGAGGCGACCACGATCACGTCACGACGGATCAGCAGCGACAGGGTGGCGGAGTGGCGCAGCCGGTCGATCTCCTCGTTGAGGGAGGAGTCCTTCTCGATGTAGGTATCCGTCTGCGGGATGTACGCCTCGGGCTGGTAGTAGTCGTAGTAGGAGACGAAGTACTCGACCGCGTTGTGCGGGAACAGCTCCTTGAACTCGTTGGTGAGCTGCGCCGCCAGGGTCTTGTTGGGCGCCATCACCAGGGCCGGCCGGCCCAGGCGCTCGATCACCCCCGCCATCGTCCGGGTCTTGCCCGAGCCGGTGACGCCCAGCAGCGTCATCGCGGTCTCGCCGCCGAGCAGCCCCTCGACGAGCTGGTCGACGGCCCGCGGCTGGTCGCCGGCGGCCGGCATGTCGCTGACGAGCTTGAACTCGGGCATCTGACGCTCTCCGGGCAGGTCGTGATTCCGCGGCGGCGGCTGCTTCGACCCAACCCCGCCGGCTACCCACCCAGTGTAGTGGCGGTCCCGACAGCGCCCGACTGCGGGGGGCAAGCCCCCCCGCATGCCTCCCAAAAGCGCGGAAACGGAAATGGCGTTCCCCGATCTTGACCGGCGCGAGATGCGCGCGGCACGGCCAAGCACGATCCTGGTTCGCCGAAGGGCGCGGTAGAGTATGCGGCCGTGCCCGAGGCCCAACGGTGGAGAGCGATGGAGAGCTTCGTCATCAAAGGCGGCCGGCCGCTGAACGGCACCGTCCGCCCGGCCGGCAACAAGAACGGCGCGCTGCCGGTGATCGCCGCGTCGCTGCTGGCCGACGAGCCGGTGCTGCTGCGCAACGTGCCCCGCATCCGCGACGTCGACGCGATGCTGCAGCTGGTGGCGATGACCGGGGCGCGGGTGACCTACCCGGACGCCAACCAGGTCCGCATCGACCCGCGCGACGCCCACGACGCCGACCTCGACCCGGCGCTGTGCGCCCGCATCCGCGCCTCGGTGCTGCTGGCGGCGCCGCTGCTGGCCCGCACCGGCCGCTGCGTGCTGCCGCCGCCGGGCGGCGACGTGATCGGCCGGCGCCGGCTCGACACCCACCTGCTCGCGTTCGCCTCGCTCGGCGCCACCTTCCAGTTCGACCGCGTCCTGGAGATCCAGGCCGAACGGCTGCGCGGCGCGCCGATGTTCCTCGACGAGGCCTCGGTCACCGCCACCGAGAACGCCGTCACCGCGGCGGTGCTGGCCGAGGGCCAGACGGTCATCGGCAACGCCGCCTGCGAGCCGCACGTGCAGGACCTGTGCCGCTTCCTGGTGGCGCTCGGCGCCCGCATCGAGGGGATCGGCTCCAACCGGCTGGTGGTGACGGGCGTCGACCGGCTCGGCGGCGGCGAGTTCACCATCGGCCCCGACCACATCGAGGTGGCCAGCTTCGTCGGCCTCGCCGCGGTGACCCGCGGCGAGCTGGTGGTCGAGGGCGTGGTCGAGGACGACCTGCGCCCGGTCGAGGTGGGCTTCTCGCGCCTGGGGATCCGCTGGGAGATCTCCGGCGACCAGCTGCGTGTCCCGCCCGACCAGGAGCTGGTGGTCGAGGACGACCTCGGCGCGGCGATCCCCAAGATCGACGACGGGCCCTGGCCCGCCTTCCCCGCCGACCTCACCTCGATCGCCGTGGCGGTCGCCACCCAGGCGCGCGGCACCGTGCTGATCTTCGAGAAGATGTTCGAGAACCGCCTGTTCTTCGTGGACAAGCTGGTCGGCATGGGTGCCCGCATCATCCTCTGCGACCCCCACCGCGCGGTGGTCAACGGCCCCACCCGCCTGTACGGCGAGCGGCTCGCCTCGCCCGACATCCGCGCCGGCATGGCGCTGCTGCTCGCCGCGCTCGCCGCCGACGGCGAGTCGGTGATCGGCAACGTCGGCGAGATCGACCGCGGCTACGAGCGCATCGACGAGCGTCTGCGCTCGCTGGGCGCAAACATCGAGCGCGCGACCGGGTGAGGGCCGCTCAGCTCAGCTCGTAGAAGCCGATGTCCATCTCCCGCAGGACCTCGACCACGGACTCCAGCAGGCGTTCGAGTTCGTCGGGGGCGGCCTTGGTCAGCAGCAGCTGGAAGTAGAGGCTGCGCAGGAAGCTGGTGACGTTGACGCGGGCGACGGTGAGGCCGGGCTCGGCGAAGACCGGCTGCCAGGAGTCGTAGCCGGGGGGGCGCACGAAGCGGCCCAGCCAGCGGTTGACCGCGGCGCGGTCGAGCAGGCCGCGGCGCAGCACGTTGAGGACGGCGTAGGCGAGCCGCTCGTCCTCCTGGTGGAGGAAGACGGCGTCGCTCTCGGTGAGCAGCCGGTCGGCGATCCCGTCGAGCAGCCCGGCCAGCTCCACCGCGCCCAGGTGGCGGCTGCGCGAGAGCATCATCAGCAGGTCGGCGGTGTGGGCGACGGCGTGCGCCCAGCCGAGCCCCTCCACCCAGCCGCGCAGGTCGCGCTCGCGGCGCAGGTAGTCGAGCGCGCCGCCGAGCAGGTCGCGCAGCTCCTGCTGGTCCATGAAGGGCTCGGCGTTGTCGCGGGCGACGACCTCCATCAGGATCAGCGCCGAGAAGGAGCGCAGGAACACCGAGTCGGTGCCGCTCTCCCCCAGCCCCTTGCCGAGGTTGCCGAGCATCTGCCCGGCGATGCCGCGCAGCTCGTCGGGGCCGTACTGGCCGCGCTCGATCCAGCCGGTGAGGATCGGGTAGGCGAACTCGTCGCGCAGCTCGGCGTCGGTCGAGCCGAGCCAGGACAGCAGCTCGGGGGTGAGCTCGCGTACCCACTCCCCCTGGGGAAGGGCATGGCTCTCGACCAGGAAGCGGAGGAAGGACCGGTCGACCGCCTCCATCATCTATCCCCCCTCGACCAGCTCGACCAGCTCCGCGAGCGTCCGCACGCGGAGCCCGTCGGCCTCGGGCCAGCGGGCGTGGCGGTCGATCAGCACCGGGACCATGCCGACCGCCCTGGCGCCGGCCACGTCGGCGCCGGGGCTGTCGCCGACGTGCAGGGAGGCCCGCGCCGGCACGCCGGCGGCGCGCAGCGCCGCCTCGAAGATGCCCGGCTCCGGCTTGGCCACGCCCAGGACCCCGGAGATGGCGGTCGCCGCGAAGGCGTCGCGCACCCCCTCCAGCTCGAGCACCCGCTCGAGCCAGGGCTCGAAGTTGGAGATCACGCCGAGCTTGAGGCCGCGCGCCCGCAGCGCCTCGAGCGCCGGGCGCACGTCGTCGAACAGCTTGTAGGTGGCCGGGTCGCTGAAGGTGGCGAACATCTCCTCGGCGAGCGGCTGGCGGTCGCCGTCGTAGCCGACCTCGCCGAGCACGTCGGCGTAGAAGCCCTGCCAGAAGCGCCGCTGGGTGGCCGGGTCGGCCCAGTCGGTCGGCCAGACCGCGCGGCGCAGCGCGGCGGCGAAGGCGGCGTGGACCGCGGCCTCGTCGAGCGGCACGCCCGCCGCCGCCGCCACCGCCACGAAGCGGCCCTCGAAGCTCGGGTGCGGGGCGAGCAGCGTCTCGCCGGCGTCGAAGAAGACGGCGGCGAGCGGGCGGGGAATGCGGTCGCTCATCGCTGGGAGGCTATCAGTCCGCACGGTCACGGCGGGTCGGGCTCACGGCAGCCGGATGATCGGCGACGGGCCGTGGCGCTCGCGCAGGCGGCGCCGCAGCTCGTCCCAGACCTCCTCCACCCTGGCGGTCAGCTCCTCGAAGCTGCCGTGGTTCTCGATCACCAGGTCGGCGCGGGCGCGGCGCTGCTCGGCGGGGAGCTGGGCGGCCACCCGGGCGCGGGCGTCGCGCTCCTCCATCCCCTTGGCGCGCAGCCGCCTGACCTGCTCCTCCTCGCTGCCGGCGTCGACCACCACCACCACGTCGACGCGGTCGGCCAGGCCGGTCTCGATCAGCAGGGCGGCGTCGATCACCACCACCACCTCGCGGTCGCGGCTGCGCTCCAGCCGCTCGGCGACCCGGCCGAAGATGTCCGGGTGGGTGACCTCGTTGAGCACCGTCAGCTTCGCCTTGTCGGCGAACACGACCTCGGCCAGCCGCTCACGGTCGACCTGGCCGTCCGGGCGGAACACCCCGGGGCCGAAGTGCTCGCGGATCTTGTGCCAGGCGCGCTCGCCCGGCATCACCACCTGCCTGGCGATCAGGTCGGCGTCGATGATCTCCGCACCGAGCTCCGCGAGGGTGGCCGAGACGGTGCTCTTGCCCGCAGCGATCCCACCGGTGAGTCCGACGAGCAGCACGGCGCCTCCTGAGACGGACCGGATCGGTGCACTTCCGCCCGGTCGAGCGCGTGACCGGGTGCGACCCGGTCCCGGGACCCGCCCCTACTCAGATGCGTTCTTGCGCTTGAGGTCCTCGACGATGTCCTCGAGCCGCTCCTCGCCCTGCTCCGCGGGCTCCGCCTGGGCTGCCTGGGCGGCGTCGCCCGCCGGCTGCTGCTGCTGCTGGTCTTCGCCCTCCGCCGTCTCGGTGTAGGCGTTGTCGTAGTAGCCGGCCTGGGAGAACGCGTCCGCCATGGCGGTGCCGGGCACCACGCCGACGAGGTTGCCCTCCTCGTCGTAGTAGCCGTACTCGCCCTCGGGGTAGGCGCCTTCCTCGTAGCCCTCGTAGGCGTTCTCTTCCAGGGCGAGCTCGTCCTCTGGCTGGGTGGCCTGCTCGGCCTCGGCGACGGCCTGCTTGAGCGACAGGGAGATGCGGCGGCGGTCGAGGTCGATGTCGATCACCTTGACGCTGATCTCCTCGCCGACGCTGACCACCTGCTCGGGGATGTCGACGTGGCGCTCGGCCAGCTCGGAGATGTGGACCAGGCCCTCGATGCCGTCGTCGACGCGGACGAACGCGCCGAACGGCACCAGCTTGGTCACGCGGCCGGGGATCAGCTCGCCGATCTGGTGGGAGCGGGCGAACTGCCGCCACGGGTCCTCCTGGGTGGCCTTCAGCGACAGCGAGACGCGCTCGCGCTCCAGGTCGACGTCGAGCACCTCGACCTCGACCTCCTGGCCGACCTCGACCACCTCGCTGGGGTGGTCGATGTGCTTCCAGGACAGCTCCGAGACGTGCACCAGCCCGTCGACGCCACCGAGGTCCACGAACGCGCCGAAGTTGACGATGCTGGACACGACGCCCTTGCGGATCTCGCCCTTGCGCAGCGTGTGCAGGAAGGCGCGGCGGGTGGCCGACTGCGTCTCCTCCAGCCAGGCGCGGCGCGACAGGACCACGTTGTTGCGGTTCTTGTCCAGCTCGATGATCTTCGCCTCGAGCTGCCGCCCGACGTAGGGGTGCAGGTCGCGGACCCGGCGCATCTCGACCAGGGAGGCCGGCAGGAAGCCGCGGAGACCGATGTCGAGGATCAGGCCGCCCTTGACGACCTCGATGACGGTGCCCTCGACGATCTCGTCGTTCTCCTTCTTCTTCTCGATCGTGCCCCAGGCGCGCTCGTACTGGGCGCGCTTCTTGGACAGGATCAGGCGGCCGTCCTTGTCCTCCTTCTGCATCACCAGCGCTTCGATGTGGTCGCCGAGGTTGACCACTTCGAACGGGTCGACGTCGTGCTTGATGGACAGCTCGCGGGAGGGGATCACGCCCTCCGACTTGTAGCCGATGTCCAGGAGCACCTCGTCATGGTCGATCTTGACCACGGAGCCGTCGACGATGTCGCCCTCGTTGAAATCCTTGAGCGTCTGTTCGTAGGCGGCTTCAAGCTGTTCGGCCGACCCGATGTCGTTCTCGGTGACCTGGGTGGTCACGCCCGGTGGGGATTGCTCGGACTGGGCGGTCGGCTTCTCGGTGGACTCGGTCAACTGCACGTCTCCTGGACTGTCGGACAGGGCTATCCCCTCGGCGCTTCCTTTCTGTGGGAGGCGACGCGTGAGCGTCAGAAACACACTGGCAGAAAGCCCATGGGTGGTTTCGGTGATGGTAGTCGTCGCCAGTTCGCCCCGTCAACGTTTTCGCAACCATCGTGAGCTGGGCCTTTACAAGCCCGTCACGGGCTGGATGGGCGCCTTGGGGTGCCTTTCTACCCCGTCCGCGGCGGGATTTCGCAGGTCAGGCATACCGTCATGCACCTTCGTGAACGCGGCCACGAGCGGCCGGCGGAGCCGCTGCGCGCATCGGGCACGGTCACGCCCCGTCGGCGCCGAGTCAGACGAACCGGGACGGACTAGGACAGTCGCGCGGTGGCGTTTGCGACACCTCGCAGCACGGGTACGTTGGGGGGGACGCCCCGTCCGCCTTGACCTCGCGGACGGCTCAACCGGAGGGAGCGCGATGTCGCTTCCCGCGTACGAGGACGAGACGGGCCGTGTGGAGGTCCGCCCGGGCGACCGCAGGGCGGCCGAGCGGGTCGACGCGTGGTTCATGGACTACCGGGCCAACGGCGACCCAGTGATCCGCGACCAGATCATCTGCGCCTACCTCGGCCTGGCCGACCGCCTCGCCGAGCGCTTCCGTGGCAGCCGCGGCACCACCTCGGACGACCTGGTCCAGACCGCCCGCACCGGGCTGGTCGCCGCCGTCGACCGCTACGACCCCGACCGGGGCACGCCGTTCGTGCCGTTCGCCGTCGCCTGCGTGGTCGGCGAGCTCAAGCGCCACCTCAGGGACACCACCTGGCGGGTCCACGTGGCCAGGCCGATCAAGGAACGGGCCCTGCGCCTGGCCCGCGCGCTCGACGAGCTCGACCAGGTCCTCGGCCACTCCCCCACCATCGCCGAGCTGGCCGACCACCTCGGCGAGACCGAGGAGGCGGTGATCGAGGCGATGGAGGCGCTGCGCAGCCGCTCGGAGCCGTCGCTGGACCAGCCGGCCCAGCCGCAAGGCGACGGCGGCGAGGGCTCGCTCGGCGACCTGATCGCCGCGCCGGTCGTCGGCGAGGCGCCCGAGGACCTGATGATGCTCCCCGAGCTGGTCGGCAAGCTGCCGAAGCTGGAGCGCGAGGTCGTCCTGCTGCGCTTCGTCGAGGAGCTGACCCAGGACGAGATCGCCGAGCGCATCGGCTTCTCGCAGATGCACGTCTCGCGCCTGCTGCGCCGCGCCATCGAACGCATGCGCAACGAGCTGCTGGTGGCCTGAGCAGGCTTCCGCCGCGGCGGCCCGGAGGCGGGGGAGGCCGGGCCGCCGCCGCGGCACCCTCGCTAGTGCTGGGCCTCGGCCCAGGAGTGGCCGGTGGCCATCGACACCTCCAGCGGCACGGCCAGCTGGTAGACGCCCTGCATCTCGCGCCGCACCAGCTCGGCGAGGGGCTCGGCCTCGCCGGGCGCCACCTCGAAGACCAGCTCGTCGTGGACCTGCAGGACCATGCGGGAGGCGAGCCCCTCGGCGTCGATCGCGGCGTCGACCGCCACCATCGCCATCTTGATGATGTCGGCCGCCGACCCCTGGATGGGAGCGTTCAGCGCCATCCGCTCGGCCATCTGGCGGCGCTGGTAGGAGTCGGAGGCGAGGTCGGGCAGGTAGCGGCGGCGGCCGAGGATCGTCTGGGTGTAGCCGTCCCTGCGCGCCTGCAGCACCACCCCGTCGAGGTACTCCTTGACCTTGCCGAAGCGCTCGAAGTACGCGTCCACCAGCACCCGCGCCTCCTCCGGCGCGATCCCCAGGCGCTGCGCCAGGCCGAAGGCGTTCATCCCGTACGCCAGCCCGTAGGTGACCATCTTGACGCGGGCGCGCAGCTCGCGGTCGACCTGGTCGGGCGGCAGGCCCCAGACCATCGCGGCGACGCTGGCGTGCACGTCCTCGCCGCTGAGGAACGCCGCCACCAGCTTCTCGTCGCCGGCCAGGTGGGTGAGCACGCGGAACTCGATCTGGGCGTAGTCGGCCACCAGCAGCGTCTCGGCGTCCGGGCCGGCGACGAACGCGCGGCGGATCTCCCGCCCGGTCTCGGTGCGGATGGGGATGTTCTGCACGTTCGGGTTCTGGCTGGAGAGCCGCCCGGTGGACGCGATCAGCTGGTTGAACTGCGCGTGGATGCGGCCCGTCGCCGGGTCGACCAGCTTGGGCAGCGCGTCGATGTAGGTGTTCTTGAGCTTGGCCACCTCGCGGTAGCCGAGCAGCTCCTCGATGATCGGGTGGGTGCCGAGCAGCTGGGTGAGCGCGTTGGCGTCGGTGGTGTAGCCGGTCTTGATCTTCTTGGTCTTCGGCAGCTTCAGCTTGTCGAACAGGATCAGCTGCAGCTGGGGGTTCGAGCCGATGTTGAACTTCTCCCCCGCCAGCTCGTAGACGCGCGACTCGCGGTCGAACAGGCGCGCGTCGAGCCGGTCGCCGATCTCCTCGAGCACCGGCAGGTCGACCGCGATGCCGGTGCGCTCCAGCTTGGCTAGGATCGGCACCAGCGGCAGCTCGACGTCGCGGTCGAGGCGCTCGACGCCCATCTTGGCCATCTCGTCGGTGAGGGCCTTGGCCAGCTCCCCCACCGCCTGGGCGCGCAGGCACCACTCGCGCCACTGCTCGGCCTCGTCGGTGTCGAAGGCGAGCTGGGTCCCCTCCCCGGCGGCGGTCCCGGTCGCGGCCGTCCCCTCCGGGCGCAGCTCCTTGCGGAGGTAGCGCAGGGCGAGGTCGGAGAGGTCGTAGGTCGGCTGGCCGGGGAAGGCCAGGTAGGCGGCGAGGGCGGTGTCGACCGCGAGCCCGTCGAGCTGCCACCCCCGCGCCCACACGGCCAGGTAGAGCGGCTTGGCGTCGTGGACCAGCTTGGGCCGCTCCGGGTCGGCGAGCAGCGCGGCCAGCGCGTCGAGGTCCTCGGGGGTCGCCTCGTCCAGGTCGAGCCAGGCCGCCTCGGTGCCCTCGGCCCACAGCGCCAGGCCGAGCAGCTCCGCCCGGCCCGGGCCGGTGGTCATGCGGCAGGCGAGGGCGACCTGGCCGCCGTCGGGCACCGTGGCCAGCCAGCCGGCCAGCTCGCCGGGGCCGAGCCGCTTCGCCTCCACCTCGAAGCCGGCGTCGGCCGCGGTCGGCTGGGCGGCGGTGGTCTCGAACAGCCGCGAGCGCAGCCCCTGGAACTCGAGGGTGTCGAACAGGCGGTGGATCTCCGACCGGTCCCACGGGCCCATGCGCAGCTCCGTGGCGCTGACCGGCAGCGGGATGTCACGGTGCAGGATGACCAGTTGCTTGTTGCGCAGCACCGACTCGCCGTGCGCGCCGAGGTTCTCGCGCAGCTTGCCGCGCTGCTCGTCGACGTGGGCGACCACCTCCTCGGCGCTGCCGTACTGCTTGACCAGCTTGGCCGCGGTCTTGTCGCCGACGCCGGGGACGCCCGGGACGTTGTCGGAGGTGTCGCCGCGCAGCGCCGCCAGGTCCGCGTAGCGCTCCGGCGGGACCCCGTAGCGCTGCTCCACCCCGGCGGCGTCGTAGGTCCTGGTGTCGGTGACGCCGCGGCTGGTCATCATCACCTGCACGCCGGCCTGGTCGTCGATCAGCTGCAGCAGGTCCCGGTCGCCGGTGACCACCACCACCGGCATGCCCTCCGCCTTGGCCTGCTCGACCAGGGTGGCGATCACGTCGTCGGCCTCGTTGCCGGGCACCTCCACCACCGGGATGCGCAGCGCCGCCAGCACCTCCCGGATCAGCGGCATCTGCGAGCGGAACTCGTCCGGGGTGGTCTGCCGGTTGGCCTTGTAGTCGGCGTAGAGCTCGGAGCGGAAGGCGGGCATGCCGGCGTCGAAGCAGACCGCGATGCGCTCGGGAGCCAGCTCGCCGAACAGCTTGACCAGCATCAGGGTGAAGCCGTAGACGGCGTTGGTGACCTGGCCGGTGGTGGTCGCCAGGTCGCTCGGGAGGGCGAAGAAGGCGCGGTAGGCCAGGCTGTGCCCGTCGAGCAGGACGAGCGGGCGGGGCGCCTCGGAGGCCGCAGTGGTGCTCACGAGCGCGAGTCTAGCAGCGCCGTGCGGCAGGCCAGAGGGTCCGTCCCCAGGAGCGGTACGGCCGTCAGGAGCCGTCCCGGTCGATGCGGCGGCGCAGGCTGAGCACGGTGCCCTCGCCGTCGCGGCTGAGGTGCACCTCGTCCACCAGTTGCAGGATCATCCACAGCCCACGGCCGCCGGGCGCCATCGGCGGCGGCGGGTCGGAGGGGAGCTGCGGCGACCGCGGCGTCGGGCCCTGGTCCTTCACCGACATCTCGATCCAGCCGTTGTCGATCAGCAGCGCCACCTCGATCGGCCCACCCCCGCCGGAGCCGTGGCGGATGGCGTTGCCGACCGCCTCGCCGAGCGCGACGAGGACGTCGCTCGCGACCTCCTGGGGCACGCCGTCGAGCACGCGCTCCGCCGCGTGACGGACCGCGGGGAGCTGCGCCGCCGACGGAGGGATCTCCAGCTCCACGGGCACCTGTGCAGGTCGACGTGACGGATGGGCGCCGCACCATTACCCAGCTACGGACCGGACTGAAACGTGACCACCGGGCGTGGCCGTGCGGTGGCCGGCAGCCGAATGCGGGCCAGATTTCTCCTGGCTGCATCGTTGCTGGTGGAACCGTCCGCGGCCGGACCATGCGCTGGTCGCGCCGCTGGTCGTGCGGGTTGACCCTCAACCGCCGCCGCTGCTAGCTTGCCAACGATCGGGGTCCCCCCGCGAAGTCGAGGCACCTGGGGACCCCGACTTCCGTCCGGCGCAGGAGTCGGGACCGAGTAGAGAACGTTCGCACTCGGGGAAGGTGCGAACGGCGCCAAAGGCCACCCGGCTCCTCGCCGGACCTCTTCGTGTCCGGCGGGCTACAGGATGCGCGAGAGGAACGTACGGGTGCGCTGGTGCTTCGGCTTGGCGAACACCTCGGCCGGCGGGCCCTCCTCCACCACCACGCCCTCGTCCATGAACACGACCTTGTCGCCGACCTCGCGGGCGAAGCCCATCTCGTGGGTGACCACGATCATGGTCATGCCGTCCCTGGCGAGCTTCTTCATGGCGTCGAGCACGTCGCCGACCAGCTCCGGGTCGAGCGCGCTGGTGGGCTCGTCGAAGAGCATCAGCTTGGGGTCCATCGCCAGGGCACGGGCGATCGCGACCCGCTGCTGCTGGCCGCCGGAGAGCTGCATCGGGTAGACGTCGGCCTTGTCGGCGAGGCCGACCTGGTCGAGCAGCTCGCGGCCGCGGCGGCGCGCCTCGTCCTTGCGCGTCCCCTTGACCTGGCAGGGCGCCTCGCAGACGTTCTCGATCGCGGTCATGTGCGGAAACAGGTTGAAGCGCTGGAAGACCATGCCGATGTCGGCCCGCTTGCGGGCCACCTCGCGGTCGCGCAGCTCGTGGAGCTTGCCGCCCTCCTCGCGGTAGCCGACCAGCTCGCCGTCGACCCACAGCCGCCCGCCGTTGATCTTCTCCAGGTGGTTGATGCAGCGCAGGAAGGTCGACTTGCCGGACCCGGACGGGCCGAGCAGCACCACCACCTCGTTGGGGCGAACCTCCAGGTCGATGCCCTTGAGCACCTCGAGGTGGCCGAAGCTCTTGTGGACCGCCTCGGCCTTGACCATCGGCTGTCCGGTTCCCTGGCCGGCCTCGAAGGAATCGACGAGATCAGGCGCCATGCGCACCTCCACCGATCGGCGCGGCCACGCGCGCCTGCCGCCCGCCGGCGGCGAAGCCCCGGCCGAAGCGCCGTTCCAGGAAATACTGCCCGACCATCAGCACGCTGGTCATCCCCAGGTACCACATGCACGCCGCCACCAGCATCGGGAAGACCTGGAAGGTGCGGGCACCGATGGCCTGGAGCTGGAAGAACAGCTCGTTGGTGACCGGGACGAAGGCGAGCAGGGCGGTGTCCTTGAGCATCGCGATGGTCTCGTTGCCGGTTGGCGGGACGATCACCCGCATCGCCTGGGGCAGGACGATGCGGCGCAGGGTCTTGGTTCGCGGCATGCCCAGCGCGTGGGCGGCCTCCTGCTGGCCCGGGTCGACCGCCTTGATGCCGGCCCGGACGATCTCGGCCATGTAGGCCGCCTCGGACAGCGCCAGGCCGAGCAGGCCGGCCACGAAGCCGGTGATGAGCGTCCGCGCGTCCGCGCCGAAGAAGCGCAGGTCCAGGTCGACCCCGATGAGGTTCCCGATCTGGTGGTCGAAGGGCACCCCGAACTCGTAGCGGGCGAACAGGATCCCCAGGTTGCCGAAGAGGATCAGCAGCACGATCCGGGGCACGGCGCGGAAGAACCAGGTGTAGACCCAGGCGGAGCCGGACAGCACCGGGTTCGGGGAGAGGCGCAGCACCGCGATCACGGTCCCGAGCGCCACGCCGATGACCATCGACAGGATCGTGGCGAGCAGCACCGTCCGGACGCCCTCGATGACCGGCGGGCGGAACATGTTGTCGAACATGAAGCGCCACTGGAACGCCTTGTTGGTCACCAGCATGTGGGCGAACATCGCCGCCAGCAGCGCGACCACCGCGATGGCGATCCATCGGCCCGGGTGGCGGACGGGGACGGCCTTGACGGCCTCGGGCGGCGCCGCCCGAGGCGGCGTCTGCGTCTCAGTCATGGCACTGCGCCCCCACTACCGAACCCCCTCAGGGGTTGACCGCCGGGTTGTCGATCCCGCCCGCGGTGACGCCCCACTTGTCCAGGACCGTCTTGTAGGTACCGTCCGAGATCAACGCCTTGACCGCGTCGGCGAGCGCCTGGGCGAAGTCGGTCTGGTCCTTCTTGACGACGTAACCGTACGGCGCCGAGTCGTAGATGTCACCGAGCGCCTCGAGCTGGTCCTTGCTCTGCTTCACCGCGTAGGCGACCACCGGCGAGTCGGCCAGCATGGCGTCGTCCTTGCCGGTGACCACCGAGGCGGTCGCCTGGCCCTGGTCCTGGTAGCGGTCGACGGTGAACTTGGACTTGCCGCCGCTCTCGCAGTCCTTCTCCCGCTTGGGCAGGTCGTCGGTGTCCTGCACGGTGCTGGTCTGGACGGCGACCTTCTTGCCGCAGGCGGCGTCGGGCTGGATCCCGCTGGGGTTGCCCTTCTTGGTCGCCCACTGGGTGCCGGCGTTGAAGTAGCTGATCATGTTGACCTGCTTCTTGCGCTCGTCGTTGATGGTGAACGACGAGATGCCCATCTCGTACTTGCCCGACTGGACGCCTGGGATGATCGCGTCGAACTTGGCCGACTGCCATTCGGTCTTCAGGCCCAGCTTGGCCGCGACGGCGTTGAACAGGTCGATGTCGAAGCCGATCACGGTCTTGCCGTCGGTGTCCAGGAACTCGCTCGGCGCGTAGGTCGCGTCGGTGCCGATCTTGATGACGCCGTCGGACTTGATCGCGTCCGGCACCTTCGCGGCCAGCGCCTGGTCGACGGCCTGCGCCGCCGTCGTCGCGCTGCTGCCGCCGCCGGCTTTCTCCTGGCTTCCGCACGCCGCCAGGACGAAGGCCATGGCCACGCCTCCGGCCAGCAGCCGCCACCTCCGTGCGCTTCCCACCATGGTTTCTGCTCCCCTCATCCGGGTCGCCGGCCCACCCCGGCGACCGCCCAGCGATGGTGCCGTCACTCCTCGCCGAGGTACGCCTTGCGCACCTGCTCGTCGGCGAGCAGGCTCGCCGCGTCGTTCTCGAGGACGATCCGGCCGGTCTCGATCACGTAGCCGCGGTTGGCCAGGCTCAGGGCCTGGGCCGCGTTCTGTTCCACCAACAGGATGGTCGTGCCCAGCTGGTTGATCTCCCGGATGGTGTCGAAGATGCGCTGGACCACGATCGGGGCCAGCCCCATCGACGGCTCGTCGAGCAGCAGCAGCTTCGGCTTGGCCATCAGCGCGCGGCCGATCGCCAGCATCTGCTGCTCGCCCCCTGACAGCGTCCCCGCCGCCTGGCGGGCGCGCTCCGACAGGATCGGGAACAGCTCGAACACCCGCTCCATGTCGGCCCGCTGCTCGGCGTCACGGCGGACGAACGCGCCCATGTCGAGGTTCTCGCGCACGGTCATCCGCGGGAAGATGCGCCGGCCCTCGGGCGCATGGGCCACGCCGAGACGGACCACGTCGTGGGCCGGCACCAGGTCGATGCGCTGGCCCTCGTAGAAGACCGCGCCCTCGCCCGGCCGCAGCAGGCTGGAGACGGTCCGCAGGGTGGTGGTCTTGCCGGCGCCGTTGGCGCCGATGAGGCAGACGATCTCCCCGCGGTCGACGTGGAAGCTGACGCCCTTGACGGCCTCGATGTTGCCGTAGAAGACGTGGATGTCCTTGACGTCGAGCAGGACCTCGCCCATCTACGACGCCGCCTTTCCCAGGTACGCCTCGATCACCCGCGGGTCCCGCTGGACCTCCTGCGGCCGGCCCTCGGCCAGCTTCTCGCCGTGGTCGAGGACGGTGACCCGGTCGGAGATCCCCATCAGGAACTTCATGTCGTGCTCGATCACCACGATCGCGAGGCCCTGGCCGCGGATGCGGTCGACCAGCGCGGCGGCCGTCGACGTCTCCTGCGGGTTCATGCCGGCGGTCGGCTCGTCGAGCAGCAGCAGCTTCGGCTCGGTGGCCATCGCCCGGGCGATCTCCAGGCGGCGCATGTCCCCGTAGGACAGGTTGCGCGCGCTCTCCTCCTCCTTGCCGCGCAGGCCGACGAACTCGAGCAGCTCCATCGCCCGGTCGCGGCTCTCCTGCTCCTCGCGGCGGAAGCGGCCGGTGCGCAGCACCGCGCCGAAGACGCCCTCGCGGGTGCGGCAGTGCCGCCCGACCATGATGTTCTCCAGGGCGGTCATGTTGCCGAACAGGCGCAGGTTCTGGAAGGTGCGGGCGATCCCGAGCCGGGTGATGCGGTCGGGTGGCAAGCCGTTGACGCGCTTGCCCTCGAACAGGATGTCCCCGGAGCTCGGCTCGAAGATGCCGGTGATGCAGTTGAAGAAGGTGGTCTTGCCGGCGCCGTTGGGACCGATCAGCCCGCGGATCTCGCGCTCGCCGACGGTGAAGTCGACGTCGCGGACGGCCACGAGGCCGCCGAACCGCCGGGTGACGTCACGCGCCTCCAGCACCCAGCCGTCGCCGGAGGCGGCCGCGGCCGGCGCGGCGGCCTGCTCTCGCGGTTCCTCGGACATCTAGACCCCTCTGACGTCGTAGAGCTGCTGGGACTCGGCGGCCGCCTCCTCGCCCGCGGCGCGCAGCTCGCGGCGCCGGCGCGCCGACGGGAGCAGGCCCTCCGGCCGGAACCGCATGATCAGCACGAGCGCGATCCCGAACAGCAGGAAGCGGATGTCGGACAGGTCGCGCAGCTTCTCGGGCAGGAACACCAGCAGCGCCGCGCCGAGGGCGACCCCCGGCGGGTTCCCCAGCCCCCCGAGCACCACCATCGCCAGGATCAGCACCGAGATCTGGAACACGTAGGAGTCCGGGGAGACCTGCGTGCCGAAGTGGGCGTCGACCGAGCCGGCCATGCCGGCGAAGAAGGCACCGGAGCCGAAGGCGAACAGCTTGGTGATGGTGGTGTTGATGCCCATCGCGGCGGCGGCGACCTCGTCCTCGCGGATCGCCACCCAGGCGCGCCCGAGGCGGGAGTCGTTGAGCCTGTAGATCACCCCGAGCACCAGGGCGATCAGGAGCAGCGCCAGGTAGTAGTACATGGCGTTGCCCGAGATCTCGAGACCTCCGAGCTTGAGGCCGTCGGAGAGCTGCTTGCCGAACAGCGCCGGCGCCGGGATCGAGGCGATCCCGTTCGGCCCGCCGGTGAGCGGGTCCAGGTTGTTGAGGGTGATGCGCACGATCTCGCCGAACCCGAGGGTGACGATCGCCAGGTAGTCGCCACGCAGCCGCAGCGTCGGCGCGCCGAGCAGGACCCCGAAGATGCCCGCAACCATCGGCGAGAGCACCAGCAGGACCAGGATGAACGGCAGGTGCGGGAACTGGAAGCGGGCCAGCCCGGCGTTGCCGACCAGGGCCGCGGTGTAGGCGCCGATGCCGACGAACGCCACGTAGCCGAGGTCGAGCAGGCCGGCGGAGCCGACCACGATGTTCAGCCCGAGGGCCGCCACCACGAAGATGCCGGCCTGGGCGGCGACGCGGACCCAGAAGGTGTCGTTGGACAGCTCCTGCTGCAGCACCGGGAAGGCGAGCAGGAGCACGACCAGGGTCGTGATCGCCGCCGTGCGCTCGCGCTCGAACGGGCCGGCAAGGCCCTTGAAGACGCCCAGCCGGCTGAGTGCGAGCATGGCCGCGACCAGGCCGACGAAGTAGCCGACGAACTCGCCCGGGTCGTCGACCCGCACGCCCCAGAAGAAGACGAGGAAGCCGAGCAGCCCGGTGACCACCACCAGGGCCAGGTCGGTGGCGCGCGAGCGGCGCTGCCACGGCTGGTCGCGCAGTGGCGGGGCCTCGGGGTCGACCAGGCTGCGGCCGGCCAGCCAGACCACCACGCCGCCGGCCATGGACGCCCACGGCCCCGGGCCGACCTTGGACACCGAGAGGCCCTCGAACAGCTCGAGGACCAGGATCCAGCCGACCGGCACGGCGGCCACGCCGAGCCCGAGCCGGCCGAGCACCCGCCCGGTGCGGTCGACGCGCAGCGAGGGCCGGCGCAGCGCCAGCACCCCGAGCACGGTCGCCGCGACCGCCAGGACCAGCACGTAGAAGCGCACCCCGCCGACGCCGTAGTTGTACAGGTTGCCGGAGAGCGGCAGGCCCCTCGCCTGGGAGATGAGCGTCGCCACCGTCCAGTACAGCACCGAGCCGACGATGCCGATCACGCCCCCGACCGGCGCCGCCAGCAGCGGCAGCCGCACCCGCGCCCAGCCACGCGCCAGCGACCCCCGCAGGGCCTCACCGCGCGTGACCGGCCGGGCCGGCGCGGTCGTGGTGGTGGTCGTGGCCACCTCAGCCACCCACCCGCTCGCCCAGCAGCCCGGTCGGGCGGAAGACCAGCACCAGGATGAGCACGCCGAAGGCGAACACGTCCTGCCACTGGCCGCCGAAGTAGTTGGTGCCGTACGACTCGAGGATGCCGAGCAGGAAGGCGCCGAGGACCGCGCCGGTGATGTTGCCGATGCCGCCGAGCACCGCGGCGGTGAACGCCTTGAGCCCGGCGATGAAGCCCATGAAGAAGTTGACCTGGCCCAGGTACATGCCGGTGAGCACGCCGCCGACGCCGGCGAGGGCCGAGCCGATCACGAAGGTCAGCAGGATGATGTTGTCGACGTCGATGCCCATCAGCCTGGCGGTGTCACGGTCCTCGGCGGTGGCCCGCATCGCCTTGCCGAGCCGCGTGCCACGGATGAACGCGGCCAGCAAGCCCATCAGCGCCAGCGCGACCGCCACCATGAAGACCCACAGCCACTTGATGGTCACGCCTGCCAGGGTGAACCTGGCATCGGGGAACAGCGACGGGAAGGGTAAGAAGTCGCGGGTGTAGAACACCGCCACCGCCTGTTGCAGCACGAAGCTGGCCCCCAGGGCGGTGATCAGCGGTGCTAATCGAGGCGCATTGCGCAGCGGGCGGTAGGCGAAGCGCTCGAGGGCGATGCCGATCGTCGGCGTCAGCGCGGTGGAGACGAGCAACACGGTCACCAGGGCCATGGTCGAGGTGACGCCCCAGCCGAAGTTCGTCGCCCCGAAGTTGAACGTCCACAGGCCGATGAACGATCCCAGCATGTAGACCTCGCCGTGGGCGAAGTTGATCAGCTGGATGATGCCGTACACCATCGTGTAGCCGAGCGCGATCAGGGCGTAGTAGGAGCCCTTGGTGATGCCGTTGACGAGCGGCTGGAGGAGGTCTGCCACGCTACGGTGCTCCCCGGTCGAGGATCACGACCCGGACGAACCTGCCCCGGGACGGTCGGAATGGGACCGGGCGGGCCGCCCGAGGAGGACGACCCGCCCGCACCGGACGGTCAGCTACCGCCTTCGAAGGTCCCGGAGAAGACGTCGGCCCACTTCTCGCTGGTGACCTTGTAGACGGTGAGCACCTTGTTGGACGTGTCGCCGTACTGGTCGAAGCTGGTCGTGCCGACCACGCCACTGTAGTTCTGGGTCTGGTTCAGCGCGTCGAGGATCTTGGAGCGGTCGTCCTTGACCGTGCCGCCACCGCCGAGCGCCTTCGACATGGCCTGGATCATGATGTTCGCCGCGTCGTAGGAGAACGCGCCGTAGGCGGAGTACGGCTCCTTGTAGCCGGCGGCGGAGTAGTCGCTGACGAACTGCTTGGCCGTGTCCAGCTTCTCGGTCGGCGCGCCGACCGAGGTGGCCAGGTCGCCGTCGGCCTTCTTGCCGCCGCCGCCCTTGATGAAGTTGTCGTCGTAGATGCCGTCGCCGCCGAACAGCGGGCCCTTGAAGCCGCGGTCCTTGACCTGCGCCGAGAGCGGCCCCGCCTCGGGGTACTCGCCGCCGTAGTAGACGAAGTCCGGCTTGGCGCTGACGACCTTGCTGGCGACCGCGCCGAAGTCGCGGTCACCGGGGTTGATGGTCTCGGCCGAGGCGACCTTGCCGCCGAGCTTGGTGAATTCCTTGGTGAACTCGGCGACCAGGCCCTGGCCGTAGGTCTTCTTGTCGTGGATGGTCACGACCGTCTTGAGGCCCGCCTTCTTGTAGGCGTAGTCGGCCGCGAACGGACCCTGGATCGCGTCGGTGGTGCACACCCGGTAGTAGGTGGGCCAGACGCGCTTGGGGCTGGTCGACCAGTCCTGGCCCTTGGTCAGCGTCGGGTTGGTGTTCGCCGGCGAGATCTGCGCGATGCTCGCCTTGGACAGCACCGGCGCCACCTGCTGGGCCACCGAGGAGTTCAGCGTGCCGATCACGCCGGCAAGGGTGTCGTCGCTGGCCAGCTTGTTGGCCGCGTTCGCCCCGGTCGCCGGGGTGGCCGCGTCGTCCTGGGCGTCGAGCACCAGCGTGTAGCCGGACACGGTGCCCTTCTGGTTGGCCTGCTTGACGGCGAGGTCGACGCTGTTCTTGATGCCCAGCCCGAGGGCCGAGAGGGGTCCGGTGAGCGGCGCGATCACGCCGATCTTGGCGGTCTTCTTGGCGGAGCCCCCACCGCCGCCAGACTCCCTGGAGCAACCGGTCGCCACCATCGCCAGGATCACGGCGACGGCGAGCCCCGAAATGATCCTCCGATTCAAGGGTCTTGCCCCCTTCCATGTCGCGAGCCCCGTGACCTTGCGTCAGCGGCGGGCGGGGCTCCCCCACCGCGGCGCAGCGAGTGATCGGCGACCCAAGCCACCGTCCGACGGACGTCCCACCGCGGCGTCGGGCCAGGTCGCGACGGCCGCACTGTACCTCAACGGAACGGCGGAAACTATGAGCTGGGCGCCGTATGGACAGTCTCGACCGTCTCGAACGCGGCCTCCCGTGTCTCCCTATCCCACCGGTATCCCCGACAGGCGCTATCGGCCGAAGCTACCAGCCAGTCGCAACCGAGGTCGAGCCCTTCATGCGTCAGGCCGACTTCCTCGCTGCGCGGCAATTCGCTACCCTCCTGAGGGTCGGTCCGGATGGAAAAAATGGACAAGAAGCCCGAGTGGAGAAATTCGGCAAACTCGGATGGCTCAAAACCATCTGCCCGAAAGGGCTTGCGGGTTCGAGTCCCGCCTCGGGCACTAGATACCAGCGGCGAATCCGTCGGGCCGTTCGCGTTGACCCTCGATGAGCCGCGACCGAAGGCGGGCGTTCCAGCCAGGCAAGGGAAGCCGACCCGGTGGACCGACGGCCACCGGTCGGCCCGCTCCGTCTGGGCGCGTCCGCTCCGCGTCCTCTCCATCGACACCGCTTATCGAGTGCGAGGTGCTCCCCGGGCTGGAGTCGTTCGTCGTGGACGAGCTGGAGCGGGTCCTCGGCCGGCGGGCACAGGTCGAACCGGAGGCTGAGCGAGGGGCGGTGCGGCTCAGGTATTCGGGGCCGCTGGAGGCGTTGCTGCGGCTGCGGACGCCGGTGGCGGCCTACCTGGTGGCGCGGTTTCCGGGGCGGAGGCCGAGTGCGCTGCTCGGGGACGAGCGGCCGTTCGGGCACGTGGAGGCGGTGCGGGGGTTGCACCCGGCGGGGGCGTTCGGGTCGTTCCGGCTGTCGGTGCCGGGGCGGGGGTCGAGCGCGGTCAGGCGGCTGGTGGAGGAGCTGAGCGGGCGAACCGGGCTGGCCTACGACCCGGATGACGGGGAGCTGCTGCTTCGCATCCGGCGGGCCGGGGACGGGTGGGAGCTGCTCACCCGGCTGTCACCGCGGCCGCTGGCCACCAGGGCGTGGCGGGTTCACCACCTGCCGGGGGCGGTGAACGCCACCATCGCGGCGGCGATGGTGGAGCTGACCCGGCCCCGGCCGCGCGACCGGGTGCTGAACCTGATGTGCGGCTCGGGGACGCTGCTGGTGGAGCGGCTGGCGCGCGGGCCGGCGGCGATGGTGCTCGGCTGCGACCTGGACGGGGGCGCGCTGCGCGGCGCGGCGGCGAACCTGGCCGCCGCCGGGCTGGCCGGCAAGGCGGCGCTGGCGACGATGGACGCGACCCGCCTCGGCCTGCGCGACGGCACCGTGGACGCGCTCCTGGTCGACCTGCCCTACGGGCACCGCATGGGGTCGCACGAGGACAACGCCGCGCTGTACCCGGCGGTGCTGCGCGAGGCCGCGCGCGTCGCCGCGCCCGGGGCGCGGCTGGTGGTCCTCACCCACGAGCTGCGGCTGTTCGAGCGCTGCCTCGCCGAGGCGAGGCCGTGGTGGCGGCCCGAGCGGGCGGCGCAGGTCTTCCAGAAGGGCCACCACCCCGTGATCCAGCTGCTGCGCCGCGAACGGGCGGCCCACTGAGCCCAGGCCTCACCAACGCGCGCGGCCGGCCGGCCGCGCCCCCGGCCTCAGCGGCCGCGGCCGAGCACCACCATGGCCCACCGCCACCACCAGTGCATCGCCTTGGCGTGCTTCTTCGGCTTGCACTCGCGGTGCTTCTTCGGCTTGCACTGCGGCTCGGGCGCGGTCGTGGAGGTGGTGGTCGTCACCCCGGGTCCGGTGGACGCGGGGGCGGTGGTGCTGGTGGGCTCGCCCGCCGCCGGGGGCGGCGCGCCGGTCGCCGAGGGGAGCAGCGCGACGACCAGCGTGGTGGTCGTCGTCGCGGCGCTCGAGGTGGGTGGGGTGCCCGGCGTCAGGACGACGTGGCCGGTGGTGGGGGTGGGGCTGGCCGAGCCGGCCGCCACCGCGGGCGGCGACGCGCCGCCCTGGCCGAACGGCAGCCCGCCGAGCAGCGCGCGGCAGGCAACGGAGGTGCAGCCCTCGAGCCGCCGTCCGCCGAACTGCCACACCAGCGCGGCGTAGAGCAGCCAGACGGCCATGCCCGCGGCGAGCAGGGAGCGCCGCGTGATGCGGACCTCGGCGAGGCGGCGGCGCACGGCGATGCGGCTGCGCGGGTCGAGCAGCCAGACCTTGAGCAGGTCGAGCCGCGACGGCCCTTCCTGCCCCGGCTTCGGCGACACGCTGGTGGTTCCTCCGTGCGGCGTCCTCGTCCTGGCGCCGGCGATCCGGTCGGATGGGCCGGAACGTGGCGCCCGTCGCGCGACGGGCGGCCGCGGCGCCCGGCACGGACAGAGCGCCCGCATGCTGCCATATCGCCGGTTGCCTGGCGAGCAGGGATTTGGATAAAGGATCCTGAAATGATCCCATCGGGCTAGGCGGAGATAGTGATCGGCGGCCAGCCCGATCAGGACCAGCCGGTCAGCCGATCGTGCCCGGGACCGGGTCGCGGGCGCCCTGGACGGCCGCGGCCAGCTCGGCGGTGAGGGCGTGCACGCCGTCGACGCCGTCCTGGCCGAGGCGGCGGACGAGGGCGGTGCCCACGACCACGCCGTCGGCGAAGCGGGCGACGGTGGCGGCCTGCTCGGCGTTGGAGACGCCGATGCCGACGTACGCCGGCAGGTCGGTGTGGCCGCGGACGCGCGCCACCAGCTCCTCGATCCAGCCGGCAAGCGACGTGCGCAGGCCGGTCACGCCGAGCGACGCCTGCACGTACACGAAGCCACGGCCGACGGCGCCAAGCGCCGCCAGGCGCGCCTCGGTGGAGGTGGGCGCGGCCAGGAAGATCGGCGCGACGCCGGCCTCGGCGGCGGCGGCGAGCCACGGCCCGGCCTCCTCCGGCGGCAGGTCCGGCACCACCGCGCCGCATGCCCCGGCGGCGGCGAGGTCGCGGGCGAAGCGCTCGGGTCCGCGCCGGGCGACCAGGTTGTAGTAGACGAGCAGCACCACCGGCGCGGTCACCGAGGCGGTCAGCTCGCCGAGCATGGCGAGCACGTCGTCCATGCGGATCCTGCGGTCGAGCGCGGTGCGCACCGCCTCCTGGATCACCGGCCCGTCGATCAGCGGGTCGGAATAGGGCGGCCCCACCTCCAGCACGTCGGCGCCGGCCGCGGCCATGGCCCGGAACGCCGCCAGCGATCCGGGCAGGTCCGGGAACCCGGCCACGCCGTAGGCGACCAACGCGGCGCGCCCCTCGCCGCGGATCTCGCCGAGCCGCTCCTCCAACCGCTCCACCGGCGGCCGGCCGCCGGCGCGCCCTCCGCTCGGGGCGCGGCCGGCCGCCGCGGAGTCAGGCACCGGCGCCGCCCTCCCCCGGTCCGTCGGCGGCGGGATCGACCTCGTCGACCCAGCTCGCCACCGTGTCGACGTCCTTGTCGCCGCGGCCCGAGAGGGTGAGCACGACCAGCGAGCCAGGCTCGACCTCGCCGGCGGCGACCGCCTCGGTGATCCAGGCGAGGGCGTGGGCCGGCTCGAGGGCGGGCAGGATGCCCTCGGTCCTGGCCAGCAAGCCGAACCCGTCCAGCGCCGCGCCGTCGCCGACCTGGCGGTAGGCCACGCGGCCGCTGTCCAGCCAGAAGGCGTGCTCCGGGCCGACGCCCGGGTAGTCGAGGCCGGCCGAGACCGAGTGGGTCGGCAGCACCTGCCCGTCCGGGTCCTGCAGGACGTAGGAGCGGGCGCCGTGCAGCACGCCGTCCGCGCCGAAGTTGAGCGGGGCGCCGTTCTCGCCCGGCCCGGCGCCGCGGCCACCGGCCTCGACGCCGACGAGCCGCACCCCGTCGTCGACGAAGGGCGCGAACATCCCGGCCGCGTTGGAGCCGCCGCCGACGCACGCGACCACCAGGTCGGGCAGCCGGCCGGTCGCCTCCAGCACCTGGGCGCGGGTCTCGTCGCCGATGACGCGCTGGAACTCGCGGACCATCACCGGGAAGGGGTGCGGGCCGACCACCGAGCCGATCGCGTAGTGGGTGGTCCCCACGGTCTCCACCCAGTCGCGCAGCGCCTCGTTGATGGCGTCCTTGAGGGTGGCGGTGCCGGTGGGGACCGAGCGGACCTCCGTGCCGAGCAGGCGCATGCGGACCACGTTGAGGCGCTGCCGCCTGGTGTCCTCCTCGCCCATGTAGACGACGCACTCCTGGCCGAGCAGGGCGGCCACGGTGGCGGTGGCGACGCCGTGCTGGCCGGCACCGGTCTCGGCGATCACCCGCGGCTTGCCCATGCGCCGGGTCAGCAGGTGCTGGCCGAGCGAGTTGTTGAGCTTGTGGGCGCCGGTGTGGAGCAGGTCCTCGCGCTTGATCCAGAGGTCGACGCCGAGCTCGCCGGAGAGGCGGCCCGCCCGGTACAGCGGCGTGGGCCGCCCGGCGTAGCTGCGGCGCAGCCCGTCCAGCTCGGCCCGGAAGTCCGGCGAGCCGGTCGCCTCCTCGAAGGCCGCGGTCAGCTCGTCGAGGGCGGCCATCAGCACCTCGGGCACGAAGCGGCCGCCCCACGGCCCGAAGTGGCCATCCCGGTCCGGCGGGTGCGGCACCGCCAGCCCCGGGCGCGTGTCCGCCACGCCGGCCCTAGACATCGAGCAGGTCCCCGCTGAGGTAGTCCTCGTAGGCCTTGAGGTCGAAGTGGCCGTGGCCGCAGAGGTTGAACACGATCGTCTCCGCCTTGCCCTCCTCCTTGCAGCGCAGCGCCTCGTCGATCACCGCGCGGATGGCGTGCGCCGGCTCGGGCGCCGGCAGGGTGCCCTCGGTGCGGGCGAACTGCACGGCCGCCTCGAACACCTTCGACTGGGGGTAGGCGACCGCCTCGATGTGGCCCTCCTTGGCCAGCAGCGACACGATCGGCGAGTCGCCGTGGTAGCGCAGGCCGCCGGCGTGGATCGGTGCGGGCACGAAGTCCGAGCCGAGCGTGTACATCGGCATCAGCGGCGTCATGCCGGCCTGGTCGCCGAGGTCGTACTCGTAGCGGCCCTTGGTCAGGGTGGGGGCGGCGGTCGGCTCGACCGCGACCACCCGCACCTGCGAGCGCCCGGCGAGCTTCTCGGCGAGCAGCGGGAAGGTGAAGCCGCCGAAGTTCGACCCGCCGCCGACGCAGGCGACCAGCACGTCGGGCTGCACGCCGGCCTTGGCGAGCTGCTCCTTGAGCTCCAGGCCGATGACCGTCTGGTGCAGCAGCACGTGGTTGAGCACGCTGCCGAGCGCGTAGTGGGTGTCGTCCGAGCCGGCGGCGACCTCGACCGCCTCGGAGATGGCGATGCCGAGCGACCCGGGCGAGTCGGGCTGGGCGGCGAGCACCGCCTTGCCCGCCGCGGTCTCCGGGCTCGGCGACGGCACCACCGACGCGCCCCAGGTCTCCATCAGCGAGCGCCGGTAGGGCTTGTTGTCGTAGGAGGTGCGCACCATGTAGACGCGGCACTCCAGCCCGAAGCGGGCGCAGGCGAAGGCGAGGGCGCTGCCCCACTGCCCCGCGCCGGTCTCGGTGGTGAGCCGGCGGACGCCCTCGGCCGCGTTGTAGTACGCCTGCGCCACGGCGGTGTTGGGCTTGTGCGAGCCGGCCGGGGAGCCGCCCTCGTACTTGTAGTAGATGCGCGCCGGCGTGCCCAGCGCGCGCTCCAGGTCGAGCGCGCGCACCAGCGGCGTCGGCCTCCACAGCCGGTAGGTGTCCATCACCGGGCCGGGGACGTCGACCCACTGCTCGGTCGATACCTCCTGCTGGATCAGGGCCATCGGGAACAGCGGCGCCAGTGCCTCGGGGCCGACCGGCTCGCGGGTCTGCGGGTGCAGGTAGGGGCCGGGCCGGTTCGGCAGCGCGGGCACGACGTTGAACCAGGCGGACGGGATCTCGTCCTCACCCAGCAGGACCTTCCTCGGCTCGGCCATGTCCCCCTCCTTTGTTCATCCGGAGCTACCGCTTCGCTACTCGAGCCCCGGACCCCATTACCCGGCGCCCCTCGCGCCGGCTCGGTCGTCCGCCTGCCGGCCCAGCAGGCCGGCCAGCGTCGCGGCGGGGTCGTCGGAGCGGACCAGCGTCTCCCCCACCAGCACGGCGTGCGCGCCGGCCGCCTCGGCGGCGAGCACGTCGGCGCGGCTGCCGATGCCGCTCTCGGCCACCACCGTGGCGCCGCGCGGCAGGGCGTGGGCGACCTGCGCCAGGCGGCCCTGGTCGACCCGGAGCGTGGCCAGGTCCCTGGCGTTCACGCCGACCAGGCCAGCGCCGGCGGCCGCCGCCACCGCCGCCTCCTCCTCGCTGTGCACCTCGACCAGCGCCTCCAGCCCGGCCGCCGCCGCCTCGGCGAGCAGGTCGGCGAGCAGCGCCGGGGACAGCGCGGCGACGATCAGCAGCACCGCGTCCGCCTCCCAGGCACGCGCCTCCCACACCTGGTAGGGCACGGTGACGAAGTCCTTGCGCAGCACCGGGAGGTCGACGGCCGCCCTGGCGGCGCGCAGGTCCTCCGGGCTGCCGTCGAAGTGCACCGGCTCGGTGAGCACGCTCAGCGCGGCGGCGCCGCCGCGCCGGTAGGCGCCGGCGAGCGCGGCGGGGTCGAGGTCCGCCCGCAGCAGGCCCTTCGCCGGGGAGCGGCGCTTGACCTCGGCGACCACGGCGGTGCCGGTGCCGTCCAGGGCGGCGCGGAAGGGCCTGGCGGGCGGCAGCGCGGCGGCGCGGGCGCGCAACTCCGCCAGCGGCAGGCCGGCGGCGCGGCGCTCGCTGGCCGCGCGCGCGTCGGCCACGGCGCGGGCAAGGAACGGGCTGGCTGGTGAGGTCGGCACGCCGAGCATTCTAGGGAACCGCCGCCGAATAAGCTGGCTGGTTGCCGCCAGGTTGCCATGGCCCCACGCTGCGCCAACGCCCGGAGGTCAGGCGGCAACCGGCCAGCGTTTCCCACGCGGCGGTCCCAATGGTCACCCGCCCGCCGCCAGACCGTGCAGCGGATCTTGTGGAGTGGCCGGTTGCCGGCCGTCGTCCCGGTGGCCGGTGCGGGGCCGTCCGGGGTGAGGCGTCCTATCTGGTGTCTTGAACGTGAATGGGTTATCGGACTAGACCACCGCGGGACCGGGGAGCGCCGGGGCCGTTGCCGCTGGCTGGGAGGCCGACGCGGCCGCTGCTCCAGGTCGCCTTGCCGCGGCGTGGCGGCAGCAGGAGCCGGAAGGCGGTGCCGCCGCCGGCGGCTGCCTCGGCGCGGATGGCGACGCCCATCGCGTCGCACAGGGCCTTGACGATCGCCAGGCCGAGGCCGGAGCCGACGGTGCGGGTGCGGCGGTAGCGCGACCACAGGTAGCCGCGCTCGAACGCGCGCGGCAGGTCGTCCTCGGCGATGCCGGGGCCCTGGTCGACCACGGCGGCCTCCACCGAGCCGTCGGGCAGGGCGCGGGCGGCCACCGTCACCGGCCGGCCCGGCGGGCTCGACCGGGCCGCGTTGTCGAGCAGGTTGTCGAGCACCTGCCGCAGCCGGCCCGGGTCGACGTGCGCGACCAGCGAGCCCTCGAGGTGCCGCCGCAGCGGCACGCCGCGGGCGGCGGCGCGCTCCCCCGCCGCCGCGGCCGCCTCCCGCAGCACCGCGCCGACGTCCGCGTCGATCAGCGCGACCGCGAACTGCCCGCGGCCGAGCCGGGCGAGGTCGAGCAGGTCCTGCACCAGCCTGGCGAGCCGCAGGGTCTCGCCGTGGATGCGCTCGAGGCTGCCGCGCCGCTCCTCCGGGCTGTCGACGGTGCCGTCCAGCAGCGCCTCGGTGTAGCCCTGTACGGTGGTGAGGGGGGTCTTCAGCTCGTGCCCGACGCTGGCGAGGAAGGCGCGCTGCTCGGCCTGCTCGTGCTCGAGGGCCACGGCCATGTCGTTGAAGGCGTCGGCGACCTCGGCCACCTCGTCGTCGCCCTCGACCGCGACCCGGGTGCCGAGGTCGCCGGTGCCGATGCTGCGGGCGGCGGCGACCAGGCGGCCCAGCGGCGCGGTGAGCCGGTCGGCGACCAGCCACGCGACCCCCGCCGCCGCGACGACCGCGAGCAGGCCGGCGAGCAGCAGCCGCCGGGCGACCAGCCCGAGCAGGTCGGGGCTTGGCACGCCCGTGCGGTGGGCGAGCAGCACGGCGGGGGCGCGGCGTACGCCGGCGGCCGGGAGCGGCCGGAAGGCGTAGGCCACCCCGCCGCGCGCCCCGGAGGTGGCCTCGCCCGCCGCCACCAAGCCGGCCAGGTCGACGCCTGGCGCCGGGGCGAGCGCGCCGCCGCGCGCCACCCGGGTCGGGCAGGCCGGCCGGCGCGCCCTGCCGTCCACGCCGACCAGGTACAGCTCGGTGCCGACCGAGCGCAGCGCGGTGGCGCCGACGCAGGGCCGCCGGAAGCCGATGTCGGCGGTGGCCACCGCTTCGGCCTGGTCGGCCAGGTCCTGCTCGAGGCCGCGGGCCGGCAGCAGCCGCACCAGGGACAGGGTGATGACGCCCATCAGCAGGGCGACCCCGGCCACGACCGCGACCAGCAGTCGGACCAGGCGGCCGCGCAGCGACCCGGTGGGGGCGCGGTGCAGCCGCGCCGTGGGCACCGGCGCGCTCATCGCCGGTCGTCGGCTTTGTAGCCGACGCCACGGACGGTCACGATCGGCGCGCGCTCGCCCAGCTTGGCCCTGACCTGCCGGATGTGGACGTCGACCGTGCGGGTGTCCGCCGGGAAGGAGTAACCCCAGACCCGTTCGAGGATCTGGTCGCGGCTGAGCACCAGGCCGCGGTTGCGGACCAGGTAGGCGAGCAGCTCGAACTCGCGCGCGGTGAGCTGCACCTGGCGGCCCTCGAAGACGACCTCGTGGCGGGCGGGGTCGACGGTGAGGTCGCCGAGGTGCATGGGTGGCTCGGGCCCCTCGGCCGGCTCGGTCTCGCTGCGCCGCAGCACCGCCTTGACCCGGGCCACCAGCTCCCGCGGGGAGAACGGCTTGGTGACGTAGTCGTCGGCGCCGAGCTCCAGGCCGAGGACGCGGTCGGCCTCCTCCTCGCGGGCGGTGACCACGATCACCGGCAGCCGCCCGCCGCCGCCGCGCAGCGCCTTGAGGACCTCGAAGCCGTCCATCGCCGGCAGCATCAGGTCGAGCACGACCAGCCGGGGCCGGGTCGTCCCGACCGCCGCCAGCCCGGAGCGGCCGTCGCTGCGCCACTCCACCTCGAAGCCCTCGCGCTCCAGGTAGAGGCGGACGAGGTCGGCGATCGACTGCTCGTCCTCGACGATCAGGACGGTCCCCTTCGACGCGGTCCCGTGGTCCAACCGCCCACCCTTCCTCGCCCGCTGGTCAGGCCCGGCCGCCCCGATACTGTGCGCCCCACGTTCGGACTCCCGCACGGCCGTGTTCGAGCCAGGTAAAGCTCCAGCTCAACCTTAGCCCGGATCCGCCGAAAGCCTCAGCGACCCGATGGATCTCCGCAGGTCAATGGGCCATTCGGGGCCGATGGTGCTTCACCTGGTCGATGATCTTGGACCTGTGCAGTTTGGGCCAGTTCGGCCCCGTCACGGTCGTGGTCACGGCCGGCCGGTGCCAGGCACCGGGCTGCGCCGGCCGCAGGCCGGCTCCTTCACCTGCTACACGAACGGCAGCCCGCCCCATCGACAGGGCGGGCTTGCAATCCCAAGAAAGGGGCGGGGTGTCACCGCCGGGGCTGCCGTCTTGTGGGCGGAGCTGCCCGAGATGGTCCGCAGGCGCAGGTTCCCGCTGGTCGGCGACGGTGGCGGCGTGTGGTCCCTCGTCCACGTCGCCGACGCCGCGGAGGCGACGGTGGCGGCAGGGGTTCGCAGCGGCATGACCGATCGCGGGCGACTGCTCGACGAGCTGCGGCCGGGCGCGTTCGCGATCGCCTACCGGATGCACCCGACGGCGGTTCACGCCCGCCAACCCGCGCCACGGCGGATCGCGGCTAGTCTCCCTCCCAGGGCGGCTCGCCGTCGCCCTCGGCGACCGCTGGGCGGTCGGGTGGGGCGCGGAAGGCGGCGCCCAGCGCCGGCCAGTCCCGGCCGCGGCGGACCGCCTCGACGCCGGCGGCCGCGACCAGCAGCCCGCCGACGACGACCAGCACCGGCCCCGTCCGGGGGGTGGTCACCCGCACGGCCCCGGCCGTGACCCCTTCGAGCTGGCCGCGCCGGGCGCGCTCGGCCGCCTGGTCGCCGGCCCGCCCGGCGGCGGCGAGCGTCCCGGCGACGAGCGCGACGCCCAGGGCGGCGAGCGCCAGCCCGACCACCACCCGGCCGCGGCCGCGCGTCGCCGCGATGCCGAGGACCAGCACCAGGGCGAGCAGGGCGAGGCCCGACAGCGGCGCGAGGTCGTTGCCGCTGAGGCTGGCGCCGCCGAAGGCGCCGCGGCCGAGGCCGGGTAGCTCGACCGCGCTCGACACCCGCGCCCATGGCCGCCCGGCGCCGGTGAGCGCGAGCAGCACCCCGGCGAGGGCCAGCAGCACGCCGGCGCGCAGCGAGGCGCGGCCGTCAGCCACGGCGGCCGAGGGCCTCCGCGGCGGCGATCGCGCTGAGCAGCACGCGCGCCTTCGCCTCGGTCTCGCGCTCCTCCAGCTCCGGCACGGAGTCGGCCACGATCCCGGCGCCGGCCTGGCAGTGGGCCTGGTCGCCGACGAACACGCAGGTGCGGATGGTGATGCAGGTGTCGAGGTTGCCGGAGAAGTCGAAGTAGCCGACGCAGCCGGCGTAGGGACCGCGCCGGTGGCGCTCCAGCTCGTCGATGATCTCCATCGCCCGGACCTTGGGCGAGCCCGACACGGTCCCGGCGGGGAAGGCGGCGGCGAACACGTCGAACGCGCCGACCCCGTCGGCCAGCTCCCCGACCACGTCGGAGACCAGGTGCATGACGTGCGAGTAGCGCTCCACCCGCATGAAGTCGCCGACTTTGACGGTGCCGGGCCGGCAGACCCGGCCGAGGTCGTTGCGGGCGAGGTCGACCAGCATGACGTGCTCGGCCCGTTCCTTCTCGTCGCCACGCAGCTCCGCCTCGAGGGCCGCGTCGGCCGCCGGGTCGGCGCCGCGCGGGCGGGTGCCGGCGATCGGGCGCATCGTCGCCGTGCCGCCCTGGACGGTGACCAGCACCTCGGGCGACGACCCGGAGAGGGTGACCTCGGGCAGGCGCAGGAAGTACATGTACGGTGAGGGGTTGACCACCCGCAGGACCCGGTAGACGTCGAACGGGTCGGCCGCGGTCCGCAGCGAGAAGCGCTGCGACGGCACCACCTGGAAGATGTCGCCCTCGCGGATGTGCTCCTTGGCGATCCGGACCATCTCCTGGTAGCGGCCGGGATCGAGGTCGCTGGCGGCCGGCGCCGGCGGGCCGGCGGCCGGCAGCGGCCTGACCGGCGCCGGGGCGGCCACCGAGAGCCGCTCGGCCAGCTCGTCGAGCCGCCTGGCGCCGTCCGCGTACGCCGCGCGCAGGTCCGCGGCCTGGTCGACGACCACGTTGGTGACCAGGACGAGCTTCTGCCCGAGGTGGTCGAAGACCACCACCGAGCGCGGGAACACCAGCACCGCGTCGGGCAGGCCGAGGTCGTCGTCGGTGGTGTCGGGCAGGCGCTCCAGCTCGCGGACGAGGTCGTAGCCGAGGTAGCCGACCGCGCCGGCGAACAGCGGCGGCAGGCCCGGCAGGGACGGCGAGCGGAGCCGCTGCAGCGCGGCGCGCAGCACCGTCAGGGGCGGACCGTCCGGCAGGCCGGCGGGCGCCGTCCCGGTCCACCAGACCCGCCCGCCGCGCGCGTGGAAGGTGGCGAACGGGTCGGTGCCGATGAACGACCAGCGCCCCCAGCGCTCGCCGTGCTCGACGCTCTCGAGCAGGACGGAGCCGTGCCCGCCGCCGAGCTTGCGGAACGCCCCCACCGGCGTCTCCAAGTCGCCGAGCAGCTCGCGCCAGACCGGCACGACGGTGTACTCCTCGGCCAGCTCGGTGAATTCCTCGAGCGACGGCCGCAGCCCGGCCGTCAGGGCGTGGGAGATCACCGCCGCCGTTCCTTCGCCCCGATGGGCGGCTCCTGCGTCCCGCTGGTGGGCAGCGGCGTGTGGAAGCAGCTGCGCGCCCCGGTGTGGCAGGCGACGCCGACCTGCTCGACGCGCACCAGCAGGGCGTCGCCGTCGCAGTCGACCGCCACCGACCGGACGAGCTGGACGTTCCCCGAGGTGTCGCCCTTGCGCCAGTGCTCCTTCCTGGAGCGGCTCCAGAACCAGGTCCTCCCGGTGGTCAGCGTGCGCCGCACGGCCTCGGCGTCCATCCACGCGACCATCAGCACGGTGCCGTCGGCATGGTCCTGGACCACCGCGCAGACGAGCTGCTGGGCGTCGAACCGCAGGCTGGAGATGATGTCCTGCAACACTGGCTTGGCCACACGGGGCTCCTCGAACGAGTCCGCCCGGAGGCCAACCGACCCCCGGGCCCAGGCGGATCAGCGCAACAAGGTACTACTCGCGGCCGCGTGCGAGATCGGGAGCTTCGTGGACGAACAGCCCGAGCTCGTGGACCTTCGTGATCGCTCGCTCCGAGGTAGCGGCGGTGCCGATGTGAAGGTAGTAGTCGTAGCTGGTCTCCACCACGAGGCGAGCCGGTTGCTCCAGCCGGCACCAGAGCACCTCGCGGAGGTTGAGGCGACACGCCAGATCCAGTTCGGTACCGGAGAGCTCCATGCCGTCCCGGATCTCATGCGCCAGCCGTGCGAGCGGTTCGGCGTCTGGCAGCTGGTACTTCACGAGCGGGTCGAGGTCCGGCGGTGGTTCGAGGGCTGCGACGCGCAGCATGGTCACGCCGGCGTCGGTCATGAATTCCCGGATCGCCCGTACGTACGCCGTTTCCGTCGCGAGGTAGGTCGAGGCGTCGAGCGTGACGCCGTCGAACGTCCGGCCGATGTCGCTAACGCTGGTCCACTCGTCACGCTGGTACGCACCCGTCCCGTCGCGAAACGCCGGGTCGTACTTGCAGATGCGATACCAGTCCATCAGGGCCGTCGGTCCATCAGTCCCCCA
>DASUZB010000027.1:0-16564 GCA_036377075.1 Actinomycetes bacterium | reverse complement strand
GGTGCTCCTCGGTGGCGGGGTCGCCGGACTGGTGGTGGCTGGGGGATCGGCCGCCAAGGAACCAGCGGCCAACCCCGGGTTGCCGCCCGCCACCGCGAAGGTCACCAGGACCACGCTGGTGGCAACCAAGACGGTGTCGGGCACGCTCGGCTACGGCGATCCGGCCCCGATCAGCGCGGCCGGGAGCGGGACGCTTACCTGGATCGCGCCGGAGGGCTCCACGGTCAAGCGAGGCGGGCCGCTGTTCAAGCTCGACCAGCGGCCGGTCGTCGCGCTCTACGGATCGCTGCCGCTGTACCGGCCGCTGCGTCCGGGTGTCGAGGGCGCCGACGTCGAACAGCTCGAGGAGAACCTGTCGAAGCTGGGCTACGCCGGGCTCACCGTGGACAAGGCCTACACCGCGGCCACGGCCCAGGCCGTGCGGAGGTGGCAGGCCGACCTCGGCCTGCCCCAGACCGGAGCGGTGGAGCCGGGCCAACTGGTGGTCACCCCGGGCGCGGTGCGCGTCGCCGAGCGCACCGCCCGCGTCGGTGACAGGATCGGCGGCGGCAGGACGGGCGGCGACGCCGGTGGCGGCACGTCGGTCCTGTCCTACACCGGCACGACCCGCCTGGTCACCGTCGGGCTCGAGGTGGCCGACCTGGCGCTCGCCGCCAAGGGCGGCACGGTCACGGTCACGGTTCCCGGCCGGGGTCCGGTGAAGGGAAGGATCGCCAAGGTCGGCACAATCGCGAAGGCGCCCGAGCAGGCGAGCAGCGCGACCGGGGGACCACCGGCGAGCAGCACGCCTGGGGGGAGCACCTCGACCGCCGCCGACGCGCGCATCGAGGTGACGGTGACGATCGCCGACCAGAAGGCCCTCGGCTCGCTGGACGCCGCCCCCGTGGACGTGGACTTCGTCAGCCAAGAGCGGAAGGGCGTCCTGGCGGTGCCGGTCGCGGCACTGCTCGCGTTGCCCGAAGGCGGCTACGGGGTCCAGGTCGTCCAGGAAAGGACGACGCGCATCGTCGCGGTCAAGACCGGGATGTTCGCCGCCGGACGGGTCCAGGTCAGCGGCGACGGCATCGCCGAAGGCGTCACCGTGGGGATGCCCAAGTGAGCGGCCGGGCCGAGCGGATCGTGACGCTGCGCGGGGTCGGCCGCGACTACCCGGGCGGCGTCGCCGCGCTCCGCGGCGTCGACCTGGACGTCGACCGCGGCGAGATGGTGGCGATCGTCGGGCCGTCGGGGTCGGGCAAGTCGACGCTGCTCAACGTGATGGGCACCCTGGACCGGCCCACCACCGGGCAGGTCGTCGTCGACGGGTTCGACGTCGCGGGCCTGTCCGACCGTGAGCTGTCGGCGCTGCGGGCCCGCCGCATCGGGTTCGTCTTCCAGCTGTTCCACCTCGCCCCGGGGGTGCCCGCCCTGGACAACGTCGCCGACGGGCTGCTCTACACCGGCGCCAGCCTCCGGCAACGGCGCGAACGGGCGGCACAGGCCCTGGAACGGGTCGGGTTGGGACACCGGTCGACCCACCGGCCGCACGAGCTGTCCGGCGGGGAGAAGCAGCGCACCGCCATCGCCCGCGCGGTCGTGGGCGAACCCACCCTGCTGCTCGCCGACGAGCCCACCGGGGCGTTGGACAGCCACGCCGGTGAGAGCCTGATGCGGCTGCTGACCGACCTCAACGAGGCAGGCACGACCATCGTGGTGATCACCCACGAGCACCAGGTCGCGGCGTACCTGCCCCGCCAGGTGTCCATGCTGGACGGCCGGGTGGTCGGCGACCGGACGGCGGTGGGAACGTGACGGCGGCGCTACGACCAGGCCGGCTGAACCCCCGTGACGTGCTGCGGGTGGGTGGGCACGGGCTGCGCGCCCGACCCCTGCGGGTGGTGCTCTCGGCGCTGGGCATCGCGATCGGCATCGCGGCGATGGTGGCCGTCGTCGGGATCTCCACTTCCAGCCGCGCCCAACTGAACCGGCTGCTCGACGCGCTGGGCACCAACCTGCTCACCGCGGGTCCGGGCAGCACCCTCTTCGGCGAGACCGCCACCCTCCCCGACGACGCCGTCGCCATGGTCGGCCGGATCGGGCCGGTCGAGTCCGTCTCGGCCACCGGCAAGGTCGCCGACGCGAAGGTCTACCGCAGCGACAAGATCCCCGAGCCCGAATCCGGGGGGATCGCCACCCTCGCGGCGCGCACCGACCTGCCCGGCGTCGTCGGCGCGACCGTGGCGTCGGGAACCTGGCTCAACGACGCCACCGCCCGCTACCCGGCGGTCGTGCTCGGCGCCAAGGCCGCCGAGCACCTCGGCATCGGCGCGGCAAGCCCGGACACGCAGATCTGGCTCGGCGGCCAGTGGGCAACCGTGGTCGGGACCCTGAGCCCGGTGCCGCTGGCGCCAGAACTGGACCTGGCCGCGCTGGTCGGCTGGAAGGCCGGGCAACGCTACCTCGGCTTCGACGGCAGCCCGACGACGGTTTACACCCGCACCAACCCCGACAAGGTCGAAACGGTGCGGAGCGTGCTGGCCGCGACCGTCAACCCCGCCCAGCCCAACGAGGTCGAAGTGTCCCGCCCCTCGGACGCGCTCGCCGCCCAAGCCGCCGCCAACGTCACCTTCACCGGGCTCCTGCTCGGCCTGGGCGCCGTCGCCCTGCTGGTCGGCGGGATCGGCGTGGCCAACACCATGGTGATCTCCGTGCTCGAGCGCCGCGCCGAAATCGGGCTACGCCGCTCGCTGGGCGCCACGCGCGGGCAGGTCCGGGTCCAGTTCCTGGCCGAGGCCCTGCTGCTGTCCGCGCTCGGCGCCGGCGCCGGCGTGCTGCTCGGGAGCACGGTGACAGCGGGGTATGCCAGCCTGCAAGGCTGGCCGACCATGGTGCCCGCCTGGGTCATGGCCGGCGGCATCGTCGCCACCCTGGTCATCGGCGCGCTGGCCGGCCTGTACCCGGCGATCCGGGCGGCGCGGCTGGCGCCCACCGAGGCGCTCGCGACCACCTGAGTGGACCTGCCGACCGAGGTCAGCAGGCGGCCACCCGGTGCGCGTCCGTGCACGGCACGGTCGGCCTTCGCGCTGGGCCTCGGCCTTCCGCTTTGCGGCGTTCATCCGGCCGACCGCCACCGTGTACGCGCCGCCGGCACGTCCTCAGGCTCGACTTCTACCGATGTCCACCGCCCGCCGGGTCGTAGTAGTCCACGTCGCCGGTTGGGGTGAAGGGGCCGAGCAGGATCTCGCGCCGGCACACGACCGGGCCGACCGGCGACAGGCCGCCCTCGGGCGCAACTCGCTTCCTCGCCAGCTCCCTGCGTTGCTTGCGCTGGCCGTACCGGGTCATGCCCCTTGGCTTGTACACCGCCAGGATCGTCGCCACCAGCAGCGCTCCCAGGGCGTACGACGCATCGGCCAGAAGCTGGGCCTGGGCCCGAGGTAGTCGGCCTTGGAGACCGTCTGTTGTGCTGCCACCCCTGCCAGGAGGCTGGTTCGCTCACGGCGAACCCGGCCAGCCGCAGGGCGGCCGCGGCGATGTAGCGGACGTTCTCCTCGTCCTCGATCACCAGCACCGACGGAGCGCCCACGCCGTCAACTGTAGGGTCCCAACCTGGCGGTTGCCTGCGGGAAACCTCAGGGAACGCTGGCATGCCCACAGCGCCAGCCGGCTCCTCCTTATTGCGACGCGCGGTGGAGGGGGCGGACCCGACCAGGCGGCGGGGCCGGCTGGGTGCCGGCCCCGTTGCCAACCGTGTCGCCCTTCCGGCGACGGGACCGGTCAGTGCGTGCCGAGGGTGAATTCCTGGGTCTGGGGGTTGAGGTGGCCGAGCCGCTGGGCGCCGGCGCGCTGCGGCCCGCTGAACAGGAAGGCGTCGAACCCGTTGGGGATGTCGCTGCCGTAGATGAAGCCGTTGTACCAGTAGGCCGCCCAGAACGAGCCTGGGTTGGGCGACTCGACGTCGTAGTAGCCGACCTCTTTAGCGTGCGCCGGGTCGGTGAAGTCGACCACGTCGACGCCGCCGCCGTACCAGGACGAGGTCAGCAGGTAGCGGCCCTTGACGGGGACGACGTTGAACATGTGCGCCGAGCAGTACTCCTCGCCCTGGTCGCGCGGGATCAGGAACGAGCCGACGGGGTCCGTCACGCCGGACTTCAGGTCGCTGGCGCGGTAGAACCAGACGCGCCCGTCCATCTCGGACTGGTCGCCGTGGCAGGAGCCGGACTCGGACTCGTCGCCGAACACGACGTACCTGCCGTCCCAGGTCCAGGTGGCGGAGTGCCAGATCTCGAAGCCCGGGTCGGGCTCCTGGATGCGCGCGATCGTCTTGGGGTGGAGCGGGTCGGAGATGTCCCACAGCTGGCCCTCGCTGAGGCAGGCGACCGCGGCGAGGTGGAGCGGCATGAACACGCCGACGTCGTGGCAGCCGATCGTCGGGCCGAGCCCGTCGAGCGCGAACGGCTCGGCGTCGATCGCGGGCGTGGCCACCACCGCGGCGTCCTGCGGGTGCGCCAGCGGCACGCTCACGATGGAGAACTTGGCGTGCAGCGGGTTGTCCTCGCGGCCGTCGCCGCAGGTCGGTCCGGGCAGAAGGAAGTAGGACAGGACGTAGATAAGGACCCGCCCGTGGGCCGGGTCGGGGATGAGGGTGTTGGTGTGCGAGCCGCAGTCGGTGTCCACCAGCTTCACCAGCTGCGGGCTGCGCGGGTTCGACACGTCGAAGACCTGGACGCCCTCGAACTGTCCCGGGATCGTCGGGTCCGGCGACCGCTCACCCGCGCAGGAGCGCTCGGTCATCGGGTAGTCGACCGAGCGGACCAGGACGTTGCGCCAGACGGTGACGTCCCCCTGCCCGGAGCCGCAGTCCACGTCGGCGAGCACGCTGGGGTGCTCCGGGTCGGCGACGTCGATCACGCGGAAGCCGTTGTAGTTGCCCTGGTAGGCGAGGTGCCCCCAGAACGCGAGGTCGGAGTTGGTGGTGCCAGTCCTTGGCAGCGAGGCCAGCAGCTTCATGTTCTGGCTGTGCTGGTCCGGTCCGGCGGCCGGCCTCGGCGGCGTCGGCGCCACCGGGTCGGCCACCGCCGGCCGGGCGCCGAAGAGGGTGGCGAGCAGGACGAACAGAAGTACGACGGACCGTGAGGCTCTGGTCATGAGACCCCCTTTCGCGGGTTGCGGCGGCGGGTTCCCGCCCGTGACGGTGGTCATCCCGCGCTGGTTGCGAGGCGGACCGCGTCGCCGAGGTTGGAGTTGCCCTCGAGGAAGCGGATCTGGTTGACCTCCTTGGCGCGGGGCCCGGTGTAGCGCAGCGTGTACAGGCCGTTGCGGATGTCGACCACGTAGACCAGGCCGCGGCTGACGATCGGGAAGCTCCACACCACCACCTTGTTCGGCCCGCGTGACAAGGCCGGGTCCTCGTTGGCGACGGCCGGCAGCGGTGCCGGTGAGAACCAGCCGGCCTGGGTCGGCAGCCCGGGGTCGGAGACGTCGATCGCCTGCAGGCCGCCGGAGTGCCACGCGTCCAGGACGAGGTTCCGCGTCGGCGTCGGGTTGTGGGAGGAGTAGGAGTTGAACTCGTTCTCGCCCGGCGCGGGCGTGTAGGCGGCGGTGTTCTGCAGGATCTTGTACTCGTCGAGCAGCTGTGGCGTGCGCGGCTGGGCGACGTTCCAGGTCCGCATCCAGCCCCACGGCCAGCCGAACGACGGCACCGTGAACGTCCCGTAGACCTCGTCGATGGTGATGGCGAACGGGCGGCCGGGCAGCGGCACCGCGGAGTGGCTCTCCGCGCAACCGGCCGGCGTGTGGCCCTCGCAATGCGGACCGGTCCCCCAGGTCGGGAACGGCACCGGCGTCAGCAGGTCGTCGTTGAGCGACTCCACCGTCCCGGCCGGGACCTTGTTGCCGGCGACCTTGCTGGTGTCCAGCACGCCGAAGCCGCCGCGCAGGTAGGCCAGGTAGGTCCGCTTGCCGTCGGCCGACGGCGTCATGGAGTGCAGCGCCAGGTCGTTGTCGTAGTTGGCGGGGACCTCGGCGCCGGGGAAGAGCTGGTTCCAGTTCCCCTTGGCGACCTCGGTGAACACGCCCTCGCGCGCCCGGCTGATGTCGGTGATGACCAGGTTCGCGGTCGCGGGGTTGACCGAGGAGGTCGGCGTCGACAGCCACAGCAGCGCCCGCCCGGAGTTCTTCGGGTCGACCCACAGGTACATCTCGTGGGGCTTGCGCGTCGGGACGTAGGTCGACAGCAGGCTCGGGTGCACCGGGTCGGCCAGGTCGAAGAAGCGGATCCGGAAGGTGTCGGCGCTTGGCGGGCAGGCGTGGATCACCGCGCTGCAGCGGAAGTACATCACCATCAGCAGCTTCTGCTCGGGCCACACGCGCAGCTCCCGCGAGGTCTGCCCCTGGTTGGCCCCGGTGGCGAACTCCTCGCCGAATTCACCGACGACCGTCGGGTGGGCCGGATCGGCAACGTCCACCACCTGGATCCCAGGGTGGGGGTGCGGGCACGAGTCGGGGTCCACGTCCCCACGCGGATCGCCGACGCCGCACCGGCTGGAGCCGTCGGTGCGGTTGCCGACGTAGAGGTAGCGGCCGTAGGCGGCGAGCGCGGCGTTCATGCCGCGGCCGGCAAGTGGGTTGGCGCCCACGAGCTCGAAGTTGGACGAGGTGCCCGGCGTCCCACCGCCCAGTCCGACGCCACCATGGGCGACGGCCGGCATGGCCAGGACCAGTGCGACCAGGGCCAGCCCGGCAAGGACTCTCTGCTTCATTGCGCCTCCCTGCGACCCGATGTGATGGGCTGCTTGTCGGTTGTGTGCCGCATGCCAGAGGTGGGTAGGCTGCCGAGCGGACGGGGGCGAGCGGCTTCGCTTGCGGGGCCTCGGAGGATGCTGATGCTCGACCCGTCCCCCGGCGTTTGGCGTCGCACCTGCTCCCACACCTTCCTGGTCGCCGAGCCTGCCCGGCGTGGGCGCGCGCGTGGCCCGCCCGGCGTCCGCGCGCACGGCTCTTGGTCGTTGGACCCACACGGAGGTGGTGGCGTGCGATCTCGCACCCGATGGACGGTGCTCGCCGGGGCCCTTGCCCTGGTGGTGGGCATCGCGGTCCCCGCGTCGGCAGACCATGCAACCCGGCCGCACACCCAGAACATCCAGGCGCTGGGCCACAGCCCCCAGCCCGGCTCGTTCGACGTGCCGGATGGCCAGCGCACCGTCAACTCCGACATCGCCTTCTGGGGAAACCTCGCCTTCAACGGCAACTACGACGGCTTCCGGATCGTCGACATCTCCGAGCCGGGCGACCCCCAGCTGGTCTCCTGGACGCACTGCAACGGCGACCAGGGTGACATCGCGGTCTGGCAGAACCTCCTGGTCCGCTCGTGGAACACCAAGCGGACCGAGCCCCGGGACTGCGACGGGCAGACCGTGCCCGCCGGCTGGGAGGGCGTGCACGTCTTCGACATCAGTAACCCCACCAACCCGACGCTGGTCGGTTCGGTCGAGCTGCCGTGCGGGTCGCACACCCTGACGGTCGCCGGCATCTCGAACAACCGGCTGATCATCTACAGCAACAACTCCAGCAGCTCCGGCTGTGGCGTGGGCCTCGACCTGGCCGGGCAGAATGCCCTGGGCGACTTCATGGACGTCATCGCGGTGCCGCTGGACGACCCGGCGGGCGCCAGCCTGGTCCACCGGGAGGAGCTGGCCGGGCCGGCCGACCCGACGGTGCGCACCGGCTGCCACGACGCCGGCGTCATCCGCGGCAGCGCCAACCTGGCCGTGTGCGCCAGCGCCGACACCACCAACGTGTTCAGCATCGGCGCGCCGCGCGGCGGGTCGATCGAGGATCCGCAGCTGCTCTACACCATCCAGGAACCCGGCGTCGACGGCCACCGCGGCCGCTGGCACTCCGCCTCCACGACCTGGGACGGCAAGGTCATCGTCCTGGGCTGGGAGCCGGGCGGCGGCGCGGCGCCCGAGTGCGAGGCCAGCGACCCGCCGGTGACCAAGAGCATGTTCTTCTACGACGCGACCACCGGCGCCAAGCTCGGCCAGTGGACGCTGCCCCGGCCGCAGAGCGCGGAGGAGAACTGCACCATCCACAACTACAACACCGTGCCGCTGCGCAGCGGCCGCTACGTCGCGGTCAGCGGCAACTACCAGGCCGGGACCTGGGTCACCGACTTCACCAACCCAGCCAGCCCGGTCACGGTGGCCTGGTCGGACCCGCCGCCGCTGGTGCCGACCCAGCTCGGTGGCGCCTGGTCCTCCTACTGGTACAACAACTTCACCTTCGAGTCGGAGATCACCAAGGGCCTCAACGTCTTCCGCGTCAGCGACCCGCGCCTGGCGGGTGCCCGCGTCTTGGACCACCTCAACCCCCAGACCCTGGAATTCACGATCGGCTGACCACAGGTCCGCCAAGGCCGCTACCGCCAGACGGACCTTCCGTCGCAGCGTCCCTTCCTTGGCGGGCGTTGTTGACGGTTACTGGTAGCGGGGGAGGGGCCTTCCGGGACGTAGGAAGGCCCCTCCCCACGGGTCATGGCGGAGGCGCGGTTACGGTCTTGGGCCGGTGTAGCGGAAGACGTACAGGCCGCTGTCGCGGTCGCTGGCCAGGATCAGCCGCTCGCCGTCGGCGGTCTTGTGGATCTGGACGCCCCAGAAGTCGTTGCCGCCCTGGTCGATGAACCGGCCGACCTCGGTGAGGCCGCCGGCGCCATAGGTCACGACGCGGAAGCCAGCGTCGTACCACGACAGGTACGCCAGGTTGACCACTGGGTCGAACGTCACCTCGTGCACCGACAAGGCACCGAACCCGCTGGCGAACGCGGGATCCTTGGCCTCGGCGACGGCGAAGGTGTCCACCTCCTGCATCGTGGAGGCGTTGACGAGGTGGATGTAGCCCCAGCCGTCGAACGCCGTCGTGGCGTCCACGCTGGGACCGACGTCGCCGACGTCCGGCTCGAGGTCGCCAGGGTCACCGGCGGGGTACGGCACGGTGTAGTCCGGGGTCCGGTTGAACATCAGGTGGAAGGCCCGGTGGCCGATGCAGACCGCCGGGATCGGGCGCGGATCGCCGCTACCGCAGAAGAACGCGTCCGCGAAGGCACCCCCGCCGGCGCCGGAGTGGTGCTGGGCCACGATCACCCCGCCGTACCCGGCGTTGGCCGCGTTCTGGATCTTCTCGTCGAACCGGCAGGCGGCGTGGTTGTGGTTGGGGTCCTGCACCGGGCCTCGTTGCACCACGAGGATGGCCTCCTCGCCGGGGTCCAGTGGGCCGGCCGCCGACGGCGGCGGAATCGAGGCGACGTCGTCGTTGCAGGCGTACCCGCCGTACACCGTCGGGCCGTTGAGCTTCTGGTCCGGCAGTGTCGCGATCGGCCTGGCGAACCCGAACTCGCCCGCGGTGTAGGTGCCGGTGGCGGGACCGCTGGTCACCTTGAACAGGGTGCGGTACGGCGAGAAGTCCTCGTCCGTGCCGATGAAGTAGCGGCCGCCGGGGTTGAACTCCCCGTAGTGGGCGTTGCCTTCCGCCGGGCTGAACGCGGGGAACTCCGGATCCGGGTCGGTGAAGTCGAAGTCACCGGTCAACTTCGGGTGCGCCGGGTCGTTGACGTTGAACTTCAGGTAGCCGGCGTCCCAGTAGGAGGACAGCAGCGTCCAGGTGCTGCCGATCTTCTGCACCCACATGTCGTGGTTGAAGTTGGTGGTGCCGTTGGCGTAGGGCCCGATCGCGACCGGGTCGAGGTCCTTCAGCAGCCCCGTCTCGGACACCACGACCGGGTGCCGCGGGTCGGTGATCTCCATGATGTCGATGTCGGAGAAGGGCGTCTCCTCGTCGTCGGACGCGACCACGAACGCGCGCCCGCCCTGCTGCCAGGCGAACACGCTGTGGTACTGCACCACCGGACGCGGGTTGCCGGCGGTATCGGTGGTGTCGCCGAAGTTCTCCGCCAGCGCCGTCGGGTGCAGCGGGTCGGTGACGTCCCACAGCGACACCCCGCCGAGGCCGCCGTCGGCGCAGACCTCGTTGTTGAGCGCGAGGACGTCGCCGGTGAACGCGGGCGTGTCGACGTGGATGGCGTGGACGCCCTCGCCGACGTAGGAGCCCTGGTGGGCCGGGATGAAGCCGACCTCCTTCGGGCTTGCCGGGTTGGAGATGTCGACCACGTAGGCGCCGCCGGCGCCGTCGGCGGCGCAGCCGGGCGAGTACTGCGCCAGGTAGGCGTAGCCGCGCAGCGTGCCGACGTCGGCGACGATGCCCTCGGCGGCGTCGTGGACGCGCAGTTTGCCGACCAGTTGCACGTTGTGGCTGGTCGCCGGCAGGTGCCCGCCGGGACCGCCGTGCTGGTCCGGGTGGACCGGGTCGGACTCGCGCGCGTTGTCGATGACGCCGTCGGTCCTGGAGTTGTCGGGACCCTCAGCGGGGTCGGCTGCGGCCAGCGCGGCGTTCCACGATACCAACGCCACCGCCAGCAGGAACGCGAGTGACCATGGCTTCCTCATGCCAACCTCCCTGTTGACACGACGGACCCGGGTCGAAGGTTTGGGGTCGTCGCCGACGGTATGGGCCAACGAGGTCGACGGGCCGGCAGGGCTAGTCTGATCGGGCTAGTCGGTCGGCCTCGGGAACCTACCGCGTGGCGCCGTGGCCGCCAAGGGCTGTTCGCGGCGCCGAGCCGACCGTGGTGGCCGTTCGGGTGCGGGAGGGCCGCCGCGCGGCGGCCCTCCCGCACCCCTTCCCTATTTGGTGCGGGTGACGACGTACAGGCCGAAGTTGATGTCGCTGAGGAAGATCCGCCCGCCGAGCGGGTAGACGCCCCAGACGAAGGGGATCGGGTGCCTGCCGGCCGGGCCGAAGCTGGCGAAGACCCCGGTCGGGTCGAGCGTCGGCTTGGTCCGGTAGAAGCCGACCTCCCGTGGCTGGCTCGGGTTGGCGATGTCGACGATGCGCAGCCCGTCGGAGTACCAGCTCAGGTACAGCGTGGTGCCCCGGATCTGCGGGTTGTGGACCGAGTAGAAGCCCGAGGTCGAGTTGGTCAGCGAGTGCGGCGTGGCGAAGTCGCTCAGGTGCCGCGGGCTGGCGGGGTCGGCGATCCCCCAGATGCGCGCGAAGCCCCAGGTGTCGCCCCGCTCCTTGGGCTCGCCGGCGGCGACCGTCTCGCCGGGGCTGAAGTCCTCGTCGGTGGTGACCAGCACCGTCCCGGCGGCGTTGGGCATCGCCGAGTGGGTGTCGCCCTCGCTGCCCGCCGGGTAGGGCGTGCGGCCGACCATGCGGACGGCGGCGGGGTTGGAGATGTCGAGGATGATCGCGCCGGCGTCCCAGTAGGCCAGGTAGGCGGTCATGCCGTCGGCGCTGGGCGAGGCGCTGTGGTCGAAGACCGCCGCGAAGTGGCCGCGGCACAGCGGCGCCTGCCCCGGCGGCGGGGTGCAGTCGAACGGGGCCGGCAGGCCGGCGCCGGCGATCCCGAACGGCAGGCCGCCGTCCTTGCCGGCGCCCCAGTCGTCGGTGCGGACCGGGTGGCGCGGGTCGGTGACCTCGAGGAGCTGGAAGTCGCCGACCGTCCCGCCAGAGGCGAGCTCGGAGAACGGCACGGCCGCCAGCGCGAAGACCCGCTCCTGGCCGCCGCGGACCTGCTTGGTGAGCGAGACCTCGTGCGTGCCCCCGGACCCGGTGTCGAAGAACCCAAGGTGCGCGGGGTGGCGCGGGTCGGTCACGTCCCACAGGTCGACCCCGGTGCGCCCGGGGGCCTGGCCCTCCAGGCCGCAGTCCTGCAGGCCGGTGGCGAGCAGGTCGCCGGTGAACGCCGGCGTCCGCACCGAGATGACCTCCATGTCCTCGGCGGAGGTGTTCGGGTAGCCGCCGGCCGTCGCCACCAGCCGCGGGCTGGCGGGGTTGGAGGTGTCGATGATCTTCACGCCGGTGCCCGGGCAGGGCCCGCTCCAGGTGCCGACGTAGGCGAAGTCGCCGTGCGCCCACACGTCGCCGTGGAGCCCGCCCGGGATGAGCAGCCGCCCGAGCTGGCGGGTGTGCCGGCCCGCCGGCTTGCTCGCGCCCGGGTCGGCGGCGGTGGAGCGCAGGCCCGCCGCCGCCCGCAGCATCCGGGTCGTCAAGCGCTGGCTGTCGCCCGCCCTGGTTGCCGCGCCGGCACCGAGCTGGGTGGCGAGCAGCGCCACAAGGACGGTGCCCGCCACGAGAAGACCCTGCCGTCGCATCGTGCCCTCCCTCCCCCGACCCAACACGGGTCGGCCCTCAGTCTCCCAATATGGCCAATATGGCCCTCTCGCCCACCGGCCTGAATAGGCCCGCGTCCGTAACAGCGCTACGCGGCTGGCCGTAGTTACGGCCAATGCCGGACGCCCTGCCGCAGCAGGACTGCGGTAGGCTGGTGCGGTGCTCAGGAGACGCCCGTTCGCAGGGATCGTCGTCGCCAGTGCCGTGGGGGCGGGCCTCGTTCTGTCCCACTGGCTGGCCTACCTGATCGCGGTTCCCCACGCCCACGAGCGGGAACGGCTGCTCGAGCAAACCGGGCACGGGTACTGGCCCCGTGCCGCCGCGGTGGCCGCTGCCCTCGGCCTTGTGGCCCTCGTAGCGACGGGGTCACGGGCGGTAGCCCGCGCACGTGATGCCGACCTGGGCCAGCCGCGCCTCCGCCACCTCGTGGCCCGCCTGGCCGGGATGCAGCTCCCCGCGTTCGTCCTGCTGGAGGCGACCGAGCGCCTCGCCTCCGGGACAGGGGGCCTTGACCTTTTCCTGCAGGCTCCCTTCCTGGTGGGGTTGGCGGTTCAGCTCGTCGTCGCGACCCTCCTCGGGGCCTTCCTGTCACGGTTCGCGCGTGCGGCTGCACGAATCGCCCGCATCCTCCTGCGGAGGAAGCTCCCCGTCCGGCCTGCCGTGCTCCCACCGCCCTCGCAGCCCGCCGCCATGCCCACGCGCCTGCTCGGCCTGGCGGCGGTGGGCGTCCGGGCCCCTCCCGCCTGCTGATCCGCGCTCCTACCCCAGCTGACCCCGGCGTCCCAGCGGTCGGGGGCGTGGAGCGTTCGCGCGGGGATTTCCGAGTGGCTGCATTCCGGGAGGGGATGCGGCGTGAAGTATGGGTCCATCGACCAGGCCTTGCTGCGGGAGTGCATCGAAGCGCAGCGCTGTCCGTGGTGCGATCGGGGTGGGTTGCGCTCCTTGGCGAACCACACGGTGCTGGTGCACGGGGTCTACGCCGACGAGCTTCGCGAGCTCGCCGGGCTGGCCCCCGGCACACCGCTGTGCTCCGACGGCCTGAGCGAACGCCACCGCGAGCTGGCGCACGACCAACACCCGAGTCGATGGCTGCATCGACCGGAGGTGCGGGCGGCCGCGGCCGCCACCCGAGAGGCCAACTACGACGACCAGCAACGCAAGCGTCGCGTGGCGCACCTGAATGCCGTGCGCCAGCAGGCCTTCGAAGCCTGGCGGCGTTCGCTCCAAGCGGAGAAGGACGACCCTGAGCTGGCAGCAGCGCAGAGAATCTCCCGATCGAAAGCCCACCGAAGGTTCCGCGAGGGCCAGGAATGCCCGATTTGTGGCGTCTGGTTCTGCTCGGTCGTTCCGCCCGGTCGCGACTACCGGCAGCGCAAGTTCTGCAGCCAGCAGTGCCGCCGCGAGGCGATCCGCCGCCTTCGCAGGCGAACGTGGGTGCGCCGTACCCTGCAATCCCTTGACGAACAAGCCGTCGCACCACCCCCTTCAGCGACGGGCGTCACGAGCCATCCGGACGATGGAGCAGGTGATGGCCAACGCGCCCCGCGGATCGCCCCCACCACCAGCCCAACCGGGCGTTCCCGCCGATCCCCCTGAGCGATCCGCGATGAGCCCCGCCGAGCTGACGGTGACCATCTAGCAGTCGCGATGTTGGACGCGATGGTCACCACGCGCGCCAAGGTGGCCTCGTCGACCCGCCACGTTGGATGGGGCGCCGCGGATCGGCAGGAGCGCCGGACCGCAATCCAGGCGCGGGCCTTGACACCGCCGACTGGCCGCCTACCTGCCGAGCTGCCCGCGGGCCGCCCCCGCTGGGAACACGGTGCTGTGAACGTTGACGTAGTAGCTTGCCGGGTCGTGCCTGATGGCCTTGACCAGCTCCTCGCTCACGCCCGAGATGCACCCGCTCGCGCTGTCGGTGCCCTGGAGGGCGACGCCGGTGAACAGCGGGACCACCACCGGCCCGGCGACCCCGACAGGAGCGGCGTGGACGTGCGCGGCGACCACGGTGCCGTCGATCCCCGCCCAGCTCAGCTCGAAGCAGACCTCACCTTGGCCCTGGTTGAGCGTGAGGGACGCGCTGCCGCTCGCGTCCGGGTCGCCCGGCCCCGGCACCTCCGCCGCGCCGGTGAGCATGGTCGAGAACGGCCGGCCCCCGGCGTAGGCGGGAGCGTTCACGGCGAGCGTGCCGACCACAGCGAGGGCGGCAACCAGCAACAGGGCGCGAAGTCGCACGATGACCTCCTGCTCCTTGGGCGATCTCTCGTCTGTCTCGATCCTGGTCGACTCGGGCCGTCATGGCGGCATCGCGACGAACGGCACCCGCTTGCTCGCAGATTGCTGCCATGTGGCCAAACCGTCGTGCACATGATCCTCCGCCGGACCCACGTCCGCGAACCGCAGGGTGAGCAGCCGCACGATCTGGTCATGTCGCACCGGCGGTTCGTTGGTTGCGCGATCACCAGCACGAGCTGAGGTCGGCGGCGGCGCGGTAGTCGGCCACCACCCGGTCGGTGGACGGCCGCTGGGCAAGCAGCGGTAGTGATGCTGTTCGACCTGGACGGAGCCAATGCCTGCCACGATACCTTCGGCCATCCCGCCGGCGACGCCTGCTGGTCCGGCTGGCAGGCGTGCTGGACGCCGCCATGGCCGACCACGGTGGGACGGCCTATCACCTTGGCGACGCTTGCCGCACGGCCCGACGAAACGCTGGATCTGGCCGGCCGAAGCGGAGCGGCGGGATCAAGGCCAGATCGTGCTGTCCCAGCGGATCGCCTCGGTGACCGGCTGGGTCGAGGCTTCTCCATCGCCGTGCCTTCGCTACAGCCAAGCCGGGTCAAGGATGAGGTCGCTGATGATGACGGCGGCGACGCTGGAGGCAATGGTCACCACGCGGGCGAAGGTGGCCTCGTCGAACGGCCACTCCTGGATGCGCTCCGCCCGCTTCTCCAGGGCCTCGGCGGCGTTCAGCAGGCCGACCTGCCGCTGCAGGACTTCCAGCGTGGGTTCGTCCCGGACCACCTGGTAGGCCTGCACGTACAGGTCCAGTGCCAGCTCGAGCTCGCGCTGTTTCGCCGCCACCATCTGGCGGTTCAGGTGGCGTAAGGACAGGAAGAACAGGCTCACACCGGCCGCCAGCACGCCGACCCCGACGACCAGCCCGGGGCGGTCGGAGGAGGCGGTGAGCACCAGCGGGACCACGCTGCCGAACAGCATCCAGAAGCCGGTGAACGCCAGCCGTCCGACGGGGCGCAGCCCCAGGCTGCGGTCGCCGCGGTAGGCCTCGAGCGTGACGTGGCCGCGTCCGAGACGGTTCAGCCCGACCTGGAGCCCCAGGTAGACCCACACGGCCGTCCACAGCGGGATCCCGACGACCAGCCACGCCCCCGAAGTTGGTTGGTGATCCGCGTCGCGCCCCACAGCGACAGCAGCACCGCGAAGGAGACCGCTGCCCGGTTGAGGACTCCGCCAACGGGACCCCGGTCCGAATCCATCCGCCGGCCCCCGACGCCGCGACGACGGCCAGGTTCAGCCACGGCACCAGCGCCCAGCCGACGGCCCACGCGAGCCGGGGCCCAGGGAGCCGCGAGAGGATCCGCTCGGTCAGCGGAACCGCCGGCCGCGGGCCGGCGACCGCCCCGCTCACACCTCGGGTCGCTCCCCCCGGCTCAGCTCCCCCACCGACGCGACCGTCCGGCGGGCTGGCCACGATCGACCTGGACCTGCCCCGCGCACGCGGCCAGCCTCGCCACATCCGCATCACCACGACAGCCTCCTCCTTTGTGCAGGCCACACGCCATCGCGCTAGGGGCAGGGGAACCGAACAAGGGAGCCGGATCTCGGCTTCGCACCAGCCAGCCCAGGCTCGGGATACCAGAGCACGTTCATGGGGTCTCCATGGCGGGTGGGGACGTCCAGTACGCTAGGAGCCCTTCTACTCGACTGGCGTCCACCGTGCGAGGGGATTCGGCGAGGTGGGCGGCGTCGGCGTCGACGAACCCGAGCAGGGCCGAGCCGCGGGTGTGCTGCCACGACAGGCCGAGGAAGTACAGGCCAGGCACGTTGGTGACGCCGCGCCGGTGGACGACCCGGCCGTCGGTGACCACGCCGGGCACGCGGATCCAGGAGTAGTCGGATCGGTAACCGGTCGCCCAGACCACGGTGCGGGCGTCGAGGGTGCTGCCGTCGGCGAACCGGACGGTGCGCCCTGAGGCGTCGACCAGCCGGGCCGGAACCGGACCCCGGCCCGCTTGAGCCGGCGCCGGTTGGAGCCGATGACGAACTCCCGCTGGCTTGCCCGCCGGCCGAGCCGGGAGTCGACCGTCACCCGCATGAGGCCGAGGTGGGTGAGCTACCA
>DASUZB010000026.1:0-12987 GCA_036377075.1 Actinomycetes bacterium | reverse complement strand
GGCCGCCGCGCCCGTGGCCGCCGACCGCGACGGGGCCGACGCCGCCGAGGACGGCGCGCCGGACGAGGACGAGGGCGTGCGGCGGCGCCGCTGGTCGGCGCTGCGGCGGCGCTAGGCCGGGTCGCGGGCCAGGGGGCAGCTCAGGCAGCGCGGGCCGCCGCGGCCGCGGCCGAGCTCGAAGCCGGGGATGGTGAGGACCTCAACGCCGGCGTCGCGCAGGCGCTGGTTGGTGTCGACGTTGCGCTCGTAGGCGACCACCACGCCGGGGGAGATGGCCAGCAGGTTGTTGCCGTCGTCCCACTGCTCGCGGGCGGCCAGCAGCTCGTTGCCGCCGGTCTCGAAGGTGCGGACGCGCGGCACGCCGAGCACCCTGGCGAGGGTGGCCAGCAGGTCGTCCTCGACGCTCACGTCGAGGTGCCTGCCACGCCCGGGGGTGACCACGATCGGCCGCAGGCGCCCCTTCATCCCCGGGTAGAGCACGAACGCGTCGTGGTCGACCTGGGTGAGCACCGTGTCCAGGTGCATGAAGGCGCGCACCTTGGGCAGCTCGACCGCGACCACGGTGTGCAGCACGCCCGCCTCGAACATGCTGCGCGCCAGCGTCTCGACGCCCTGGTGGCTGGTGCGCTCGCCGATGCCGACCAGCAGCGCCCCGCCGCCGAGGACCAGCAGGTCGCCGCCCTCCACCACCGCCGGGTAGTGGTCGAGGCCGTCGCCGCCGTACCAGACCGGGAACTCCGCGGTGGCGAAGGCGGGGTGGTGGCGGTAGACGGTCTCGAGGTGGATGGTCTCGCGCCGCCTGGCGGGGAAGGCCATCGGGTTGACCGAGACGCCCCCGTACATCCACGCCGAGCTGTCGCGCATGAACATCTGGTTGGGCAGTGGCGGCAGCACGAAGGTGGTCGACGCGAAGCTGGCGCCGACCACGCCGTCGGGCCGGAACGGCAGGTCCTCGCCGATGACGCCGCCGACCAGGTAGCGGACCAGCTCGGCGGGCGCCAGCGACTCGAACCAGTCGCGCAGCTCCGGGGCGAGGCCCTTGCCGAAGGTGTCCAGCGTCACGACGCGGTCGAGCAGCTCCTTGCGGGCCGGCTCCAGGGCCACCGCGTCCGCCAGCAGGTCGGCCAGCAGGTGCACCTCGACGCCGCGGGAGCGCAGCAGCGCGGCGAACGCGTCGTGCTCCGCCTGGGCCTGGTCGACCCACATGATCTCGTCGAACAGCAGCTCGTCGACGTTGGACGGGGTGAGGCGCTGCAGCTCGAGGTCGGGTCGGTGGAGGAGCACGGCGCGGAGGGTGCCGATCTCGGACTCGACGTCGAAGCGACCCATGCCCGCTCCCGGAGAGGCTGCGTTGCCAGGCGAAGGCTACCAGGCGGAACGCGCCACCTTCGCGCGGCGGCATAGTACCTTCGCGCGGCGACTGAGCAGGGGAATCGATCGGGTGGAATCAGGATTCAGACACGTGCCACCTCGATAACGCGCGGATAACGCGCACGTCACGCGGTCGCAACGAAGGGAGTGCCATGGCACGTCACCTCATCGTCGCCCACCAGACCGCCGCCAGCCCTGAGCTGGTCGACCGTGTCCGGGAGCTCGCCGAGAGCGACCCCAAGGCGGAGTTCGTCCTGCTCGTTCCGGCGACGCCGACCGGGCACCTGCTCCACTGGGAGGAGGGCGAGGCCAGGCAGCTGGCCGCGCAGCGCGCCAGGGAGGCCAGCGAGGCCCTCCGCGACGCGGGCGTCGAGGTGGTGGCCGCGCGGGTGGGCTCGCACTCCCCCCTCGACGCGGTCGGCGACGAGCTGTGGATCGAGCCGGACTACGCCGGCATCGTGGTGTCGACCTTCCCCCCAGGCCTGTCCCGCTGGCTTCGCGTCGACCTCCCCAACCAGCTCCGCCGCCGCTACCGCCTGCCCGTCGAGCACGTCGTGGCCGTGCTGACCGACGCGCGCGCAGCGAGCTGACCCCCCCGGCTCGCTGCCCACCGAGCCCCCGGCGAATCCCCCCACTCGCCGGGGGCTTTCGCGTGCTAGCCGGGCTCCAGGCTGCGGCAGCGGGCCGCGCCGGTGAAGGGCCGCCCGGCGGCGGTCGCGACGGCCTGCTCGTCGAGGGTCTGGCCGGGCAGGATGTCCTGGCGCAGGCGCACCTCGGCGGTGCCGGTCCGGTCGCCCTTGGCGTCGGCCAGCGACGCCTCGCACTTGTCCGGGCGGCCCGGCTTCTTGCTCTGGTTGCGGACGTGGAAGACCACGCGGTACTCGTTGCTGCTGCCGGCGACCGGGCCGAGCACGTCGACGGTCGCCTTGAAGGTGGCCCGGTCGGTGTTGTTGGCCAGCTCGAAGATGATGCTCACGGCGGTGAAGGCGAGGATCGCCGCCACCATGACCACCAGCCCGGTGGGGCCGAGGAGCTCGCGCCGCGGGCGCGGCTCGGGCGTGGCCGGGCCGGGTGCGGGAGCGGTGTCGGTCACGGGTCGTCCCATCGCGTCGTCAGTGGTCGGCGCCGGGCCGGCCCTGGGCCGGCCGCGCCGGGCGCAGCCAATCTAGTGCACCAGGCCGTGCGCTGCCCACCCGCTCCGGAGGGACGGTCAGGGCTGGCCGTTGCCGAGGAGCGAGACGTCCGCGTCCGCGCGGAGCGGCGGCAGGTGCGGCAGCGGGAGGGTGACGGTGACCGTGACCGTGACCGGGGGCAGCCCACCGCCACCCTGGTTGGTGGTGGTCGTGGTCGGTCCGGGCGTCCCGCCGCCGTTGGTCGTCGGGGTCACGCCCCCACCACCGCCACCTCCGCCGCCGCCAGGGCTGGTGGTGACCGGGGCCGCGCCGGGGGTGGCCGGGTTGCCGCCGCCCGGGCCCGTGCCGCCGCCCCCGCCGCCGGCCGAGCCGGCGCCACCGGCGCCACCGGCGCCGCCGCCAGGCTGGCCGCCGGTGGCCGGCTGCCCGGCGCCGGGGGCCACGCCGCCCGGCGGGGTCGCCGGCTGGGTGGCCGCGGGCCCGCCGATCGCCCCAGGCGATCCTTGTCCCTCCCGGGAAGGCGCGCGCACGACGGCGGCCAGCCCGCCGAGCAGGGCCAGCGTCGCGACCAGGACGCCGAGCAGCGTCACGGCGGTTCGCTGGGTGAAGAAGGGGAGCCGGTGGAGGCCCTGCTCCCAGTCGAGCTTGAACTGCTCCCAGAGTCGTCCCATGGGTTCGGTGTACCCCCTGCCCCCGATGTGACCGGTCAGGTGGGGCGCAAGCCTATCGGCTCGGGCCCGATATTGCACATTCGCCGCACATCGGTCATAGCAGACTTGGTCGGAACCGGTCGCTCCCGCAGGAGGGAGCGTCCGTCGGCCCGGTGGCGTTACGCGCCGGCCGGGTAGGCTGGGCGGGCCGGTCCGCCCACCCCGACCTGGATCGTCCGTGACCATGCCCGCCCGAGGTACCCGAACCGGCGGCCCCCCGCCGGCCGCCGCCCTGCCGGCGCTGCTCGAGGTGGTGCCGGCCGGGCCGGTGCGCGCGCGGCTCGACGCGCCTGCCTCCAAGAGCGTCACCAACCGGGCGCTGGCCTGCGCCGCCCTCGCCGCCGGCGAGACCCTGCTGCGCGGCCCGCTGCGCAGCGACGACGCCGCGGCGATGCGGGCGGCGGTGGGCGCCATGGGCGCCGCGGTCGGCGAGGCGGAGGGCGGCGCCTGGCTGGTGCGCGGCACCGCCGGCCGGCCGCGCTCCCCGGCCGGGCCGGTCGACGCGCGGCTGTCGGGCACGACCCTCCGCTTCGTGGCCGCGCTCGCCACCCTGACCCCGTCCGGCGCGACCGTCGGCGGCCTGCCGGGCCTGCTGGCCCGGCCGGTCGGGCCGCTCACCGCGGCGCTGCGGGCGCTCGGGGCGGGCGCGGCCGACCGGGACGGCTTCCCCCCGGTGCGCCTGGCCGGCGGCGGCCTCGCCGGGGGGTCGGTGACCGTCCCTTCGGCACGGTCGAGCCAGTTCGCCAGCGCCGTGCTGCTGGTCGCGCCGTACGCCTCGGCAGCGGTCGAGCTGCGCGCCGAGGAGCTGCCGGCGCCGGGCTACGTGGAGCTGACCGCGGCGGTGATGCGCGCCTTCGGCGCGGAGGTGGAGCGCCGCGGCCAGGCGGCCTGGCGGGTCGGCGCCGGCCACCCGTACCAGGGCGGCGACTTCGCGGTCGAGTACGACGCCAGCGCCGCGGCGCACCTGTTCGCCCTCGCCGTCGCGACCGGCGGCACGGTCACGGTCGCCAACGCCGCGGAGGCCTCCCGCCAGCCCGACGCCGGCCTGCCGGCGGTGCTGGCGCGGATGGGCGCGACCGTGCGGCGTGACGGTGCCGCCCTGACCGTGACCGGCCCGCCGCTGCCCAATCCGCTCGACGCCGACCTGGGCGCCATGCCCGACCAGGTCACCACCGTGGCGGCCCTGGCGGCGCTCGCGCCGGGCCGTTCGCGCCTGCGCGGCGTCGCGGTCGCCCGCGGCCACGAGAGCGACCGGCTCGCCGCCCTCGCCGGGGAGCTCGCCAAGCTCGGCGTGGGCGTGGAGGAACGGCCCGACGGGCTGGTGGTGACGGGCGGCCGGGCCGCCGGCCCGGCCCGCCTCGCCACCCACGGCGACCACCGCCTGGCGATGGCGTTCGCGTCCGTGGCGGCGCGCGTCCCGGGCGTGGCGATCGAGGACCCGGGCTGCGTCGCCAAGACCTACCCCGGCTTCTGGGACGACCTGGCCGCGGCCGGGGTGCGCTGGCGCGCCCACCCGTCCCGGTAGCCCGGACCCGGGGCGGCGGGGGCTGAACGGCTGCAGCGCGTCAGCCCCGGCCGGGTAGCATGGCCGCCGCACTGGCCGACCGGCCGACCCGACCACGGAGGGACCAGCGCGGATGCCGCAGGAGCGCGTCGCCGTCGTCACCGGGGCGTCGAGCGGGATCGGCGCGGCCAGCGCCCGCCACCTCGCCCGCGCCGGGTTCCAGGTGGTCGGAGGGGCGCGCCGCCTCGACCTGCTGGAGGCCCTGGCCGCGGAGGTCGGCGCGGTCACCATGGCGCTGGACGTCACCGACCCCGCCTCGGTGGCGGCCTTCGCCGGCATGGTCCGCGACCGCTTCGGCAGGGCCGACGTGCTGGTCAACAACGCCGGGCTGGCCAGCGGGCTGGAGCCGGTGGCCGACGGGGACGAGCGTGACTGGGCGCGCATGCTCGACGTCAACGTGCTCGGGCTGCTGCGGGTGACCCGCGCGTTCCTGCCGCTGCTGCGCGCGGCGCCGCACGCCCACGTCGTCAACCTCGGCTCCATCGCCGGCTTCGAGGTCTACCCGGGCGGCGTCGGCTACACCGCTTCCAAGCACGCGGTGCGGGCGATCACCGACACCCTGCGGCTGGAGCTCAACGGCGAGCCGATCCGGATCACCGAGATCGCCCCCGGCATGGTGGAGACGGATTTCTCCGTGGTCCGCTTCCACGGCGACCGCGAGCGCGCGGTCCAGGTCTACCGCGGCGTCGAGCCGCTGACCGCCGACGACATCGCCGACTGCATCGCCTTCGCGGTCACCCGGCCGCCGCACGTCGACGTCGACCTGCTGGTGATCCGCCCCGTCGCCCAGGCCGCCGCCTACCTGGTCGCGCGCTCCGAGGAATCCTGAGCCGGGCCAGCGCCCTCTCAGGTTGACGTAACGCTACGGGTCGGCGGCGGCCCGCCCGCGGCGGCGACGTCGCCGCCCTCCCGGCGCCGGTCAGCGGTGGGTCGCCGCCTGGGCGGGCGCCGCGACCACGTGCTCGACCGGCAGGCGGTAGCGGACGCGGAGCCGCCTGGGCAGGCCGATCTGGAGCCAGCGGGAGATGCCCGGCGGGAAGGTGGACAGCACGATGCTGGCGTAGCCCGGCGAGGCGCGCAGCTCGTCGCCGACCGCGTCCAGCGGTGCGTGCGAGCCGACCTTCGCGTCCACCACGTTGGCGCCGGCCTCGCGCCGCAGCGCCTTGCTCGCCTCCTGGGCGCGCCGCGCGGCCCGCTGCCTGGCCTCGCCCTCCTCCCAGGTGAGCAGGTGGCTGGTTGGCGTGGCGGGGACCAGCAGGACGAACTCGGCGTCCGGGTCGCGGCCGGCGAGCTCCCGGACGCGGTCGATCAGCTCCCGGCTGGCGGCGGTCTGGTGGGCGACGATGAGGTGACGAGCCATGGCCTTGCCTCCCTCGCACCGTACCGGCGCGACGCGACCGTTGCCTCGTTTGTGCGCGTCGAGACCGCGCATGTCAAGGGTGCGAGCGCCCGTACCTGTAGGATCCGGCGGATGCCCCGCAGGCGAGGCGACCGGGGATTCGGCAACGACCCGAGGCGGTGGTGAGGGCTTCAGCATGGGCGCGCGCATCGTCGTCTTCGGCGCCACCGGCTACACCGGCAGGCTGGTGCTCGCCGAGCTGGTCGCGCTCGGCTGCCGCCCGGTGGTCGCCGGGCGGACGGCGGCGCAGGTGGAGGCGCTCGCCGCCGAGCACGGCCTCGACGGCGCGGTCGCCGACGCGACCCGGCCGGGCAGCGTCCGGGCGCTGCCCGAGCCCGGCGACGTGCTGGTCACCACCGTCGGGCCGTACTCGCTCTACGGCCAATCGGCACTCGACGCCGCCGTCGACGCCCGCGCCCACTACCTCGACATCGCCGGCGAAGCCGGCTTCGTCCGCGGCGTGTTCGGCGAGGCCGGCCCGCGCGCCGAGGCCGCCGGCTGCGCGCTGCTGCGCCTGCGCCGCGCCTGATCCTGACGGAGTCAGCCGGGCGACGGCCGGCGGAGGCCCTCGCGGACGACGGCGACCATCCGGTCCACGGCGCCGGGGTCGCCGCCGGGGCGCTCGCGGGCCAGGCAGCCCACCATGAGCGCCTTGACGTCGGCGGCGTCGACGTCGTCGCGGACCGCCCCTGCCTGCTGGGCGCGGGCCAGCAGGTCGCGCAGCGCGCCCATGACGTCGTGCTCGGCGCGGGACGCGGCGGCCTCGACGTCGAAGCCGGCGCCGGCCAGCGCGTCGGCCAGGGCGCGGTTGGCCGCGCCCTCCCCCACCATGGCGGCGAAGAAGTCGAAGAACGCGGCGCCGGGGTCCTCGGTCGCGGCAAGCTGTCGCGCCCGCCCCACGAGCCGCTCGGCGAAGCTGAAGACGATCGCCTCGAACAGCGACTCCTTGGTCGGGAAGTGCCGGCTGACGGTGCCGGTGCCGACGCCGGCGCGCCGGGCGATCTCGTGGACCGGCAGCGACAGCCCCTCGGTCGCGAAGGCCTCGATGGCCACCTCGAGGACCCGCGCCCGGTTGCGCCGGGCGTCGGCGCGGACGGCCCTGCCGCCACCGTGCGCCGGCGTGGGCGTCGTGGCCATCGGTGCCGCCTCCCCTCGACCTCGATGGACAACCGGGACGGTCGTCCCGTATCCTGAACCGGGATGACAGTCCCGATTGTGGAGGACGCGATGAGCCAGCGCAACGCGAGCGGCCAGGATCGGCCGTGGACCGCCGCCGAGGTGCCCGACCAGCAGGGACGGACGGTCGTGGTCACGGGGGCCAACACCGGGATCGGGTTCGAGGCGGCCAGGGTGCTGGCCGGGCGCGGCGCCACCGTCGTGCTGGCCTGCCGCGACCTCGCCAAGGCCGCCGACGCCGCCGACCGCATCGCGGCGGCCACCTCCGCGGCCAAGGTGGAGACGCTGCGGCTCGACCTGGCCTCGCTCGCCTCGGTCCGCCAGGCCGCCGAGGAGCTGCGCTCCAGGCATCCGCGCCTGGACCTGCTGATCAACAACGCCGGCGTGATGATGCCCCCGTACGGCCGCACCGAGGACGGCTTCGAGCTGCAGCTCGGCACCAACCACCTGGGCCACTTCGCCCTGACCGGGCTGCTGCTCGACCGCCTGCTGGCGGTGCCCGGTTCGCGGGTCGTGACGGTCAGCAGCATGGCCCACCGCCAGGGCAGGATCGACCTCGACGACCTGCAGTCCGAGCGTCGCTACCGGCGCACCGCCGCCTACGGCCAGTCGAAGCTGGCGAACCTGCTGTTCACCTACGAGCTGCAGCGGCGCCTGGTCGCGGCCGGCGCGCCCACGATCGCGGTGGCCGTCCACCCCGGCGCGGTGACGACCGAGCTGCAGCGGCACCTGCCACTGGGGATGCGGCTGGTGGCGACGCCGCTGATGGCCGCGCTCGGGCAGCGCAGCCCGGCGATGGGCGCGCTGGCGACGCTCCGCGCCGCCACCGACCCGACCGCCAAGGGCGGCGAGTACTACGGGTCCGAGGGCCGCTTCGGCTTCGGCGGCCACCCGGTCCGCCTGGAGTCCAGCGCCCGCTCCCACGACGCCGAGGTGCAGCGCCGCCTGTGGCAGCGGTCCGAGCAGCTGACCGGGGTCACCTTCCGGCTTCCCGAGCCGAGCGCCAGGTACGCCCGGTAGCCGAGGCGTTCTGCGACCGGGCAGCCACGAACCTGGCCGTCAGGGCCTGGTTGCGCGGAGGCTCGCCCTGGGCGGCGGCGTCACCGTGCCCTACCTGGGCGTGACGAGCGTTTCGCTACGCGCCGCCGGCCAGCGCGTCGACCAGGGCGGCCCCGTACTGCGGCAGGTCGGGTGGGCGGCGGGCGGTGACCAGGTTGCCGTCCACGACGACCGGCTCGTCCACGTAGGTGGCGCCCGCATTGGCGACGTCGTCCTTGATGCCGGGGGTGCAGGTCATGGTGCGGCCCTTGAGGACGCCGGCCGAGGCGGGGACCCAGCCGCCGTGGCAGATGACGCCGAGCAGCTTGCCGGCGCCGTCGGCCTCGCGGACCAGCTCGAGGACCTTCTCGGAGCGGCGCAGCTTGTCGGGCGCCCAGCCGCCGACCACCAGGATGCCGTCGAAGTCGGCCATGTCGAGCTCGTCGACGTGCGCGTCCGGCTCGGCGGGCAGGCCGTACTTGCCGGTGTAGACGTCGGCGCCGAGCCCGGCGACCACCACCTCGGCGCCCTCCTCGCGCAGGCGGATCACGGGGTACCACAGCTCCAGGTCCTCGAACTCCTGCTCCACCAGCGCGATCACCCGCTTGCCCTGCAGCCGCATGGCGCCTCCTCCAGCCGGATCCAACGATGCTCAAGGGTACGACTGCCCCGCAGGCAGGGCGACAGTGGCGCGGCGGGCGACTCACGCGCAGGCCCCCGGCCATCGGCGCGCCGGGACGGCGCGAATCGGAGTAGGGTTTGGCCATGCCGACCGACGAAGAACGTATCGCGCTGTTCATCGACCACGAGAACCTCGTCCTCGGTGCCCGCGACATCGGCCGGACCTTCGACATCGGCCCGATCATGGACGCCCTGGCCGAGCGGGGACGGGTGGTGGCGCGGCGTGCCTACGCCGACTGGACGCTGTTCTCGGACGACCGGCGCAGCCTGGTCCAGCACAACTGCGAGCTGATCGACATCCCGCAGCGCACCGGGATGGTGCGCAAGAACGCGGCCGACATCAAGCTCGCGGTCGACGCCATGGAGCTCGCCTACGAACGCGGGTTCGTCTCCACCTTCGTGATCGCCTCGGGCGACTCGGACTTCACCCCGCTGGTCGCGGCGCTGCGGGCGCTGAACCGGCGGGTGATCGGCATCGGGGTCAAGGGGTCGACGTCCAACCTGCTGCCGCCGGCGTGCGACGAGTTCCTGTTCTACGACCGCCTGCCCGGGGTGAGCGAGCCGCCCGGCGAGCCGCCAAAGCGGCCCGCGACGTCCGGCAACGGCGCGGCCAAGAAGGCCTCGGGTGGCGCCAAGCGGAACAAGCGGCAGGCACCGGTCGGCGGTGACCGTGACCTGCAGGACCTCCAGCGGGTGATCACCCAGACGCTGGCCGGGCTGAAGCAGAGCGGCGCCGAGCCGGTGCTCGCCTCCACCCTCAAGCGGGCGGTGCTGCGCAAGGACCCGACCTTCTCCGAGGCGGACTACGGCTTCCGCGCCTTCGGCGAGCTGCTGCGCCAGCTCGAGCGCAACGGGGCGATCTCGCTGGCCGACGGCGCCGCGCCGGGCGACCCGGCGGTGGACTTCCCCGCCGGCGGCCAGGGCGACCAGGCCTTTTCGCTGCTGCAGGCGACCGTCAAGGCCCTGCAGGGCGACGACGAGGACGTGCCCCTCTCCGGCCTCAAGGACCAGCTGCGCAAGCGCAACCCGGGCTGGTCGGAGAAGGACCTCGGCTACGCCGGCTTCCTGCAGTTCGTTCGCGCGGCCGCGTCCAGCGGCGCGGTGGCGATGGAGTGGGACGAGGAGGAGGGCGACTACTTCCTCTACGTCCCAAGCTGAGGTGGGGCGAGCACCGACTGGGTCTGGGTGACCTGGGCGACGCGGCGGCCGTCGGCGTCGCGGAGGTCGGTCTGCACCACGATCGTGGAGCGTCCCACGTGCAGCGGGCGGGTGGTGGCGTCGACGTGGCCGTCGCGGACCGCCCGGAAGAAGTTGGTCTTGCTCTCGATGGTGCTGGTGCTCGCGCCGGCCGGCAGGTTCAGGTAGGCGCACAGGGCGCCGAGCGAGTCGGCGAGGGCGATCAGGGCCGCGCCGTGGAGGACGCCGCCGGCGGTGCAGCGCTCCGGCTGCCAGGCGAGCCGGCCGCGGACCTCGCCCGGCGCCGCCGCGAGCAGCTCCACGCCGACCAGCCGGGCGAACGGCATCGTGTCGACCAGTGCCGCCACCTGCTCGTCGGTCATGGGTCGAACCCTACCGCCGCTGGCGGCGCGGACAGGTCGAGGGTGAAGGCGAGCAGCTCGACCCCCCGCACGGGCCGGTGGTCGAGGTCCGGGGCGCGGGTGAAGCCGAAGCGCCGGTAGAGCCGGTGCGCGTCGTGCATCGCCGGCAGGGTCGACAGCAGCATGCGCCGCGCCCCGCTGGCCCTGGCGCGGTCGAGCACCGCCTGGACCAGGGCGCCGCCGACGCCGCGGCGTCGGGCGGCGGGGTCGACGGCGAGCATGCGCAGCTCGGCCTCGCCGGGGCCGGCCAGCTCGGCGTAGGGGCCGTCGCCGAGCACCAGGGTGGCGGTACCGAGCAGCTCGACGGGCGCCTCGCCGACGGCCACCAGCAGGCTGGCGTTGGCGGCCCGGTCGGCGGCGTCGGCCAGCCGCTGGTTGTACGGCGAGGTGGGCGGGACGTAGGGGGCGTAGGCGCGCACCGTGAGCCGGCCGACGGCGTCCAGCTCGCCGGCCAGGGCGGTACGCACGAGCACGCTACCCCCTGACGGGCTGGCCGTGGCGGCCCTCGCCGCCGGCGAAGCGGCCGGCGCCGGCGAAGGTCTCGCCGGAGGCGACCGTGTCGATGGCGAGGCGGACCTCGTTGCGGACCGCCTCGGCCTCCGGCAGCGACCACTGCTCGATCGCGGAGCGGCGGTCGTTGCGCATGGCGCGCTGCGGCAGCCGGGCGAGCTGGTGGCCGAGGGCGAGCGCCTCGGCGAGCGCCCGGCCGGGCGGGACCACCCGGTTCGCCAGGCCGATGGCGAGCGCCTCGTCGGCGGCGACGGACCGGCCGGTGAGGATCAGGTCCATCGCGCGGCCGTGGCCGACCAGCCGGGGCAGCCGGATGGTGCCGAGGTCGGCGAGGGGTACGCCGAAGCGGCGGCAGAAGACCCCGAGTACCGCGTCGGCCGCGACCACCCGCAGGTCGGCCCAGAGCGCGAGCTCCAGACCACCGGCGACGGCGTGGCCCTCGACGGCCGCGATCACCGGCTTGGAGAGCTGCATGCGGGTCGGGCCCATCGGCGCCTCCGGGCCGTCCTCGTGCAGCGGCCGGGCCTCGCCGCTGGCGAGGGCCTTGAGGTCGGCGCCGGCGCAGAAGGTGCCGCCGGCACCGGTGAGCACGGCGACGGCGGCGCCGTCGTCGCGGTCGAAGGCGGCGAACGCGGCGGTCAGGGCCTGGGAGGTGGCCAGGTCGACGGCGTTGCGCCGCTCGGGCCGGTCGATGGTCACGACCCGTACCGGGCCGTCGTCGCCGACGCGGACGGCGCCCGCCGGGGGCGTGCCGCTCACCTGGCCGCGGTGGCCGGTGCCGCGGTCACGATTCCAGGCGCCAGCAGCCCGGCTCGTGGGGCGGCTCGACCCGGCCGACGCTCTGCAGGAACGCCTCCAGCACCTGGGGGCCGGCGAACTGGAATGTTTGCCGGTAGGTGCGCTGCTGCTCCTCGAGGCCGCCGGGCTGGGAGCACACCCAGTTGGCGAAGGAGCCGTGCGCCTCGGCGAGGGCCAGGACCGTCTTGGCGTTCTCGATCGTGGCCAGGACCTTGGCGCGGTTGCGGACGATGCCGGGGTCGCGCAGCACGGCGGTGACGTCCCGGGTGGTGAAGGCGGCGACGATCTTCGGCTCGAAGTCGTGGAAGGCACGCCGGAAGCCGTCGCGCTTGGCCAGCACGGTGCGCCAGGACAGGCCGCTCTGGAACACCTCGAGCGAGAGCCGTTCGAACCACCCGGCCTCCCCGAGCGGTGGCTCTCCCCACTCCGAGTCGTGGTAGGCGGCGAGGACGGGATCGGTGGCAGCCCAACGACAGCGGGTCTTGCCATCCAGGGCAGGGAGCACCATGCACGACCTCCGTGGTGCGCGACTGCGCAGACTTCCTGTGGCCGCCGGGGCGCGAGACGACCAGGCAAAGCGTAACTCCTCACCGCGGCAGGGTGAGAATTCATCGTCCACAGGCGCCCGGAATCACCGTAGTTGTCCCGAGACATCCGGCCGCCAGGGCGAGGTCCCGTCCGCACTTCTGCGGACTTGCGCGGTGGCGCCGTCAGGGGCGCACCCCGGCGGCCCAGCCGACCGCGAGGGCGATGACGGCCGCCAGCAGCAGCCGGTAGGCGACGCGGCGGTCGTCGGGCCGCCCGCGCGCGCCGGCGGCGAGGGCGGCGGCGGCCAGGACCAGCGAGGCCCCCGTGCCGGCGAGCACGACCGGCCGGTCCCCGGCGGCCAGACCGCTGCCGGCGGCCAGGACCAGGGTGGCGGCGTAGCTGGCCACCACGAGCGCGGCGGCGCGGCGGACGCCGAGGCGGGGGGCGAGGCCGCGGACCCCGGCGAGGCGGTCGGCCTCCA
>DASUZB010000025.1:0-3710 GCA_036377075.1 Actinomycetes bacterium | reverse complement strand
GTTGGCCAGCGCGAGGTGGGGGCCGGCGCCCCATTGGGCCCTTGACACCCGCGGGATGGAGACCCCGGCGGCCCGGTAGGCCGAGCCGGTCAGCCCCGAACAGTCGAAGCTGTCGGGCCCGGTCATCCCCCAGCGGTAGGGTCGCCGAGTTGGCGGCGGTGCTCTTTGGTCGCGTTCACCCGTTCGGTGAACCGCTCGATGGTGTCGTGGCGTCGGTCCAGCTCGGCCTGGAGCGTCCTGGCCCTGACGGCCAGGACCCCATCGGCGGGGGCGGCGCTGGCCCGGCCGGCGACAGTGGCCGTCAGGGCCAGGACGACCGCGAGGGCCAGCAGAGCGCAGGCGACGACCGGGGGCCCATGCCAGCCACGGCGACCCGCCCGGTAGCGGCCAGGCCCTGGAGCTGTCATCACGCACCGCCTCGGGTCGAGGCTAGCTGGTCGCTGCTACCTGACGGTCAACGTCGTGGTTGCCTGATGGATCCTGGACCCGCTGCTGCCGCTCACCATCAGGACATAGGTCCCTCTCGGGGTCTTGGCGGCGGTCCTGACCATGAGCATGGAGCCGCCCGGCGCGGCGACCGTGCCCGGGTTGAAGCCGACCGTCGCCCCCAACGGCAACCCAGCCACCGAGAGGCTCACCGTCCCCGCGAACCCGCCTGTGGAGCCGGTGGTCACCGTCCAACTGGTCGAGCCGCCACGCCACACCGTCCTCGAGGAGGGGGCCACAGCCAGGCCGAAGTCGGCCGGCGGAGTCACCACCAGCGTGACCTGGGCCGAGTGGACCAATGACCCGCTGGTCCCGGTCACGGTGAGCGGGTAGCTGCCCGCCGGAGCCCCAGCCGCGGTCGCGATCGTGAGCTGGGCCACCCCCGCCGCGGCCACCACCATCGGGCTGAAGCCGGCGCTGCCGACGTCGGTCGGGAGCCCACTCAGCGACAGCGTGACGCTGTCCGGCGAACCCGTTCGCCGACCCGACCACAACGCTGGACACCGCCGAGTCGCCGGCGGCGACGCTCTGGGAGGCGGGACCGGCGGCGAGGGTGAAGTCCGGCGGCGCCGGCACCACCAGCGTGACCTGGGCCGAGTGGACCAGTGACCCGCTGGTCCCGGTGATCGTCAGCGGATAGCTGCCCGGCGCCATCGTCGCCGCGGTCGTCACGGTGAGCTGTGTCACTCCCGAGCCGCCCTGGACGACCGGCGGGTCGAAGCTCCAACTCGCCTGCGCCGCCGACAGCCCGGTCAACGACAAAGCGACAGCACCAGTGAACCCATTGCTGCCGCCGACCACGACGTCGTAGCTGGCCGTCCCACCCTGCAAGGTCGTCACCGAGAACGGCGCCGCCGCCAAGGTGAACCCCGGCGTCCTGGCCAGCCACTGGTAGGCCGCCAAGACATCCAGACGCCCGCTACCGAAGTCACCATCGGGGCCGCTGACACCGAGGTCAAGGGCGCCGCCTTCCAGGGCCGCGGCCTGCTGGTCGGCCGACAGCCCGGGGAAGGCGTCCAGCAGCAGGGCCAGGGCCCCGGCGACCTGCGGGGCCGCGATCGAGGTCCCGGAGACGTCGAGGTAGGAGCCGTACAGGTCGCTGGCGCGCACGCCCACCCCGGGGGCGACCAGCTTCGGGGCCATGGCCTCGGGGCAGGCCGACGGGCCGCGGCTGCTCGACGGGGCCAAGACGTCGGTGTCGTCGGTGGCGCCCACGGCGAACGCCTCGGGGTTGTTGGCCGGGCTCAGCACCGTTCCCGCGAGGGGGCCGTAGTTGCCGGCCGAGAACACCGGCAGGACCCCGGCGGCCCGGAGGTTCCTGAGGTCGAGCTGGAAGTCGAGGTTGCAGCCGCCGACCGACATCGTCCAGGAGTCGTTGACGACGTTGGGGGCGTCGGCGGTGGCTGGGTTCCCGTCCGGGTCGAGCAGCCACTGGAAGCCGCGGTGGATCATGGTCGAGGTCGTCGTCCCGCGGTCGTTGAAGATCTTCACCGCGATCCAGCGGGCGTCGGGGGCCACGCCGATCGCCGTGCCACCGGCGTCCCCGCCGACCATGGCGCCCATTGTCCAGGTCCCGTGGCCGTTGCGGTCGGTCGGTGTCGTGGGATGCTCGCCGTTGGGGTCGTACCAGCTGTTGGTGCCGCCCCGGCCTGAGCCCAGACGACCGGAAGCGAGCCTTCGACCGCTTCTGGCAGGGAGCGACGCCGCGTAACGGCCACGGTGGCGGCTTCGGCCTCGGCCTGGCGATCGTCCGCCAGCTCCTGGCCACCGACGGTGGTTCAATCGAGCTCTGCCCAGCGCCCAGCACCGGGCTCGACGTGGTCCTGCGGCTCCGCGCTGTCACTGGCGGCAGCGTCAGCTAGCTGGAAGCCTGTTGAAACTGCACCAAAGCCGACGTGTGGTTGTCTGGGTTGCCAAGCAGTGGCGCGATATTCCTGGCCAACTGCTCAATGTCGCCGACGACGGACGAACATCGGGGCGCGGGCCCACTCACTGAAGCGCCGCCAGCACGTGGCCACGTTGCGAGGCGCGCCGGCGCGGGCGTGGGGAGGGTGAGGGTGGCAGCGGCTGGACGCGCTGCCACAGCGGGTCAGGCAGGAGCCGGTCGGCCAGCGTGGTCATAAGCGGGATCCATCGCAGACCGGGTGCAACGTGGGGCTGTGCGGGCCCTTTGGGTCGTTGTGACGACAGGCGGTAGTTGGCCAGGCCGGGTCGCTGACGTGCGCCGGGTTGGCCGTGAAGCGCTCAGCTGGCCAGGAATGCAGATTCTTGTTGGCCACCTTCGGCGAGGTCGGCGGGCTGGCCGGTGTCGATCCGGGCGGCCAACTGGAAGGTCGAACGCCTCGACGCCGCTAGCATGACGGCGATGGAAGCCAGCCGTACCGCCGTTCTGGTCTGCCAGGGCCGGGCCGCCGCAGATGGACGCATCGCGGTCGGCCGGTTCGCCGACCCGGTGGCGATCACGATGCTGCGCGACGCAGAACGGGTCCCCGTCGACCAGGTCCGTGCCGGCATGCCGCCTGCAGACTGGGCCGAACGGGTCGATTACGAGGCGGTGCGTGCGTGCGCCGAGTTGATGGTCCCGCGCACGATCGCGATCGATGAGGCGGTGCGCGCACGACCAGCGCCGCAGGTCGTCATCCTCGGCGCGGGCCTGGACGCCCGCGCCTGGCGGATGAAGGAGCTGGCCGGTGCCGACGTTTTCGAGGTCGACCGCCCCCCATCCCAGCACGAAAAGCAAGACCGGATCGGTGACCAGGTCCCGGTCGCCAGGTCGCTGCGTTACGTGCCGGTTGATTTCACCCGCGACCGGCTGGACGCCGCGCTCGCCGAGGCTGGGCATCAGCCGTCCGCGCCGACGACGTGGATCTGGGAGGGCGTCGTGCCGTACCTGCACCGCCCTGCCGTTGCCGCCACCGTCGCCGTCGTCAGCGCCCTGTCCGCGCCGGGCAGCAACCTGATCGTCAACTATCAGTCGCGATCCGTGCTGGCCGCGCTCGGTCGGATCGTCGCCCGTGCGATGAACGCGTCCGCACGCCGACGCAGCCCGTGGGCGGATGAGCCGCGCCGTTCAGCGTGGACGCCGGAGACGATGCGGCGCCTGCTGACCAGCTACGGCTTCACTGTCACCAGCGACGACGACCTGCTCGGGCTCGCCCGGCGGCTCCCGTCGCCGGTCCACCGCCGCATCTCCATGCGCACCGGGCGGATTGCCGTCACGACTC
>DASUZB010000024.1:0-8195 GCA_036377075.1 Actinomycetes bacterium | reverse complement strand
GCTTCTTCTCGAATGCATGCTTCCTCCCTTCTGGCGACCGAAGGTCGTAAAGGGATACGGGAGGTGGCGGAATCGGAGCGGTTGGCGCTCTGTCCACACCCGCGTTGGAGACTGGTGGTTGCACCTGGCAAGCCGTAGTTTGGAGGCCCGGCAGCGGCGAATGGCGGACGTTCTGGTGCCTGATCGTGTGCCGCCGGCGTTCATCCGTGGTGCTCACGTCCCTGGTGAGGCTGCTGCTCAGCGGCTACGCGAGCACCTGCAGGGACGACCACTCCCGATCCGCGTCCACCCCGACCTGTTCTTTCGGAGTGCCCCATGATCGAAGCCGTGCGCAAGGGTGATCTGTTCGAGTCCAGCGCGCAGACACTTGTGAACACCGTCAACACCGTCGGGGTGATGGGCAAGGGCATCGCGCTGGAGTTCAAGCGGCGGTTCCCGGAGATGTTCGCCGACTACCAGCGGCGCTGTGAGGCAGGTCAGGTACGCCTCGGCGAGCCCTACCTGTGGCGTGGGCTGATCGATCCCTGGGTGATCAACTTCCCGACCAAGGACCATTGGCGCTCGGTGTCCCGGGTGGCCGATGTCGAGCGGGGACTGGCGTACCTGGCCGAGCATGTGGGGGAGTGGGGAGTCACGTCGCTCGCGGTGCCTCCACTCGGCGCCGGCAGCGGCGGGCTGGACTGGGCCACGGTCGGTCCGACCATCTTTCGGCACTTGGACCAGCTACCAATCCCAGTCGTGCTCTACGCGCCGTTTGACGCGCCGGACGAGCAGGCCACGGTGGAGTTTCTTGCTGCGCGCGCGCCGCGACCCGAGACGGTTCCCAATGCGCGGCTCGAGCCCGGTTGGATCGCCCTTGCCGAGGTGGTTCGCCAAGTCAGCGAGACCCCCCATGCCTGGCCGGTGGGCCGGACGCGTCTGCAGAAGTTGGCGTACTTCGCCACCGTCGGCGGTATCCCGACTGGGCTCAACTTCCTGGAGGCCAGCTATGGTCCCTTCGCGGAGGACCTCGCTCGGGCGCTTACCCGCCTGGTCAACAACGGCGTCCTGACGGAGACTCGAACGGGTCGCATGCTCGCCGTCCGTCCGGGTCCGACGTTTGCGGATGCTCGTACCCGCTACGGGGCCACCCTGGCTCCGCACGAGCAGGCGATCCGTCGGGTGGCTGACCTGCTGGCCCGCCTCGACAGCGCCGAGACCGAGCTGGCCGCCAGCGTGCACTTCGCTACGGGCGCCCTGCGCCAGCAGCTCCACCGGGCGCCGACCGAACTCGAAGTGCTCAAGAAGGTGCAGCTCTGGAAGCAGCGGCGAACCCCGCCACTTGCCGAACAGGACATCGTCGCGGCTATTCGGGATCTTGCAGCTCTTGGCTGGATCGCCGTGACACCATCCACCGACCTTCCTCCGGACGAGGCTGCCTCGGTCGCCTGACGCGGAGTAGGCCTCGTCGTCGTCGACCTCCGCCTCGGTACAGTCGAGCGAGCTGATCTCGGACGGGTATGCTCTGGAGCGCGTCGCATTCTCCGGCCGAGGCGCAGAACGATGCCTCTGGGCTGCGGGGATGCTGACCGAGGGCGTGTGGCGCAGTGGTAGCGCGTGTCGCTTACAACGACAAGGTCACAGGTTCGAGCCCTGTCACGCCCACCAGCATGCTCGTGTGACTGGACACCTCGACGGTCACAGTCCGCCAGGTGGTGCTCCCTCATCGCTCGAGCTCACGTCGCCGAACCGGCTGGCCGCTCCATGAACCACTCGGTGAAGTCCGTGCAGCGGCCGTCTTGGTCGAAGTGGATCACGAAGCAGTTGTCGAACTCCTGCTCGACCGGGCCACCAGGCTTGCGGTAGGCGCTCCTGCCGGTGGCGACCGCGACCTGGCCGTCGACGGCGATCGCGCGGTAGGTGGCGTCGTAGGTGCCGGGCTCGTCCCGGGTCGAGGCGCCGGTGGCGTCGCCCTCGCCGAGCCAGGCTGCGACGACGGCCTCGCGGCCCTCGACGGGGTCGTCGTAGGGGTGGTAACGGTAGCGGACGTCGTCGGCGAAGAGCGCCTCGATCTGCTCGCGGTCGTAGGTCTTCCAGGCTGCGACGTACGCGTCCAACCAGCGGTCCACCGTGGGCTTGTCCACCTGGTTCCTCCTCCAGTTCACTCGTGCTCGGCCGGAGCGGCCGTGTCCGTGCGCCCAAAGGCGGCGTCGAGGTGGTCGACGACCGCGTCGACCGCAGGCGTGACGTGGCTGTCCCGGTCGTAGAAGTCGAACTGGACGCCACTGGTCCACAGCTCGGTCCTCGGCCCGGCCAGGCGGGCGAAGAAGCGGTGGGCTCCCTCGGGCTGGGTCGCCTCCTCGCTGTGGACCATGAACGTCGGCACGGTGATCCTCGACGCGGCGCTGATCGGGTCGAAGGCCAGCCACTCGGGGTAGGCCATCACGGCGTAGCGGTTGGACCACCCTGGCACCCCGCCCCGGTCGGGGTTGAGGAAGTAGTCGGTCAGCGGGGCCGGATCGCCGGGAGTGACGACGGGCTCGTAGTCGACCTCGCCGGTCTCCTCGTACCTGCGCTGGGCGGCCTGGCCGCGGGCGACGCGCTCGGCGACGGCCTCTGGGCCGCCGTAGCGGGCCCGGACGATCTCGCCGTCCTGCAGCCCCGGCGCCACCAGGGCGAGCGCACGAAGGCGGGGATCCTCGGCCGCGGCGACCGCCGCGTAGCCGGCGCCGACGCCGATGCCCAGCGCCGCCAGGCGACCGGGATCGAGGTCCGGCTGGCCTGCCAGGAAGGTGAGCGCGTTGCGGACGTCCTCGACCTTGCGGGCGGGCGACTCGTAGTCGCGGGGGACTCCGGTGCTCTCGCCGAAGCCGCGGAAGTCGAAGGCGAGGGCGGCGCAGCCGCGGGCGGCGAGCCGCTCGGCGTACGGCTGGGCCATCTGCTCCTTGACGCAGGTCTGGCCGCCGGCGACCACCACGGCAGGCAACCGTCCGGGCGGGTCCGGGGGCGTGAACAGCACGCCCGTGAGGGTCTCCCCCTCGCTGGGGAAGGTGACCCGCCGCGAGGCGTGGTCCATGCAGCTCCTCCTCTCGACCAGGTCCAGCCGTCGCCCCGCAGGCTACCCGTCGCCGGCCACAGCGGCGTCCGGATGCGTGAAGCGGCTGCCGAGGAGCCGGGCTGGCGCAGGGTACGGCCGAGGCGTGATCTTTGCCTTGCTATGCGCCGATGTGGGGATGGACCACCTGCTTTGCCCGTGCTGTGATGGCGGCACCTTCAGGGGGGCGCTGTCACACCGTCTGCGCCGAAGGCAGGGCAGGCCACGGCTTGGATGCCCTGGCGTCGACAGGGAGGTTGGTTCATGACCCACGAGGCGGAGCCGGGAGCCGACGGGATCGACGAGGTCCCGGACACCGTCAAGATCGAGCCGTTGTCCTACGAGGACTTCCTCGCCGAGTTCCCGGAGGACCGGCCCGACGACGAGGACCTCGTCCGCCGAGCGACGGAGAACAGCCGTGGCTAGGATCGGCTGCCAGCTCGGCCACGTCCCCCGCACCACGGGGCGGACCGGCACCCCCGGTTGCTGCGGGGAGACCGAGCAGGAGTACGTCAAGCGGCTGTTCGACACGCTCGAGCCCAAGCTCGTGGCGGCGGGGCACACGCCGCTCAAGATCCTGGCGGACCCGTCGTCGTACCCGGCGATGGACGCGTTCTTCGCCTTCCACTGCGACGGCAGCAAGAACCAGAGCTCGCGCGGCTGCAGCTTCGGCTTCGACGAGCGGCTCTCCAACCACGTCGCCAGCAAGAAGTTCGGGGACCGCTGGCGCGCCGAGCACAACGCCGCCGGCTACCCGGGCGGCAACAACCCGACCAACTACACGATCGACATCAACCACTACTACGCGCTCGACGACGCCCTCGCGGCCGGCGCCGAGGGGGGCATCTGCATCGAGTTCGGCTTCCTGACCAACCGCGCCGACAACGACTGGCTGATCGACAACGTCGGCCGGGTCGCCGACGCGCTCGTCAGGACCGTCGTCGCGTTCCACGGCGGCACCGCGCCCCAGGAGGATCTGAGCATCGTGGACCATGAGACCAAGGAGTACTTCGACAACCAGTTCAAGGACGTCGACAACGCGTTCACGACGGTGCTGCGCGGGGACGAGTCCGACCACCGCACGCACCCGGGCAACCTGCAGAACATCCTGGACGCGATCACGGCCCTCCAGGGCGACGTCGACCAGATCAAGCGGAAGCTCGGCATCCCGGGCTGAGGCCATGCCCCGGCGGATCGCGGCCTGGAGCAGCTGTGCGCCTCGACCGCGACCGTCGGCTGAAGGGCGCCGTCCCGAGCAAGCGCACTCCTAGGTATGACCTGACCGAGATGGCATACTGTGCGCTGGCTATCGGGAGGCGGGCTTGGCCGAGGTGCAACCGGGTGGTGGTCCGACCGTCCGCCGGATGCTGGTCGGCGCGCAACTGCGCCGGCTGCGCACCGAGCAGGGCATCTCTCGCGAGCAGGCTGGCGAGGCGATCCGGGCATCCGAATGGAAGATCCACCGTCTGGAGAACGGCCAGGTCGGCTTCAAGGACCGCGACGTGGCGGATCTGCTCGCACTGTACGGTGTCACCGATCCTGGCGAGGTCGAGGTCCTGCTCACCATGGCGCGCGAGGCCAACGCGCCCGGCTGGTGGCAGCAGTTCGGCGACGTGCTGCCGCAGTGGTTCCGCGCCTTCGTGGACCTGGAGTCGGTGGCGACGCGCATCCGCACCTACGAGGGCCACCTCGTGCCTGGGCTGCTGCAGACCGAGGACTACATGCGCGCGGTGATCCGCGCGCAGCTGGCCGAGCCGCCCGAGGACGTCGAGCGGCGGGTCGAGCTGCGCCAGACGCGGCAGACGGTGCTGACGCGGCCGAACCCTCCGCAGCTGTGGGCGGTGGTGGACGAGGCCGCCCTGCGGCGGCCGGTGGGCGGCCGCAAGGTGATGCGCGCGCAGGTCGAGCGGCTGCTCGAAGCGACCGAGCTTCCGAACCTCATCCTGCAGGTGCTGCCGCTCGGCGCCGGGGCGCACCCGGCCCTGGTCAGCGCGTTCAGCCTGCTGCGGTTCGCCGACCAGGACCTTCCCGACGTCGCCTACATCGAGCACCTGACCAGCGCGCTGTACCTGAACAAGCGCGAGGAAGTCGACCAGTACATGCACGCGATGGAGACCATCTGCGTTCGCAGTGCGGTTCCCAGCGAGACCCCGGAGATCCTCGCCAAGATCCTGCACGACGAGTACTAGGCCTTCCCGGTGCCCTCGGTGCGCAGGCGGGGGAGCGCCTCGGGGTGCTCGCTGCGCAGCCAGGCCAGCATGCGCTCGCGGACCTCGCAGCGCAGGTCCCAGGCGTTGGGGGCGCTGTCGGCGCTGACCAGGGCCCGGAGCACCATGGTCCGCTCGGTGGAGTCCACCACCTGCAGGATCGCGGTCTGGCCGTTCCACAGCTTGGACTCGCCCACGATGCGCTCGAACTCGGCACGGACGTCGTCCACCGGCGTGGCGTAGTCGACGTACAGCATGACCGCGCCGACGATGTCGGCGGAGTAGCGCGTCCAGTTCTCGATCGGCTGCTCGACGAAGTACGACGAGGGCAGCACCAGCCGGCGCCGGTCCCAGATGCGCACCACCACGTAGGTGAGGGTGATCTCCTCGATGTTGCCCCACTCGCCCTCCACCACGACGGCGTCGTCGAGGCGGATCGGCTCGGCGAAGGCGATCTGCAGGCCGGCGATGAGGTTGCCGACCGTCGAGCGGGCCGCCACGCCGGCGAGGATGCCGGCGATCCCGGCGGAGGCGAGCAGGCTCGCGCCGATGGTCCGACCCTGCGGGAAGGTCAGCAGCACGGTGGCGAGCGCCACCACGATGATCGCCACGACCACCACCCGCCCGAGCACGCGCACCTGGGTGCGGGCGCGGCGGGCGCGCAGGCTGGTGGGCGCGTCCGTCTCGAAGCGGCGCATCAGCGCGTCCTCGGCGACGCGCACGGCACGCTCGGCGAGCCACGCCCCGGCCACGACGGTCCCGACCAGCAGCAGGTGGGCGACGGTGGCGTGCAGGCTCGCCCGCAGGCGCGCGACGGGGAGCACCAGCCACACCACCGAGAACGCGACCAGCAACCGCAACGGCCAGCGGCAGCGGGCGTTCAGCTCCTCCGCGAGCTTGCGGTCGGCCACCACGCGCGGCAGCAGCCGCCTGACCACGACCTCGACCAGCAGCGCGGCCAGGACGACGGTCGCGGCCGCGAGCACCCGGGACGGCCCGGCTCCGGTGATCCCGTCCATCTCCACCCGGTATACGGCACCGCTTGCGCCGCTTCAACGCCGCGGCCGGGGGTTGTCGCTTCGGATCACCGTGCAGGGCCGTCTCAGGCGTGGGCCTTGCCCGGCCGAGCGGCCGGCGCGAGGGCCTGGGGCAGCCCGGCCCGGGTGCGGATGCCGAGCTTGCGGTAGGCGCTGGTGAGGTGGACCTCGACGGTGCGGGTGGTGACGAACAGGGCCTGGGCGATGTCGCGGTTGCTGCGGCCCTCGGCGGCGAGCTGGGCGACGCGGCGTTCGCTGGCGGTGAGGGCGTCGATGCCGGAGACGGCCAGGCGGCGGGGGCGGGCGCCGAGGACGACCAGCTCGGCGCGGGCGCGCTCGGCCAGGGCGGTCGCGCCGCAGCGGTAGGCGAGGTCCATGCCGCGGCGGAGCGGCTCGCCGGCGCCGGTGCGCCGGCCGGCGCGGCGCAGCGCGGCGCCGAGGTCGGTGAGGGCGTGGGCGTGCTCGAGGGGCGCCCCGGCGCCTTCCAGGACCGCGACCGCCTCACGGAGCCGTTCCAGCCCCGGCTCGCCGCCGTCGACCAGGCCGGACACCCGCAGCGCGGCGCCGACGACCCAGGGCGCCCCCCACGCTTGGGCGAGCGCGAGCTGCCTGCGGGCGGGTCGCCGGGCGCGCTCGGCCTGGCCGAGCGCGGCGTAGGCCAGCGCCAGGCCCAGCCGGTGGGGCACCTGGAACGGGTCGAGCACCGGCGAGCGGCGCACGCGGCGGTCCAGCTCCTCCAGGTCGTCCAGCCCCGCGGCGGCGCTGCCCTGGGCCAGCCGCAGCATCCCGCGGCTGTACAGCAGCATGCGGGTCGGGTAGGCGTCCGGCAGCCGCGCGCCGGCAGCGTCGCCGGCGCCGGCGTGCGCCAGGGCGGCCTCGGCCGCGGCCAGCTCGCCGCGCTCGACCAGCACGTCGACCAGGCCGGAGACGGCGGCCGGCAGGCCGAGGGGCCAGGGCAGGCGCAACCCTGCCTCGACCGCGTTGCTCGCCTCGGCCTCGCCGTCGGCGAGCTGGCCGCGGCGCAGGGCGAGCAGGGAGCGGAAGTGCGAGGCGAGCGCGAAGCCGAGCAGCGAGCCGCGGGCGCGCGCGTCGGCCAGGGCCAGGTCGAGGTGGCGGCCGGCCGCCTCGAAGCGCCCGGCCGTCACCAGCGCGTAGACGGGCTGGTAGAACAGCAGCGAGTCGGCGGTCTGCTCGGCGAGCAGCCGCCCGCCGGCGAGCGCCAGCTCGGCGAGCCGCACCGCCTCGGCGGCCGGCTGCCCGCGCCAGGAGGCGAGCGGCGCGAGCGTGCCGAGCAGCGCCTGCTCGGCCGTGTTGTCGCCGCGGACCTCGCCACGGAGGCCCTCGATCCGCCTGGTGGCCAGCGGCAGCCCGGTGAGCCCGTTCATCGCGGCCGAGATCAGCTCGGCCTCCAGGCGCACGGCCAGCTCCCGGTCGGCCGCCGGGACGGCGGCCAGGGCCGCGTCGAGCACCCCGACCGCCCCGGCCGCCTCGCCCTGCTGCAGGAAGGCCTGGGCCAGCTCGGTGGCCGCCGCGGCCGCCGCCGGTCCCGGGGTGGCCAGCTCCACCGCCTGGCGCAGGTGGCCGGTCGCGGCCGGGTCGCCGGCGCGGCGCTCGGCGGCGCCGAGCTCGCGCAGCAGCTCGCCCCTGGCTGCCGCGACCGGCGGCTCGGCCAGGGCGCGGCGCAGGTAGGTGACGCCCGCGTCCGCCGCCCCCTCGGCCAGCGCCCGCCGGCCCGCCGCCCGCAGCGCCTCGACGACCCACTGGTCGCCGGCCGGCTCGGCGTTGAGCAGCTGCGCGCCGACCCGCTCCACGCCGGCGCCGAGCCGGTCGAGCAGCGCCGCCGCCCGCCGGTGCGCCCGCGCCCGGCCGGCCGGGAGC
>DASUZB010000023.1:0-2927 GCA_036377075.1 Actinomycetes bacterium | reverse complement strand
TCCTCCCCGCCCGCGCCGTGGCCGGACCGCTCCGGCGCCTGCGCGCCGTCCTCGCGCCCGCGCGCGCCCCGGCCGGCGGCACCGAGGCGACCAGGGCCAGATGACCGGCCGGCGCGGGCGCGAGCGGCTGGGCCGCGGGTGGGGCACGGACGCCGTCCCGCGCAGGATCCTGCTCTCGCTGCTCGCCGGGCGCCTCGCCTACCGCGGCACGACGGCGTTGCTGCCCGTGGCGCTGCTGGCGGTGTGGGGGCCGGACAGGTTCGGGCCCTACGCCTCCCTGTTCGGCACCTGGCTGTTCCTCAACCCGATGCTGAGCTGGGGGTTGGAGAAGGCCGCCCTGCTGCTGCTGCCGCGCACCCGCACCGGCCGGCCGTACGTGCTCGGCGCGCTGATCACCTTCGGGGTCGCGCTGGCGCTCCCCGCCGTCGTCGGGTTCGTGCTGCTGGCGCTCGTGAGCGACTCGCCCGTCGCCGCGCTGAGCGCCGTCCTCGCGCTGCTGAACGTCGCCCAGGGCATGAACCAGGCGCTCGTCGGCTACCAGCGGGCACTCGGCCGGCCGCTGGTCGACACGGCCAACTACCTGACCGCGGGCGCGCTCAACGTGGCCGCGGTCGCGCTGGCCGCCTGGGCGGGGCTGACCCCGCTGGGGTTCGGGCTGGTCCTGCTCGCCGGGACCGGCGCGCTCGACCTCGCCCACACGGTCGCGCTGGCGACCCGTGCCCGCCTCGGTGCCCGCCTGCTCGCGCGCCGGCGGCTCGTCCGCCACGCCGCGGGGACGGCGTTCTTCATGGGGCTCAACATCATCCTCGTCACCGTCACCACCAGCGCGCTGTTCGTCGTGCTCGCGTGGCGCGGCCTCGAACGCGAGAGCGCCTACCTGTACGTCGCCATCTCGATCTTCAACGTCGTCCACGCGGCCCTCGACTACCTGCTCCGCGTCTACCAGCCGAGCGTGGCCCTGCTGCTCAGGCGCGCCCGCGCGGTCGAGATCCGCCGCGGCGTGGCCCGCTGGTCGTGGCGGCTGCTGGCGTCGGCGGCGGCCTGCCTGGTCGTGCCGCTGCCCTTGTACGAGCCCGCGCAGGCGGTGACGGCCTCCCTGCCGGGCTACGCCCTGCCCACCGCCTACCTGGCGCTGTGCCTGCCGGTGCTCCTGGCGCCGGACCTCCTCGGCTACGCCCTCGAGAACCTCGACTTCTCCAGCCTGGTCGTGAGCAGCGCGGGCCCGGTCGCCGCGCTGCTCGTCACCGTGGCCGTCGCGCTCGTCGCGGTCCCGGCCTTCGGCGGCGCGTTCGGCGCCGTCTACGCGTTCGCGGCCGGGAAGGCGGGCCAGAGCGCGGTCACCGCCGTCCTCCTCGGGGCCTGGCCCGCGACAGCGAAGGGAGCCGCCGCCCATGGAACCCCCTGACTCCGGCAACTCGACCGTCCAGGTGAGGGCGCCGCGGGTGGCCACCGACCCGCTCGCGCACCTGGCCAGCCGATCGCCCGCGCTGCACGCCTGCGTCGACCCGGCCCGCGTCGCGGACGCCAGCCGCGAGGAGCTGGACGGCGGCATCGCCCTGGCGATCGACTTCGAGGAGGAGGCGGTCGGCGGCCGGGGGAACCTCTACCGGCGGGCGCAGGCGGACCCGACCACCCGCCTCACCGGCATCCGCACGCTGTTCGCGCTGGTCAGCCCGACGGGCAGCCTCGAAGGGCTGTCGCCGGACGTCAAGGTCCTCGACGTGCTCGGCGGCGACGGCACCCTCGCCCGCGCCCTCGAGATCGTGCTCCCGCCCGAGCGGAGGCCGAGCATCCTCACCAGCGACATCTCCGACGGGATGGTCCGCGCGGCCCGCGCGTACGGCCTCGCGGCGCTGCGGCAGCCGGCCCAGCGGCTGGTGCTGCGCGACGACTGCACCGACGCGGTGATCATCGCCTACGGCACCCACCACATCCCTCGCCACCAGCGGCCGGACGCCGTCGCGGAGGCGTTCCGGGTGCTGCGGCCCGGCGGGCGGGTCGCCGTGCACGACTTCGAGGTCGGGTCACCGGCCGCGCGCTGGTTCGCCGAGGTCGCCGACCGCTACAGCGTCGCCGGCCACCGTCACGACCACTTCACCGCCGCCGAGCTGGAGGGCTGCCTCCGCGGGGCGGGCTTCGGCGACGTGGCCGTGCGGCACGTCGACGACCCGTTCGTGCTCACCGGGCGGGAGCCGGAGGAGCTGCCGCGGCGGCTCGGAGAGCACCTGCTGCACATGTACGGGCTGGTCCGCGTCGCCGCGGAGCACCCCGGCGCCGACCCGGCGGAGCTCGTGTTCGACCTAGCCCGCGAATGCTTCACCGGCGGCGCCACCGGGGCCGGTGAGGGGCCGCGCCGCGTGACGATCTCCCGCAACGGGGCCGGCTGGCGGATCGAGCTGCCGCGCGTCGCCCTGGTCGGCACGGGCATCAAGCCGGCGTAGCGCGAGCGGCGCGGAGCCGACGACCTGCGCGAGCGCGCTGCCGGCAAGGCCACGGCTCGTGAACGACGGTGGCCTGAATTCGTTGCCTTTCTCAGTTCTCGGTGCGAAAGACGCTCCGCAGGTCTCCGAACGACGGAATCACCACGTCGGCTCCTGCCGCCTTCAGCTCTTGCGCAGAACGCTCCCCCGTCGTAACCCCCACGGTCGCCAGCCCAGCCCGCTCTCCAGCCACCATGTCGTCGATACTGTCGCCCACGAGCAACGCTGGACCGCCGTTGACCTTCGCGAGGGCATCGTGGACCAGGCTAGGATTTGGCTTCAGCCTGGCCATGTCGAAACCTTGGTCTGCCCGGCCGAGCACCACGGATACAAGATGGTCGACCTCGTTGACCTTCAGGGCAAGCCTGATAGCCCGGGTGGCATTCGTCGACACGATCGCGACCGGGATCCGCTGTTCGGCAAGCCATTCCAACGCCGGGCGCACAC
>DASUZB010000022.1:0-11592 GCA_036377075.1 Actinomycetes bacterium | reverse complement strand
GGCGGCGAACAGCTGGGCGCTGATGCGCTCGGGGGCGTGGGCGACGTTGAGGGCGACCGACACGGCGGTGGCACAGGCGACCAGGGTCCAGGCATACCAGGGCTCCCGCCAGCCCTCGCCGCGCAGGTAGCGCCAGAGGATGACCAGGCTGGCGGCGGTGGTGAAGCTGTCGACCAGCAGGGGCGCGGACCAGGCCAGCGCCGGCGGGAAGGCGGCGGTCTCGATGGCGAAGGCGCGGATGGCCTCGAAGGAGACGACGTAGGCCAGCGCGGCGATCGCCAAGACGAGGGCGGTGAGGGCGGCGACCAGGGCGACGCGGATGGCGGCCAGCAGCCGCTCGGTGCGGTCGCCGCTCGGCTCGGGGGCGGCCGGGTACGGGGTGGTGCGAAGCATGTGCGGCTCCTGCGCGGAGGGTGCGGCGGCCCGAGGGTCCGAGCCCGGGGGCCGCCGCCGTGTCCGGGGTCAGTGGTCGGTGGCACGCTCGGCTTGCTCGCGCTGGTTGAGGGCGTCGGGGTCGGCGTCGTAGGCCTCGGCCAGGTCGGCCGCCTCCAGGAGGGCGTCGGCCAGGGCACGCATGGCCGTGGCGGAGCCGCCGAGGCAGGTGGTGCCCAAGTACACCAGGGCCTCGGTGCCCAGCGCGCCCAGCGGCGTGGCCTTGCTGATCCTGGCCTCCAGGCGCTCACGGCCGCCGAGGTGGATGGTGACCCTGGCCATTAGGCGTCCTCTCGGCAGACAGGACAGGTCCGGCGGGCGGCGCGGCGTTCGCAGCGGGCCTGGGTATGGGCGCTGGTGAGCTGGAACCCGCAGACCGGGCAGGAGGCGACCCACAGCCCGGCCAGCAGGTGCAGCGCCGGCGCCGGCTGCGGGTGCGTGGGGTAGGGTGACGGATGCATCCGGGACCATCTCCTCTGGGTGCGAGGCCGGGACGGGTCCGATCCGCCCCGGCCTCACTCGTGCCAGGACTAGAAGTTGGGCTCGTCGTTGAACTGGCCACCCTTGGCCTTGCCGCCGTTGGCGGCGCGCTCGGGCTTGGCGATCGCCCAACGCAGGGACGGGGCAACCTCGTCGGCCTCGACCTCGACCACCGAGCGCTTGTCGCCCTCGGGGGTCTCCCAGCTGCGGCTCTTGAGCCGGCCGATGACCACCGCCCGGTCGCCCTTGGAGAGGGAGTCGGTGACGTGCTCGGCCAGCTGCCGCCAGACGTTGACGCGGAAGTAGCTGGTGTCGCCGTCGCGCCAGGTCTCCCCGTCGCGGACGCGGGCGGTCACCGCGATCCGGAAGTTGGCGACCATGGCGCCGTTGGGGGTGTGCTTGAGCTCGGGGTCGTCGGTCAGGTTGCCGGTGACGGTGACGTGGGTGTCGGCCATGGCTGCTGCCTCCTTGGCAGTCGTGCGGGTGCTACAGGACGTCGCGGGTGAACGGGGACGGCAGGGTCAGGGCCTCACCCCCTCGACCTCAGCCCAGCGCAGTCGCTCGGCGAGGCCAGCCGCCCGAAGTCGGGCGAGCTCGGCTCGGTGTTGGGGGCAGACGCTCCGGTAGGCCAGGCCGTCGGGGATGCTGGGGGTGCCGCGTCGGCCACAGCGCTGGTAGGCGTTGAGCTGGATGCCTTGGAGCACCAATAGCTCGCAGCGGCGGAACTGGATCACCTGGGGCCTCCTTTGCCTGCTGGTCGGGCGCTGCTCCTCGCCCGCCCCGGGCGACCGGGTGTCTCCGGGCCGCTTGGACGACGGCCGGGTCAAGGGGGGCCGCAGGCCCTCCCGTAGGGACGCGAAGCGCCCTTGACGCGGGCGGCGGCCAGGTGGCAGCCCGTCCAGCAGGCAACCGGCCGGGCCGTGTGGGGTCGGGGTCCCCGCACGGCAGCGAAGCGGGGAGGCCGGTCCTGGCCGGTGGCCTCATCGCCGGCCTCGTCCTGGCAGTGGCCGTCCGACCAGTCCGAGCCGGCGGGCCGGTGAGGGCAGCCGCCCGGCTGGCTGCCGACGCCGCTGGCGCACGGTCCGGCGTAGGTAGGCAATGGCCGCCGCGATCCCCACGGGCACTGACTGCTCGGCCGCCGGCAACGGGACGGTGTCGTCGGCCAGCGGGATGGTTGCGGCTGGCTCGCCCGGCTCGGGTGCGACCGCTGGTGGCGGCAGGACGCGGAGGTGGATGCTGTGGCCGGCCTGGATGACCCATGCTTCGCCAGGCTGGGCCTGGCGGACGGCCTCGGGATCGATGCGGGGCCGCTCGCCCATCCGTGCCTTGGCGAACCCTCTGGGGCCGTAGTAGTCCAGCTCCCAGTTGTGCTCCAGCACCCGCACCTGGCCGGCCAGGACCAGCAGCCGCTCGGGGTCGGGGCATTGGTGGACGATGACGCCGCCGGCGCAGGCGGCCAGCAGCCGCGGCGCCTGGCGGTGATCCCCGAGGCCCTCGACGCTCTGGGCGGCGACCACGACCTGGACGCCGACGTCGCGCAGCCGCTCGATCAGGTTGATCGCCGCATCGACGCCGGAGGCGAGGGCGCTGAACTCATCGAGCATCAGCACCGCGTCCTCGCCTTGACGGGGCTTGCGGCCGGTGGCGTAGTGGCCGTAGTCCTCCAGCACCACCCGCATGGCCGCGTCCGCCTCGCTCTTGCTGAGCAGGGTGGGCACGGTGAGGACGGCCAGGTCGACGTCCTCGTAGCTCCAGTGGCCGCGGTCGAAGGCGCCGGCCAGGGCGGCGAAGAAGTCGGCATAGCGCAGCCGGGTCCCGGCCAGGTGGTCGCCGATGGCCTCGATGTCTTTGAGCTGCAGGGGCCGGCCTTCCCACAGGGCGGCCAGCTCGTCGACGTCCAGACGGCGCAGCAGCTCGTCGCTGCCGTCGACCGCTGGCATGTCGGGGGCGGTCAAGGCCAGGCGCAAGCCAGCGGAGGCGACGCGCTTGTAGAACAGCTCGCTGAACTGCTCCACGGCCAGCAGCCGACTCTGGACCTGGGCGGGGTTGCCGCGCCACATGTCCATGGCCGTGTCTGGCCAGCAGCCGACCCGCGCGGTGGGGTTGCCGAGCCGGTAGGCGGCGATCAGCGACGGAACCAGGGTGGGGTCGGTGCCCTTGCAGTCAACGAAGCAGACCTTGCGACCCAACAGCCCAGCCAAGTAGGCCAGCCGGAGCAGGGTGACGGTCTTGCCGGCCCCGGGGGCGCCGACCACCGCCATACCTTTGCCCCGCAGGTGCGCCGGCGGGACCACGTAGCGGCCCTGCCGCCAGCCGGCCAGATCACCGTCCAGCGCGATCCCAAGCGCGGGAGCGGCGAGCTTGTGGCTACCCGGCCGGGCCACTAGCCGGGCCACCCGGCGGTCGCGGGCGCGCTGGTCGATGCGCTGGCGGCGGCGCACGAACGGGCTCCACTCGGCCCCACCAGCGGCCCGCTCGGCATTCCACACCGACAGCGACGCGGCCAGCAGCCCGACTGGGACAGCCAGCCACACCTGGGTGGCCAGCAGGTCCCAGAGGAACTGGCCGACGGTGATCCGGCTCCCTGATGGGCCGAAGCCGAAGTGCAGGGCCACGTACTGCCAGAAGTGCTGGGGCACGAACACATGCCGGCGCAAGGCCTGCTCGGGGCCGACCACCAGCAGCACTACGGCGATCCAGGCGAGGGCGGCTAGGGTGAAGCGCCACCAGTGCCAGCGGCGCTGAAGCAAGATCACCGCCTGCCCCAGCAGCCAGGCGACGATGGACAGCGGCGAGAACCAGACCAGTACCAGCATGACCAGCAACAGGCCGTTGGCGGCCGGCTGCCGCGCGGCTCGCGGGATCGGGTTGGCAGGGGTGGCCTGCCAGCCACGGGAGACCTCAGGACGGGTGGGGACGGTCACGAGGCACCTCCGGGGGTTGAGCGCTGGTAGCTGGTCCCCGGCACCTCGGGCAGCGGGTGAACCTGGATGGGATACCGGGGTCGGATGCGCTGGAGCTGGCCGGTCAGGTAGCCGGCGACCTCGGGCGGGGCGTAGTAGACGGTCCGGATCCAGCGGCCATGCCGCGGCCGGGTCCAGGCCTGCCGCAGCCGAGCCGCACCCTTGCGGGTCAGCTCGACCTCGACCGCTACCCGCTTGGGGAGGGGGTCAACGTCCTCCCCGTACAGTCCCAACCCGGCGATGGCATCGGGATCGTCGGGGAGCTGGACGGCGCCGTCGGGGACGTGGCTCTTGCCGGCCTCGCGGCGCAGCTCGCGCTCTGATAGCCAGCGGCCACCGTCGGGGATGTGTGGTTCCAGGGCGAGGCGGACCACGCCGACGGCGTGGACGTGGGCGAGCTGGGGGATGACGAAGGACCAGGCGCGCACCTCCAGGCCGACCAACCGCACCGCCTTGGCGGTGGGGGCGACCCACAGGTGGCCTAGCAGCCGGTCCCGCGTGACCAGCCCTCGGTCCTCCCAGCGGTCAAGGATCTGCCGCAACGTCTCCTCGCCAAGCAGCCCCTCGATGCGCGGAGAGCCAGGCGACAGCCGCCCGAGCAGCACCCGCAGGACGTCGGAGCGGGCGGCGTACTGCTGGCCAAGCCAACACAGGGCGGCCACGTCGCGGTCGGTAATGCCGGCGTCGCTGTCCCAACGGGGACGACGCGACTGCCGGGCACGGTGGTCATCGCCGCCCCGAGGACGGTGCATGGACGGTGCGGCGTGAAAGCGTCGCGAAGCGTCAGCCATCCCGGCCCTCCTGCCGACGGCGCTCGTCTTGCAGCAAGGCGCGGTATTCGGTCTGGTGAGCACCTATCAGCCGACGCACAGCCACGGTGCGAACGCGGGACTGACGGCGCGAATGCTCGGGGTCGCTGCGTGCGCTCCGAGCCCGCTCAGCCCGCTTGCGCTGGCGATCGAGGGCGCGTATGCGCGCTCGATCGGTCGAATCTGCCCGACGACGGCGGTAAGCGGCAGCGGACTTGGCACGTTGGCATGTCTTGCAGTACGCAGACAGCCGTCCGTTGCTGACATAGAACTGCTCGGCAGGCTTCGTCTCGTAGCAAGCGGTACAGCGCTTGTCCACTGGCCTGGCAGGCGCGGCGGCGCTAGGGTCGTCGTGCATCACGGGGTCTGCTCCTCGGTCGATGCGACCGGCCCTCGGCGCGGGTGCAATCCGCGCCGGGGCCGCTTCCTCACACGGCGGCGAGGAGCACGGGGAGGACCCCGGATGTCAATGAAGCCGTCAATGGGACGTGCGCGGTCCCATTGAGAAACGGCGAGACAAGGCGACACGCGCGAAGCGCGTCGCCCCTGCTCAAGCGGGTTGTGCTAGGTCCTGTCGGGACGGGCCGAGACGACTCCGGCCAAGTTGAGGGCCTAGTGCCCTCATAGGGCGTGGGGGTTCAAGTCCCCCCTCCGACACCCCACCTGAGCAGCCACGACGCCATCAGGCGTCACGGCTGTCCGCCGCTCCAGACCGCCGCCGGACCGCCACGTTCTCTCCCACATCTAACGAGCGTTCTCTTCACCCAAGATCAGGCCGGCCACCGCTGCGGCCGCCTCGGCATCCATCGCCGGCAGCACGTGCTGGTACAAGTCGCTGGTTATTGCGGTGTTGGCGTGCCCGAGCCGCTCGCTCATCACCTTGACCGGCACGCCGGCAGCCAGGCCAGCGGTGGCGTAGGAGTGCCGCAGACCGTGCAACGTCAGGCTGGGCAGACCGGCGGCGGCGGTCAGCTTGGCGAACTGGCGTGTCACATAGGCCGGTCGCAGCGGCGTGCCGTCCTCGCGGGTAAAGACCAGGTCGGTGTCGACCCAGGTCGGCCCCCAGGCCAGGCGCTCCTCGTTCTGGTGGGCGCGGTGGGCCTTGAGCGCCGCCACCGTCGTCGTGTCGAGCGCGATCCGCCGGGCGCTGCGCGGCGTCTTGGTCCCCAGCCGACCTCCGGCCTGCCGGCCACGATCACGAGCCGCTGGGTCACGGCGACCTCGCCCTTGTCGAGGTCGACCGCCCGCCATGGCAGGCCGAGCAGCTCGCTTCGGCGCAGCCCCGTCGTACAGTCCAGCAGCCACAGCGCCCCGAGCCGGTGGGCGGCCATCCCCGCCAGGAACGCGCGCAGATCCGCCGGCTCCCACACGCGCCGCTCGACCCTGGGGACCTTGGCCGGCCGAGCCGACCGCAACGCGGCCACGTTGCGGGGCACTAGCCCCTGCTCGACCGCGTCCTCCAGCGCGCGGTGGATGAGGCCGTGCACGTTCTTGACGGTTTTGGGCGCAAGGCCCTGGCCCGACCGGCCGCCGTCGGTGGCTAGGCCGGCGTAGAAGCGCCGGAGGTCGTCGGCGGTGAGCTGTTGGAGGGGGAGATGGCCGATCCTGGGCTGGACGCAGGCGCGGGCGTAGTGGCCCCAGATCTCTAGGGTGATCGGCTCGGCGCTGCCGGCCATCGCCGGCAGCCAGCGGTCCACCAGGAACGCGCCCAGGGTCAGGTCGACCGGGCGGACGTAGGTGCTCTTGTCGAGGTCGCCGAGGATGGCGGTCAGCTCCTGCTCGGCCGCCCGCTTGGAGGCGTGGCCGGAGTGCCACTGCTGCCGGCGCCGCTCGCGGTAGGTGCCGGTCTCAGGGTCCAGGACCCGCTCGCGGGGCAGCTCCACCACCGGGTAGTAGACGGCCTTGCCCTTGGCGTTGGTCTTGCGGGCTACATGCCCGCGGCGGCGGCTGCTCATGCTCTGGACCCCTTGTGCTGCGTCGTGTCGGCGGGCAGGTGCCTGGCCGGCTCCAGGAGCCCGCGTTCGCGGGCGGTCGCCACCCAGCGGGCGGCCGTGGGTCGCGGCACACCGAACCGTTCGGCGACCGCCTTGGTGGGGTGCCGCCCGACCGCCCGGTAGACCTCGGCGACCTCCCGGAGGTGCGCGTCGTCGAGGCGCTGCCAGCCGTGGCGGCGTAGCTCGGCCCTGATCGCCGCCGCACCGACGCCCGGTGGCCGTGCTGCGGCACCGACGACCTCGCCGTGCTCGTTGACCAGGAGTCTGAACGTCTCCAGGCTCGTCATGACCGCGTCGCGGACCGCGGCCAGCGGGAGCCGGTGTAGGTCCTCCGCCGATCGCCGGCCGGTCGACGGCAACGGTGGTCCGGTGGCCGGCGAGCTCGGCGGAGCCGGCGGTGGCTGACGCCCTCGACCTGATGCACGCCCTGGTCCTGGACAACGGCCGCCGCTGGGGCGAGGTAGCCACCGACGTGCAACGGTCCAACGCCCGGGCGGTGCTCGAGCCCGGACCGGCCGACGCCCGACTGCACTGGTACGAGGCGCCCAAGGGCTACTCCAAGTCGACCGACACGGCCGGGCTGTCGCTGGCCTGGCTGGTCGCGGACGCGCCCGAGCTGGTCGAGGGGTATGCGATCGCGGGCGACCTGGACCAGGCGAACCGGCTGCTCGACAAGGCCCGTGGGCTGGTCGCCCGCTCGGGCCTGGCCGGCCTGGTCCGGGTCGAGGCGCACCGGCTGCTGCAGGTGCGTACCGGGGCGCGGGTGGTGGCCCTGGCCGCGGACGCGCCCACGGCCGAGGGGCTGTTAAGCCCGCTGTACATCTGCGACGAGGTGCCGCGGTGGCCGACGACCCGAGGGGCGCAGGCGATGTGGACGGCGACGTTCTCGAGCGTGCCCAAATGGCCGGGGGCGCGGCTGGTCGCGCTCGGCCATGCCGGCGACCCGGCGCACTGGTCATTCAAGCTGCGGGAGCGGGCCCGGACCTCACGGGGGTGGCGGTTCACGCGGGTGCCGGGACCGGCGCCGCGGCTGTCGCCGGCGGACCTCGCCGAGCAGCGGGCGGTGTTGGTGCCCAGCGAGTACGCGCGCCGGCATGAGAACCGATGGACAGCAGGAGAGGACCGGCTCACTTCGCGGGAGGACGTGGCCGCCTGCCTGGGCGACTACGACGTCTTGGACCCGCGGCCGGGGGTCCGCTACGTGGGCGGCCTGGACGTGGGGCTGACGCATGACCGGTGTGTGGTCACCGTGGCGCATCGGGAGGTGGACGGGCGGGTAGTGGTGGACCGCCAGCACGTCTGGGAGGGGTCGCGGGCCCGGCCGGTGAACCTGGGCGAGGTCGAGGGGTACCTGCGGGAGCTGCACCGCGCCTATGGCCGCTGCCCGTTCCGGGTCGACCCGTTCCAGGCGGTGCATCTGGCGCAGCGGCTCCGCGCCGACGGCATCCAGGTGGAGGAGTTCGCCTTCTCCAGCCAGTCGGTCGGCCGCCTGGCCGTGACCTTGTACCGGCTGCTGGCGGATCGGCTGCTGCTGCTCCCGGCCGACGAGGACTTGGTGGACGAGCTGGTGAACGTGCGGCTGCGGGAGACGGCGCCAGGAGTCTTCCGGATCGACCATGACCCGGACCGCCACGACGACCGGGTCATCTCGCTGGCCTTGGTGGCGCATCGGCTGGCCGAGCGGCCGACCACTCAGCCGGGGCGCTTCTCCGGGATGCTGCTGGCGCGGACCCGGATGCCCGATGTGCTGACGGCGCCATCCGGTGACCGCTCGGCGCTGGCCCGGGATGGCTTCAGCCCGTGGGGATCGTCGTGAGCGCCACTGCTTGCCCTTTAGCTCCATCGACCGGCCGCTACTATCGGCCCCGAGCACGTCGGGATCGTCTCGGCGAAACCAGGGAGCCGTGGTGAGGGCCTCTCAGCAGGAGCAGACCAGCGGGGTCGGTGTCAGCGAGGTCTCTGCCGACTTTCAGCGGATCAACTGGGGGCCTGTCCCCAACGCGCAGCATGACCTGGGGACTGACCTGTTCGTTCAGGCCCGCGACGCCCGCCGGTTCGACCTTCGCCTGGTCGTCGGCGTGCAGGTCAAGGCCGGCCCCAGCTACTTCGAGCAACCCGACGTTGCCGAGGACGGGTCGTTGCGCGGCTGGTGGTACTACGAGCCCCAAGTGGACCACTTCCACGCCTGGGTGACCCACGGGCTGCCGCACCTGCTGGTCCTCCGCAACCCGGAGACCCGCACGTCGTACTGGGTGCACGTTACCGCGCAGGCGGTCGAGTCCACCGGCCAGGGCGCCAAAATCCTGGTCCCGGTCAACCAAACGATCGACCTCGAGCACCTCGATGCCCTGCTTGCCGTCGCGGCGTCGCACAAGCCGGTGATCGGCTTGGAGGGCACCGCGTGGGCCGCAAGCGCGAGCAACATTGCCCCCGCGCGCCGCCTGCGGTATGCGCTGCTGGTGCCGCGCCTGGTCGCGCCGCACCGCAACACCGGGTTCGGGACCGTGATCGGCCCGGAGCAGGCGGTTGGGCTGCTGGCCCAAGGCCGGGTCCGCGACCTGACCATCTTCGCCGAGAAGCACCCCGCCGTCCCCAGCCTTGAGGAGGCCGGGTCGTCCAGGGACTGGCGGTGGCGGTTTGTCGCCGCCCTCGGGCGCCTGCTCATCGATGACGACCGCAGCACGATCGCGGCGAGGATCGACGACGCACCCAACCCTACCAGCCGTGCTGCCGCCTGCGTGGTCACCGCCTGCGCGCTGATGGATGCCGAACGCCACGCCGAGGCTGTGGCTCTCCTGTCCGGACAGCCAGACGATGCGAGCCCGGTCGACTGGGCCTGGATCCAGGGCCAGGTCGCTCGCGCCCGCGCCGAGCTCGGAGAGGTCGCCACCGCACGCCAGGACGCTGCCGCCGCGCTGCGCGCCCTTGTCGGTGACCCCGACGATGTCACCGCCTCCGCGATCGGGGCGGCGGCCGCGCAGCTGCTTTTCCAGACCGCTCCATGGGGCGAACAGCGGCTTGATGAGTTCATCGTGGCGAACGACACCGCTGTGTCGTGGTGGCGCACGCAGATGCTGTCGTCGGCCCTGATCGCCGCGGCCGACCGCAACTTCCGGCAGTGGGCCGACGACCAGGCGACCAGGATCGACTTCGAGGACCTTGTCAACAACCGACTGCTCGCCGCCGTGGTCAACGCCCACCTGACCGGCGAGCAGGGCGCGTGGCGGACCATGGGCAGCCTGCTGGCCCGCGACACGCTCATGGTCCAGCACGCCGGCGGCGGCACCAGCCGTCAGGCCGCGGCAGTGGACGAGCTGCGTCGCAGCGGTGACGAGAAGTCGTTGGAGCTCGCCGCCCGCCGGCTCTGGGATGTCGGCCCGCTCGGCCCGCTGACCGAGGCCGCTCAGCGCATCCAGCCCGGCTCGTGGACCCACACCACCGCCCGCGCGAACCTCGCCCTGTGGCAGGAAGCCGGCGACGTCATGGAGGAGACCACCGCCACCGACGCCGCACGCTACTGCCTGGGCATTCTCACGGACAACTCGGGGTTCGTCGCGCGCACCACCCCGCCGTTCCACGTTGCCCACTACACCCTCAAGGCTCTCGCCGGCCTACTCGACGTGGCCGACGACGCGTTTCACCGCGACCTTGCAGCCTTCCTTGTGAGCTTGCCACCCATCACCGATCCGCTGACCGCTCAGGGCCTCGCCCTCGCAATGCCTCTGCTGCGCGCGACGGCGCTCGTGTCCGAGGATCACGCCGCCTGGCGCCAGGCCGCCGCCTCCCAGCCTGACCGGTGGGTGGCTGCTGGGATGCTCGGTGTGCTCGCTGGCGATGACGAGGCGGCGCGTGGACTTCTGCTCGCCCGGATCGCCGGGGGCGACAACGACGCGCTCGCCGCTCTCGGCGACGTGCGCCAGTTGGACACTGTGATCGTTGGGCGTCTGGCCGCTCAGGACGCTCAAGAGCTCGACGGCATCATTGCCCAGGCCCAGGGTGGCATGTTCGCGGTCAGCCGGACCCGCGACCCCGCCTCCCGGCTGGCGGTCCTCGGCGCCTACTTTCCCGCTGTCGCGCCCTGGGACTCGCTCCTGCGCTACCTCGGAGAAGCCCGCGTGCCCAGCGAACACAAGCGGAGGGCGTGCCTGGCGCTCGCGACGCACGCCGACCGGCTTCCCGAGTCGGTCCGGTCCGACCTGCGCGAACTCCTTTCCCGGCTCACGGGAACCGTCCCGGCCGGCGGTCTGTTCGGCTCGCCCCTCGGCGGCGCTGCCGTCATCCTCGCCTCCGCCGTCGGAACCCTCGATGACCAGGCCCTGACCAAGGGCATTGCTGCGCTGCTTACCGGCTCCCGCCAGCAGCGCCGCGACGCTGCCAGGCTCATCAGCCGTCTCGGCCGGCGCGAGCTTACCGCCGCGCTCGTCACCCTCGTCAGCGACCCCTACCCGGACGTTCGCGCCGAAGCTGCCTGCGTCCTCGCCATGCGCGTGGCAAGCCCGGACACCGGCGTCGACCCGCTGGCCATCGCCGGGCTCCAACGAGCACTCGCCGATCCAGGAGCGCTGGTCTCCCTGGCGATCGCCGATGGCGTTGCCGCCGCCGAAGCGCCAAGCGACGAAGCCCGCGAACTCGTCGCTCCGCTGCTCGGCCACCTCTCAGCACGTGTCCGCGAGGCCACCGGCGGCGCACTCCATGGCTAATGGCTTAGCCTGTTCAGGAGCTCGGGAACTGCGCGCGCTGCGGGCACATCGACTCCGACGGACGATGAATGAACCTGGATCCACCGAAGCATACATATGAGATGATGCATTCACGCTGGTCAGAGCCTCTTTCTCGCCCTTCGGACCCTGCACCCATTAGGTGAAGCGCCATCACGCCTCAATTGGCCTGCTGACCTGCGCAGATACGATTCAG
>DASUZB010000021.1:0-31388 GCA_036377075.1 Actinomycetes bacterium | reverse complement strand
GATCCAGCCCATACTCTGGGGCTCGTCGCCTCGCGCCAAGTGAAAGAGTCCGAGCTGCAGGGCGGCCAACGCGGCCTCGGCCGGTCGGGAGTCGGCCTGGAAGGCGTCGCACGCAGCAGCGCCGAGCCGCAGGTTGTCCTCGATGCGACCGAGCCACCACGCGGCATCGGCGTGTGCTGCCAGGTCGTCCGCGGTGAGTCGATCGGTCGGGACCGCCGCGAAGCAGGCCGCGGCGGTGCGCCAGTCCCGTGCCGCGTGGGCCTGCCGCGCCTTGGTCAGGCTGTCCCCGGGCTCGTCCACCCGCCGTCTCCGTCGCTGATATCCCGCCAAGCGGTGGAACTGCCGATTTTATCGTGTTCGCAGCTGTCCGCAGAACTTGGCCAATTGGCCAAACAGTGGCCAGGTAACCGTGGAATTGGCCACCTATCCGTGGAACCTACAGCTGCTACATGCTGCGCGGGGCCATGGGGAAGAAGCGCGAGTACTGCCCCTGGAAGGTGACCACCACCGTGTCGGTAGGCCCGTTACGGTGCTTCGCCAGGATCAGGTCGGCCTCGCCCTTGCGCTCGGTCTCCTTGTCGTACAGCTCGTCGCGGTAGATGAACAGGACAACGTCAGCATCCTGCTCCAGGGAACCGGATTCCCTCAAATCGCTCAAAAGGGGTCTACGGTCCGAGCGGCTCTCGGGCTGGCGGGAGAGCTGGGAGATGGCGACCACGGGGACCTCAAGCTCCTTGGCGAGGAGCTTGAGGGAGCGGGAGATCTCGCTGACCTCTTGCTGGCGGTTGTCGAAGCGCTTGGCCGGTTGCATGAGCTGCAGGTAGTCGACGACGACCAGGCCGAGGCCGTGGCGCTGCTTGAGGCGGCGGCACTTGGCGCGGATCTCCATCATGGTGACCGAGGCCGAGTCGTCGATGAACAGCGGCGCCTCGGCCAGCTTGCCGAGCGAGCGGGTCAGCCGCGTCCAGTCCGACTCCTCCATCCGCCCGGTGCGCAGCCGCTGCATGTCCACGCTGCACTCGGCACACATGAGCCGCTGCACCAGCTCGGTCTTGCTCATCTCGAGGGAGAAGACCACCGTCGGCACCTGCGCCCGGACCGCGGCATGCCTGGCCCAATCCAGACCCAGGGTCGAGTTGTGCGTGGGGATCATCGACCGGCCGGCGAGGTAGAGATGGTCGGGGCTGTCGACCTGGACGCAGCGTACCGGCACGCTCGGGACGGGCCGCACGGCGGTGACGAAGCGCGTGCCGGTGCGGCCTGGGCCCTGCCGCTCCTTGTGCACCAGGCGCTTACGTTCCAGGCGGAAGACCTCGTCGGTCGTCGAGAACGTGAGGGTGTACGCCGTGGACGAGGCTTCGCTGCGCCCCTCGACCCGCTTCCTCGCCATGGAGCAGCGGTAGCCCAGGCTCACGATCAGCTCGCGGACGCCTTCCGCAAGGCGTCGCGACGTCGAACGGAACTGGACCGCTCCACCGTTCGTGACGGTCCCATCGGTATCGAGCAACCCGGCGAGCAGCGACCGCCGCTGCCTCTCGGAGGCCCGCAGGTACTGCATGGGGACGTGCTTGTCGCCGAGGACACCCAGGCTGCGCAGGATCCCCTGCACCGTGCCGTGGTGCAGCTCCACCGGGGGCCGCTCGGGGAGTTGCAAGGAGTAGAGCAGGTCGCCCCTGGGCACCACCCGCAACCCGTCTGCCTCGAGGTAGACGACGACCTCGGGGTCGGCAGTCGCGATCCTCGCGCTCATGGCGTGGCCGGCGCCGAGCCACGCACCGAGCGCGTAGGGCGGCATTGGGACGTTCCTCGCGGGCAGGTCGAGCGGCCTGGCGTTGGCCACGGCGTGGTTCAGGCGGCGATCGGTGCCGTTGCAGCGGAGGGTGGCGAGGATCTGCTCGGTGGTCTTGACCGAAGGGAAGGTCCGCGACGTCCGGGTGCGGTCGTACTGGCGGGTGGCCGCCCAGGCCGACTTGCGGGACGCGCGGGTCTCGGTCAGCCACTGGTGCTGTGCGTCGGCGACGATCACGGTGCCGTCCGAGAACTCGACCTCGTAGCAGGGACGGCCGGGCATGACGTCGGTCGCCGCGATCACGGTCGTCGGCCTGCCGTCCGCGCCGATCAGCTCGTCGCCGACGGCGACCTCGCCCATGGTCGTCCAGCCGGTCGGCGTGGGGAGGGGAGTGTCGAGGGCCAGCGCCTTCCCAACGGCGGGGCGCGCCGCGACGATCACCAGGTTGGAGTTCTGCAGGCCCGAGGTGAGGCGGTCGAGGTCGGGGAAGCCGGTGGGGATGCCGGTGATCTCGCGGCGGTCGTCGTGCAGGCGCTCGATCGCCTCCAGGGTGCCGGTGAGGACCTCGCGGAGGCTCTGGTAGTCCTCGCTGACGCGGCCCTGGGCGACCTGGTAGACGAGCGACTCGGCAAGGTCGACGGCGCGCTCGGTGTCCTGTGGCGTCTCGAAGCCGAGCTGCACGATGCGGGTGCCGACGTCGATCAGCCTCCGCAGGGTGCCGGCCTCCTTGACGATGCGCGCGTAGTAGCCGGAGTTGGCGGCGGTCGGGACGCCGGAGACGAGCGTGAACAGGAAGGGGGCGCCGCCGATGTCCTGCAGCACCCCGTCGCGGCGCAGGTGCTCGGCCACGGTCACGGCGTCGACCGCCTGCCCGCGGGAGTAGAGCTCCAACACGGTGCGGAACACGGTGCGGTGGGCCGGCCGGTAGAAGTCCTCCTCGCTGAGGAGCTCGAGCACCTCGGCGATGGCGTCCTTGGACAGCAGCATCGAGCCGAGGACGCTCTCCTCGGCCTCGATGTTGTGCGGCGGGACGCGCTCGTACGACGGCGGGGAGTCGCCTGGCGAACCGCCTTCGGTTAGGGGGCGGATGGCCATGTGCTGCTCCTTGCCGCGGCGCGGTCAGGCCGGTCGTCTATGCGGGCACGATCTCCAGGTTCACGGTCGCCTCGACCTCGGGGTGGAGGCGGACGGTCACCTGGTGACCGCCGGTCTGCTTGATGGGGGCGTCGAGGTGGATGCGGCGGCGGTCGATGGTGGTCCCGCCGGTGCGCTCGACGGCCTCGACGATCTGCGGCGTGGTCACGGAGCCGAACAGCCTGCCCTCGCTCCCGGCCTTGGCGGGGATCACCACGCGCAGCGACTCGAGGTGCGCCGCGATGGTGCGGGCCTGCTCGAGGTCGGCGATCTCGCGGGCGACCCGGCGGGCGCGGATACCCTCGGCCTGGCGCACGGCGCCCGGAGTGGCGAGCCGGGCCAGGTTGCGTGGCAGCAGGTAGTTGCGACCGTAGCCGTCGGCCACGTCGACGATGTCCCCGGGGGCGCCGACCCCACGGACCTCCTGGTTCAGGATGACCTTCACGACTTCCTCTCAGCGGATCGAGTAGGGCAGTAGCGCCATCTCGCGGGCGTTCTTGATCGCGGTGGCGACGTCGCGCTGGTGCTGCGCGCAGTTGCCGGTGACGCGGCGGGCGCGGATCTTGCCCCGGTCGCTCATGAACTTGCGCAGCAGGTTGACGTCCTTGTAGTCGACGTAGTCCTGCTTGTCAGCGCAGAACTGGCAGAACTTGCGCTTCGGCTTGCGCTGGAACGTGCTCTTCGGCATCGCGTGTGGTTCCTCCTGGCCGGACCGCGCGAGCGGTCCGGCCCATGTCTCAGAACGGCGGCTCGTCGCTGAACTGGCCACCGCCGCCGCGGCTCGCGGCGGCCGAGTCGTCGCCGCCACCGCCGCCACCGCCGCTGTAGGACGAGCGCTCCACCTTGGCGGTGGCGAACTTCAGGCTGGGGCCGATCTCGTCGGCCTCGACCTCGGTGACCGAGCGCTGCTCGCCCTCTGGCGTCTCCCAGGAGCGCATCCGCAGCCGGCCGACGACCACCACCCGCATGCCCTTCTGCAGCGTGTCGGCGATGTTCGTGGCCTGCTGGCGCCAGACGTTGACGCGGAAGAACGACGTGTCGCCGTCCCTCCACTGGTCGCCGTCACGCACCCGGGGGGTCACGGCGAGCCGGAAGTTGGCCACCGCGACGCCGTTGGACGTGAACTTCAACTCGGGGTCGGCGGTCAGGTTGCCGACGAGCACGACCTGGTTGTCACTTGCCACCAGTACACCTCACTCACATCCCGCGCCGGCCAGGGCCGGGCACGACCTGCAGGGACGAGGCCCCGGAGGGCCAGGCGGGGAAGGAGAACGTCGTTGGCTGCCGTCTCAGGCGGCGGCCTCCGGCCGGACGACCTTGTGCCGGATCACGTTGTCGGCCAGGCCGAGCACACGGGAGAACTCGTCCACCGTCTCGGTCTCGGCCTCGATCGTGATCACCGAGTAGTAGCCCTCGTTGATGTGCCGGATCTCGTAGGCGAAGCGGCGCTTGCCCCAGTGATCGACCTCGAGGACCTTGCCGTTCCGGCTGGTGATCGTCTTGAGGTACCTGTCGACCGCAGCCTTGGCGTCCTTGTCTTCCAGGCTGGGATCGAGGATGAGCATGACCTCGTACTTGCGCATGTCACCTCCTCTGGACTGAAGCGGCCCCCTGGCGGGAGCAGGAGCGTGAAGCCGACCGAGGGTAACAGCGTCGTGCTCCACTCGGCAACGAGCCGAGGCCCCATGCCTGGGTCCGCTCCAGGACCCGATTCAGGGACCCGGTTCAGGATCGAACGTGTGTTCCCAGCCATGGCCATATTCTGCCATCTTCCTGCGACAATCGCTCCCGCTGTCCACAGGGTCAGGTCAGGTTCTTCCCACGGCGGCGTCCGTCCCTGAGGTGGTCCCGGCCGCGGACTGGTGCCCCGGCGCTCCGTTGCTGCCGCCGGCGGGGCCCGCCGCGTGTCCGGCCTCGGCGTCGGCGGACGCGGCCAGGTCGGGGTCGGGACCGCCGGCGAGGGCGCGGACCACCAGCGCGCAGCACCACACCAGCAGCAGGTTGCGGACGGCGAGCAGGCCGACGTCGAAGGGGGCGAGGTGGCGCAGCTGGTTGTAGCGGAACGGGAAGATCACCTGGCTCAGCAGCGCCGCCGTGCCGAGCACCCAGAGGGCGCGGCGGCCGGGCCGGCGCTCGGCCAGGCCGGCCATGGGGGCGAAGAGCCAGACCAGGTACTGGGGGGAGAGCACCCGGGTCGGCAGCACGAAGGCGAACACCCCGAGGGTCATCACCCCGGCCCAGTCGGCCGGGCCGAGCCCGCCTCGGCGGCGCGAGCGCCGCCACACCAGCCAGGCCGCGGCCGCGAGGGCCACCAGGGTCAGGACGCTGCTGAGGGTCTTGGCCGCGCCGGAGACGCTCGAGTCGAGGTCGTAGGCGCCGAAGCCGACCACGGTGCGGGCCGGCAGCCCGGCGACCACGTGGGCGATGCCGATGGCGCTGGCCCAGAGGCTCTCGATCTGCACCCCGCGGGCGACGTGGTAGAGGACCGCCCCGAGCGTGCCCCTGGGCGACAGCGCCAGGGCCGGGCCCACCGTCACGGCGAAGCCGGCCAGGAACGCCGGCACCGTGCGGCGCAGCGCCCGCCACCAGCCGAGCGCCGGCACCAGCCCGAGGACCAGCAGGGGGGCGAGCACGGCCGGGTAGAGCTTGGCCGCGGTGCCGTAGCCGAGCGCGGCCGCCGCCGCGGCGGGCCGCCCCTCGGCGGCGAACAGCACCGCGAGCAGCACGCAGACGGCCGGCACCAGGTCGAAACGGAGCAGCAGCAGCGGCCCGACGGCCAGCATGCCGAACACCCAGGCGAGCGGGATGCGGCGGCGGCCGGCGTCGAGCACCCGCGCGAGCCGCGCCGCGGCGTAGAGGCCGAGCCCGTCGACGGCCAGCATCTCGACCGCGAAGGCGAGCCGGTAGTGCGCGCCGGTGCCGACGGCGAGCGCCGGCAGGATGGTGAACGGCACGCTGCCGGGCGGGTACTCGATGGCCACGTCCCGGTAGGGGAGCTCGCCCTGGAACATGCGCTCCACCTTGGCGCCGTAGAGGCGCACGTCACCGAAGAGCGCGGCCGAGTAGACGTGGGGGTTGAGCGAGACCACCAGCAGCACCAGCCGCGTCAGCGCCCACAGCCCGAGCAGCAGCAGGGTGGTCCGCCGGGGCGACCAGGAGCGCGTGACGTCGCCCCCCACGGCCGCCCGCACCACCGAGGCGACCCGTCTCACGTGCCCGCCGCCTAGCCGCCGCCGGGTGGCGGTTCGGTGGGTGGCTCGGACTCGGTCCCTGGCCCCGGCGGCTTGACCGTCGACTTGGGAACGGTCGAGCTGGGGAACGTGATGCCGGTGGTCGACGACGGCGGCGTGGTGCTGCTCGGCGGGCTGGTGGTGCGCGGCACGGTGCTCGGCGGCGCCGTGGTCCGCGGCGGGGCGGTGGTGGAGGGCGGCGCGGTCGTCGCCTGGACGGCGCTGCTCGGGTCCGGCGTGGTGAACGGGGTCGGCGCGGTGCCGAACAGCGCCCGCGACATGAAGTCCTTCCACATCAGGGCGGGCAGCGAGCCACCGGAGACCTGCGGGATGCCGTGCACGTTCAGCAGCTTGTGGCGCTCGTCCAGGTAGCCCATCCAGACCGAGGCGACCAGGTTGGGGGTGTAGCCGACGAAGCGGGCGTCGGTGTAGTCGTTGGTCGTGCCGGTCTTGCCGGCGGCCGGGCGGCCGATCTGGGCGGCGGTGCCGGTGCCGCGCTCGATCACGCCCTGCAGGGCGCCGTTGATGGTGTTGGCGACCTCGCGGGAGACCACCTGGTGCTTCACCGCCTGGTGCGGGCCGAACTTGCGGCCGTGCTGGTCGATCAGCTCGATCTGCCGGCCGGCGAGGTCGTAGATGCCCTCGATCAGGTAGGGCTGGACGTGGACGCCCTGGTTGGCCCAGGTGCCGTAGGCCGAGGCGAGCTGCAGGGTGCTCACGCCGCTGGCGCCGAGGGCCAGGGAGGGGTGCTTGGTGAGGTTGGGACGGTGCTCCAGGGACGACAGGATGTCGTTCACCCCGGTGAGGCCGGCGGTCTCGGCGACGCGCGGGGCCTGGGCCTTCTCGATCAGCTGCATGTAGACGGTGTTGATCGAGTCCCTGGTGGCCTGCAGCAGGTCGACGGTGCCGAAGGACTCGTCGCCGTAGTTGTGGATCGGCTGGCCGTCGACCACGATCCTGGGCGGCCCCCGGAAGGTCGCCCTGACGGAGTTGCCGTCCTTGAGCCACTGCTCGAGCACGAACGGCTTCATCGTCGAGCCCGCCTGGCGCATCGCGTCGGTGGCGAGGTTGAACTGCTGCTTCTGGTAGTTGCGGCCGCCGTACATGGCGCGCACGGCGCCGGTCGTCGGGTCGATGGCGACCAGCGAGGCCTCCGGGTCGCCGCGGCGGGTGAGGACCTGGCTGACGGCGATGGCCGCCGCCTTCTGCATGCGCGGGTCGAGGGTAGTGCGGACCTGGAAGCCGCCGAGGTTGGCGCGCTGCTCGCCGAGCCGGTCGACCAGTTGCTGGCGGACCTTCTCCAGGAAGTAGGGCGCGGGCGAGCGGGCGATCCCGGAGACGTCGCGCGACGCCTTGTTGTAGGTGACGCCGAGCGGCACGGCCATCGCCTTGGCGGCCTGCTCCTGGGTCAGCGAGCCCTGCAGGACCATCGTCTGCAGCACGATGTTGCGCCTCGCCTTGGCCGAATGGGCGTTCTCAGGCTTGGAGTAGAACTCGGGGCTGCGGATCGCGCCGGCGAGGAAGGCGGCCTGGGCGGGGGTGAGGTTGCCCGACTTGGTCGGCGGCCGGTTGCCGACCTTGGGGAAATAGGTCCGGGCCGCCGCCTCGACCCCGTAGGCGCCGCGGCCGAAGTAGATCGTGTTGAGGTAGAAGCCGAGGATCTGGTCCTTGGAGTATTTCTGCTCCAGCTTGACCGCCACGATGGCTTCCTTGAGCTTGCGGAACAGCGTGCGCTCGCGGCCCACGTCGGGGATCGCGTTCTTGACGTACTGCTGCGTGATGGTCGAGCCGCCCTGGGCGACCCTGCGCTGCACGACGTTGGCGAAGGCGGCGCGGGCAAGGCCCCGGTAGGAGAGGGCGCCGTGGTGGTAGAAGCCGCGGTCCTCGGCGGCGAGCACGGCCGCCTTCATGTTCGGCGAGATCGTCTCGACCGGGACCTCGCGGCGGTTCTCCTCCGGGGCGAGGGTGGTGAGCTGGTGGCCGTAGGTGTCCTGGAAGATGATCGCCTGCGGGGTCGGCGCCTTCTCCGGCAGCGGCACGTTGGCGAAGGCGTAGAGCACGCCGACCACGCCGCCGATGGCGACCGCCACGACCGGTATGGCGAGCCACAGCGTCCAGCGCAGTACGCGGCGGAGTCGCGAGCGCGTCTGGGGTGGGCGCGTCTGGGGGGGCGAGTACCTGGCAACGCGCGGCGTCATTCCAGGCGTCGTCGTCGTGCGTGCGGCCATGGCCGACGACTCTACCGCAGGATCGGAAAAGCTTCTCTTCGCGGCGGGGCAGCCTTGCGGCCGGCTGGGAACCGGGACGGCTCAGACGGCGTTGCGGCGCTGGAACAGGTAGCGCTGCGCCAGGTGGTTCCAGTAGCAGGCGGTGCAGACCTCGACCACGTAGCAGGCGAACTCCTCGGCGGAACGGTGCAGGTCGCCGAGGCGGGCGCGGGGCCAGACGCGGCCGGACTCCTGGCGCAGGGCGTCGCCGAACACGTAGTTGACGTGCACCAGGCTGAGCTCCTCGCAGACGGGGCAGGGCCTGCTGGTGCGCTCACCGACGTTGCGGGCCGCGCGGAGCAGCTCCGGGTGGGCGTCGCAGACCTCGTCGCGGGACAGCCGCCCACCGCGAAGCTGCAGGAGCTTCGCCTTCTTCGCCAGCGTGTAATCGATGAGCTGCATAGACGTGACAGGTCAAGGGACCGGGACGGTGGGTGACCAGCGGCGTCCAGTCTACCCAGGCCTGTTGACCTTAACGGCTTGGCCACGGCTTGGCCACAGCCAGGCCACCTAGTTGACAGGACTCTGGTTGTGGATCTAGCTTGCCGATAGATCGACACGATACATCAGCCTGCTGGCCCGGCGTATCGCCCGGAGATCCAGCAAGACTGCAGATCGTCGTCCGAGTGCCCCCGGGAGGGTCGCCCCGTGCTTGAACTCGCCGTGCTCGGCCTGCTCAAGGAGGTGCCCATGTCCGGCTACGAGCTGCGCAAGCAGCTCGGCCTGAAGCTCGGCGTGTTCTGGCGCGTCAGCTTCGGTTCGCTCTACCCCTGCCTCAAGCGCTTGGCGGCCGACGGCGCGCTCGAGGTCGAGGAGCCCCGCTTCACCTCCCGGAAGAAGCACGTGTACCACCTGACCCCCAGAGGCGAGGAACTGTTCCAAGAGCTGCTCGAGACGGCCGACGTGCACGACCTCGAGCAGGACCGCTTTCCGATGCGGCTCGCCTTCTTCCGCTACCTCCGCCCCGAGACCCGTCTCTACCAGCTCGAGCGGCGGCGGAGTTACGTGCTGGACCGGCTCGCCGACCTGCGCGCCTCGCTGCGCGCGGCGCGCGACCGCATGGACACCTACACCCTCGAGCTGGTGGACCACGGACTGGACGAGCGTGAACGGGAGGTCGCCTGGCTCGACCGGCTGATCGCGGCCGAGCGGGACTCCAGCTTGCGCGGCACCCCGCGCAGGGCGACCCCGGCCAGCTCGCAGTCTTTGAAGGAGTTACAGGCCAGGGACGGCCAGGAGCAGACCCGGCCAGACGCCAAGGTGGTGTCCAGCCAGTAGGTCCGGGCCATCTGGCCGATCCCCCCGGCTGGCAAGCCGTGCGCTGCCGTGGCCAGCCGCGCCCAAGGAGGAGAGTAGAGACCGATGGGAACCGTACGCGTCGCGATCGTCGGCGTGGGTAACTGCGCCGCGTCGCTGGTACAGGGCGTTACCTACTACGCCGACGCCACCCCGGGCGATGACGTGCCCGGCCTGATGCACGTGGACTTCGGCGGCTACCACGTGCGGGACGTGGAGTTCGTCGCCGCCTTCGACGTCGACGCCAAGAAGGTCGGGCGCGACCTCTCCGAGGCGATCTTCGCCAGCGAGAACAACACCATCCGCTTTGCCGACGTGCCGCCGCTCGGGGTCGAGGTGCAGCGCGGCCCGACCCTCGACGGGATCGGCCGCTACTACGCCGAGACCATCCAGGAGTCCGAGGCGCGCCCGGTGGACGTGGCCCAGGTGCTGGCCACCAGCCGCGCGGACGTGCTGGTCTGCTACCTGCCGGTGGGCTCGGAGAAGGCTGCCCGCTTCTACGCCACCGCCGCCCTCGAGGCCGGCGTGGCCCTGGTCAACTGCCTGCCGGTGTTCATCGCCAGCACGCCCGAGTGGGCCGACCGCTTCACCGAGGCCGGCGTGCCGATCATCGGCGACGACATCAAGTCGCAGGTCGGCTCGACCATCGTCCACCGCGTGCTCACCCGCCTGATGGAGGACCGCGGCGTCCGCGTCGACCGGACCTACCAGCTCAACTTCGGCGGCAACATGGACTTCATGAACATGCTCGAGCGCGACCGGCTGGAGTCGAAGAAGATCTCCAAGACCCAGGCGGTCACCTCGCAGGTCCAGCGCGACCTCGGCAAGGACAACGTGCACGTGGGCCCGAGCGACCACGTGCCCTGGCTGACCGACCGCAAGTGGGCCTACATCCGGATGGAGGGCCGCGCCTTCGGCGACGTGCCGCTCAACCTGGAGCTCAAGCTCGAGGTGTGGGACTCGCCCAACTCCGCCGGCGTGGTGATCGACGCGGTGCGCTGCGCCAAGCTGGCGCTCGACCGCGGCGTCGGCGGGCCGCTGCTGGGGCCGGCCTCCTACTTCATGAAGTCGCCGCCGGTGCAGTACACCGACGACGTCGCCCGCCGCGCGGTCGAGGAGTTCATCGCCGGCCAGTGAGCCGGCCGCCTGTGTAGCCTGGCCCTCGTGCCAAGGTGGGGTACGAGGAACAGGAGGTAGCGCAGGTGGCGACTGGCGACTGGTGGAAGCACGGCGTCGTGTACCAGATCTACCCGCGCAGCTTCGCCGACTCCGACGGCGACGGGGTCGGCGACCTGGCGGGGATCACGGCCAGGCTGGACTACCTGAACGACGGCACGCCCGCGTCGCTCGGGATCGACGCCATCTGGCTGTCGCCGTTCTACCCCTCGCCCATGGCCGACTTCGGCTACGACGTGGCCGACTTCTGCGACGTCCACCCCGACTTCGGCACCCTGGCCGACTTCGACCAGCTGGTGGCCGAGGCCCACGCCCGCGGCATCCGGGTGATCGTCGACCTGGTCCCCAACCACACCTCCGACAAGCACCCCTGGTTCGAGGAGTCCCGCTCCAGCCGGGAGAGCCCCAAGCGGCACTGGTACGTCTGGGGCGACTCCAAGCCGGACGGCTCGCCGCCCAACAACTGGGTGAGCGCGTTCCCGCGGGTCGGGCGCGCCTGGACCTTCGACCGGCCGACCGGCCAGTGGTACCTGCACTCGTTCCTGCCGCAGCAGCCCGACCTGAACTGGTGGAACCCCGAGGTGCGGGAGGCGATGGACAAGGTCATGCGCTTCTGGCTCGACCGGGGCGTCGACGGCTTCCGCATCGACGTGGTCCACCGCCTCGGCAAGGACCCGGAGCTGCGCGACAACCCCCTGGTCGAACTCGACGAGACCGACGCCGAGGGGGCTGGCGCGCTTCAGCCAGCCAGCCTCGACGGCGCCACCCTCGCCCGCCTGCGGGCCACCAAGAAGGCGCGCCGCTTCGACGAGGACTGGCCCGAGGTCCACGAGATCCTGCGCACCTTCCGCCGCACCCTCGACGCCTACGACGACCGCATGGCGGTCGGCGAGGTCTACCTGCTCGACCCCGAGGTGGTGGCGCACTACTACGGCGAGGCCGCCGACGAGCTGCACCTGGCCTTCAACTTCTCGTTCCTGTGGCAGCCGTGGCGCGCCGAGGCGTTCCGCACCGAGGCCGACCGCTGGGAGTCGCTGCTGCCCGCCGACGCCTGGCCCGACTACACCCTCTCCAACCACGACGTCTCGCGCACCGCCAGCCGCTACGGCGACGGCGGCGACCACCGCGCCCGCGCCAGGGTGGCGGCGATGATGCTGCTGACCCTGCGCGGCACGCCCTTCCTCTACTACGGCGAGGAGCTCGGCATGACCGACGGGGAGATCCCGCCGGACCGGGTGGTCGACATCGACGGCCGCGACCCGGAGCGCACCCCGATGCAGTGGGACGGCTCGGCGACGGCCGGCTTCACCACCGGCGACCCCTGGCTGCCCGTGGCGAGCAGCGCGGCGCGGGGCGTCAACGTCGCCGCCGAGCGCGACGACCCGCGCGCGTTGCTGAGCCTGCACCGCCGGCTGATCTGGTACCGCAAGGGCTCGGCGGCGCTGCGCCGCGGCAGCTACCGCTCGCTCGACGCCCCGGAGGGGATCTTCGCGTACCTGCGCGAGGCCGGCGACGAGCGGCTGCTGGTCGCGCTGAACTTCACCGACCGCCCGCGCGCCCTCGTCCCCGAGGACGTGAACGCCGCCGAGGGCGGGGTGGAGCTGGCCACCGACCCGGACCGGCCCGCCGGCCCGGTCTCACTGCGGCCGTTGGAGCTCGGCCCCGACGAGGGCCTGGTGCTGCGCCTACCCTGACGCTGGCCGGTCCGGCTTCAGCCCCTGGTCGGCGGCCCAGGCGAAGAGCGCCTCGGTGGCCTCCTCCTGGCTCATCGGGCCGCGGTCGAGGCGCAGCTCGAGCAGGTGGTCGCGGGCGCGGCCGACCAGCGGGCCGGGCTCGATGCCGAGCAGCTCCATGATCTGGCGGCCGTCCAGCGGCGGGCGGATCTTGGCCAGCTCCTCCTCGGCCTCCAGCCGCGCGATGCGCTCCTCCAGCTCGTCCATTGCCGCGGCGAGCTGCCGCGCCTTGAAGACGTTGCGGGTGGTGCAGTCGGAGCGGACCAGGAAGTTGAGCCGGTCCAGCAGCGGCCCGGCGTCGCGCACGTAGCGCCGCACCGCCGAGTCGGTCCAGCCCAGCCGGTAGGTGTGGAAGCGCAGGTGCAGCGCGACCAGGGTGTGCACGGCGGCGACCTGCTGCTGCGGGTAGCGCAGCTCGACCAGGCGCCGCTCGGCCATCTTCGCGCCGACCACCTCGTGCAGGTGGAAGCTGACCCCCTCGGGCCCGAAGCGGCGGGTGCGGGGCTTGCCGACGTCGTGCAGCAGCGCCGCCAGGCGCAGCACCAGGTCGGGCTCGTCGGCGTCGAAGGCGGTGGCGTTCTCGACCACCGCGATGGTGTGGCGCAGCACGTCCTTGTGGCGGTGCACCGGGTCCTGGGCCAGCGCCAGCGCGGGAAGCTCGGGCAGGAACTCCTCGGCGAGGCCGGTCTGCACCACGATCCACAGGCCCTTGCCCGGCGCGCGGCCGAGCAGCAGCTTGTTGAGCTCGTCGCGGATGCGCTCGCGGGAGACGATCGCCAGCCGGGCATGGCGCTCGGCGATGCCGCCCAGGGTCTCCTTGGTCGGCGTCAGCTCGAGCTGGGCGGCGAAGCGGGCGGCGCGCAGCATCCGCAGCGGGTCGTCCTCGAACGAGACCGCCGGGGAGGAGGGCGTGCGCAGGCGCCCGGCGGCCAGGTCGACCAGGCCGCCGTAGGGGTCGACGAAGCGCCCGTCGGGCAGGCGCACCGCCATGGCGTTGACGGTGAAGTCGCGCCTGGCGAGGTCGTCCTCGACGGTGCGGCCGAAGGTGACCTCGGGCTTGCGCGACTCCTCCCGGTAGACGTCCGAGCGGAAGGTGGTGATCTCCAGGCGGAAGTCGCCCTTGCGCACCCCGACGGTGCCGTAGCGGGCGCCCTGCAGCCAGACCCCGTCGTCCCAGCCCCGCACGAGCGCCACGATCTGCTCGGGCGAGGCGTCGGTGGTGAAGTCGACGTCGGGCGAGGAGCGCTCCAGCAGGGCGTCGCGCACGGTGCCGCCGACCAGGTACAGCTGGTGGCCGGCGGCGGCGAAGCGGCGGCCGAGCTCCTGCGCCACCTTGGCGAAGGGCGAGGCCTTGACCAGCGCGGTCAGGGCACGCTGCTGCTCGGCGGAGAGGGAGGTCATGCCGGCCAGCATATCGACGGGCGCCGTGGCGGGCACCTTGATTGGCTCCGGGGTCGGGGGCTCAACAGCGAAGCGGTAGCCCCCGGTCGAGTCCTCAGGCGCGCAGGCCCGCCTGCTGCACGGCGATGCGGAAGTCGTGCGGGCTGGACGCGGCCTGCACCGCCTCGGCCAGGGTGACGGTGCCGTTGCGGTACAGCGCGAGCAGGGCCTGGTCGAAGGTCTGCATGCCGTAGAAGTCGCCCTCGGCGACGACCTCGGGCAGCAGGTGGGTGTGCTCGGGCGTCACGATCAGGTCGAACACCCGGCCGGTGGCGACCAGCACCTCGACGGCGGGCACCCGGCCGCGGCCGTCCGCCCGCTGCAGCAGGCGCTGGGAGACGATGCACCGCAGGGTGCCCGCCAGCGAGAGGCGCACCTGCCGCTGCTGGTGCGGGGGGAAGAACTCCAGCACGCGGTTGACCGTCTCGGCGGTGTCGGCCGTGTGCAGGGTGGAGATCACCAGGTGGCCGGTCTCGGCCGCCTGCAGGGCGGCGCGGACCGTCTCCTCGTCGCGCATCTCGCCGATGAAGATCACGTCCGGGTCCTGCCTGGCGACGTGCTTGAGGGCGGTGGCGAAGTCGGCGGTGTCGACCCCCACCTCGCGCTGGTCGATCACGGCCAGGTTGTCGCTGTGGAGGATCTCGATCGGGTCCTCGATCGTGACCACGTGGCAGCGGCGCACCGCGTTGATGTGGTTGATGATCGCCGCGGTCGTGGTGGTCTTGCCCGCCCCGGTCGGCCCGGTGACCAGGATCAGCCCGCGCGGCTCCTCGGCCATGCGGGCGATCACCGGCGGCAGGCCGAGCGCCTCGAACCCGGGGCTGCCCGGCAGGACCCTGCGGCAGACGACCCCGACCGAGCCCCGCTGCCTGAAGGCGTTGACGCGGAAGCGGCCGAGGCCGGGCATGGCGTAGGCGAAGTCCGCCTCGTTGGTCTCCACGAACCGCGCCGCCTGCCGGTCGCTCATCAACTCGAAGGCGAAGCGCTCGGTGTCGACCTCGGCGAGCTCGGGGAAGTGGGTCGGGATCAGCTCGCCGTCGATGCGGACGTAGGGCACCGCGCCCACCTTGAGGTGCAGGTCCGATCCGGCTCGCTCCACCAGGTGGCGGAGCAGTTCCTGGACGGTCACACCCCCTCCTCTGCCAGGGAATTGGCTCGTGCGCGCCGTGCCTGCCACAACCATCGGCCGGCGGACCGGCACGGTTGACGCCGTGCCTGACGCAGCCCTCGGAGGATCGGGTGGTTTAAGGAGAAAGGGGGCAGGGCAACCGAACTAGATAGGAGGTGGTCGGCAATGGTGGATACCAGGAAGATGTCTCGGGCCGAAGCCGGCCGCAAGGGTGGCCAGACCACCAAGCAGCGCTACGGCGAGGACTTCTTCGGCAAGATCGGCCGAATGGGAGGCAAGAAGGGCGGCGAGACCACCAAGCGGCGGTACGGCATCGAGTTCTACCAGAAGATCGGGCGCAAGGGCGGCTCCCGCTAGCCACCACGTCGACCACCTCGGGCCGGTCGGAGGCGGCCGGCCCGTTGAGTCTTGCGCAGCCCGCAGGATCGAAGCGAGCCCCGTATACTCGGGCTCGCACGGCCATGCGTGCACACCTGACGGGGAAGCCATTGCGCTCCAGCATCGACGTCCACAACCGGCTGCTCGCCGACGACGTCCCGCACGAGCTCTCGGCGCTCCCGGGGACGCTGCGTGACCTCACCGCCGCCCCGGACGTGCTCGGGCTCCCGGCGGTCGCCGTCGGCCAGCCGACCGTGTTCGCCGACGCGCACGGCGCCGTGGTCGTGCTCGCCCCCGCCGGCCTGGCGGTCGACGGGACGGGCGTCGCGGTCCTGCTGGGACGCGACGGCCTCGCCCCGGTCGCACCCGACCAGGCTCCCGGGCTGACCGGCTACCTGCTGCCGTTCGTCCCGCCCGTTGCCCTCGAGTGCCCGGTCACCGTCCTGGTCGACGAGCGGCTCGCCGGCGAGGACGTGGTCTACACCGCCGCCGGCGAGCCTGGCGTGATCCTCAAGGTGCGCGGCTCCGACCTGGTCAAGGCGACCAGCGCGGTGGTCACCCAGGTCACCAAGGTGGTCGATGGCCCTCGTTGAGCCGCCCGGGCCCTCGGCATCGGTCGGCTGACCGATGCGCACCGCCAGGGCCATCTCGGCCGGTGGCTTGGTGCTCGCCGAGCTGCGGCCCGACGCCAGCGTCGCCCTGGTCGCCCGCCGCTCGGCCAAGGGGACGCTGCAGTGGACCCTGCCGAAGGGCCAGCAGGAGGCCGGTGAGACGGTCCCGGAGACGGCCCTGCGGGAGGTGCGCGAGGAGACCGGCCTCGAGGTGGAGCTGGTCGGCCCGCTCGACACCATCGACTACTGGTTCGTCTGGGCGCCGGAGCAGACGCGCTACCACAAGTTCGTCCACTACTTCCTGATGCGGGCGGTCGGCGGCGACCTGGCCAGGCACGACCACGAGATGGAGGACGCCGCCTGGTTCAGCCTCGGCGACGCTCGCGGGCGGATGGCCTTCCCCAACGAGCGGCGGCTGCTCGACCTGATCCCCGACGCCCTGGCCGGGCGGTTCGGCCGGCTCGACGGCGGCCACCCGGAGGACGCGAGCCGGTGAGCCGGGCGCGCGGCGTGGCGCTGACAGTGGCGGTCTCGCTGGCCGCGATCGGCCAGGTCGTCTGGCCGGCCGCCGCGGCCACCGCCGGCCAGGCGCAGTCGCAGCAGCCCGAGCCCCTCGCCGCCAGCCTGGTCGAGCTCTCCCAGTCGGTCGGGCCGAACGCGCCGCTGCGCTTCCAGGTGCTGCTCGCCAACCGTGGCCAGGACCCGCTCGACCACCTCAGCGTCCAGGCCTCGGTCGGCGTCCCGATCCGCTCCCGCTCGGCCTTCCAGGACGCCCTCAGGAACCCGCAGGGGGCCGGCAGCCTGCTCCAGACCGTGCCGGTGACCGGGGTCACCCTGCAGCCTGGCGGGAGGCCCGGCTCGACGCAGCTGGTCGACTCGCCGCCCATCCCGGTCCCCGACCTGGCCGGCGAGGGCGCGGCCGGCGCGGTGGTCCCGCTGCTGCTGCGCGCCCGCGGGCAGGGGCCGACCGGCCAGGTCGACGCGACCATCCCGACCTTCCTGGTATACCTGCGCACCCAGGTGGCCAACCGGCTCCACGCCGCCCTGCTGCTGCCGCTGCACGAGCGCTCGCACCGTGACTCCACCGGCGGCATCTACACCGACAGCGGCCTGGCCACCCAACTCGGCCCCAAGCAGCCGCTCGGGGCCATGCTCGCCGCCCTGGCCCAGCCCACCGCCAAGTGGGTGTCCCTGATGGTCGACCCCATGCTGGCCGAGGAGATCTCGGGGATGGGCGCGTCGTGGACCCACCGGGTCGCCGGTGGCGGCACCACCACGGTGCCCGCCGGCAGCATCAAGTCCAACGCCGCCCAGCGCGGGCTCAGCCTGCTCGACAGCACGGTCGACCAGAACCAGGCCGGGGCCTTCCCCTACGCCGACGCCGACCTGCCCGCGCTGGTCCGTGCCGGGCTCGACAACGCGGCCCTCGACGCCATCCTCGCCGGCCGCCAGCGCTTCCACGACCGCTTCTCCAAGGACCCGGATCCCTCGGTCGCCTGGCCGGTCGACGGCGCCATCGACGCGGCCACGCTGCGCACCCTCGCCCGCACCTCGACCGAGTCGGTGGTGCTCGACTCCAGCCACTTCACCCCGCCGGCGGACAACACGGTGACCCCGAGCGCCACCGTCGGCCTCGGCGCCGGCGCCGGCCAGCTCGGCCGCGCCCTGGTCCCCGACCCGGTCCTGGCCAGCGCCCTGGTCGACCAGCGCGTCAAGGCCGACCCGGTCGCCTGGGCGCAGCGGGTGGTGGCCGAGACGGCGCTCATCTGGCTGGAGCGGCCGGGGGGCTCCGGCGGCGCGCCGCGCGGCATCCTGCTGGCCCCGACGCAGCACACCTGGCGGCCGCCGCCGCCGTTCTTCCGCTCGCTGCTGCGCAGGCTGTCGCTGGCGCCCTGGCTGCAGCTTCAGCACGCCACGGAGCTCGCCCGTACGGTCCCCCAGGGACCGGACACGCGGCTCCGCGGGCTGCGGCCCCTGACCCAGTCGGACATCGCCAAGGGCCTGCCGGACCAGTTCCTGCGCAACGCCGCGCTGGCGCGCTCCCACCTGACCAGCTTCACGCGCGTGGTCGGGCCCGACTACCGCGACATCGAGACCTACGACCGCAACCTGCTGCTGGCCGAGTCGAGCGACTGGCAGGGCGACCTGCACCGGGTACGCCGTGCCGCGTTCGTGCAGTCGGTCAACAACGGCATGAATGCCGTCTACCAGCGCGTGAACCTCAACAAGGGGCACTTCACCCTGCCTTCCAGCCAGGGGACGATCCCGATCCGCGTGCTCAACGGCAGCGACCAGCCCCTGACCATGGCGGTGCGGATCTCCTCGCCCAAGCTCGCCCAGGCGCCCGGCAACGAGTCGCTGAGCCCGCCGTTCACGGTCGCGCCGCATTCCGGGAAGATTCAGGACGTGCAGGTGAGCGCACGCACACCGGGGACCTTCCCGGTCGAGGTCGAGGTGCTCACCCCAGACGGCGCCGTCACCATCACGCAGACCGAGATCGTGCTGACCTCTACCGCCTTCAGCCGCTTCGGCCTGTTCCTGACCGGTGGCGCCGCCGGCTTCCTGCTGCTGTGGTGGAGCCGCCGCCTGCGGCGGCCCGGCGGCCGAGCGGGCCGCCGGCGCTCCGTCGGCGACGGCCCTGACGGTGGCGGCCCCGGTGGCGCGGCGGCGGTCGCGATGAGCCCGCCGCCGGACCCGCCGCTCACCGCCCGCGTCGGCGCTCCGTTCGGGCAGGCGGACCCACCGCCCGAGGGCGCCGAGAGCACTGCCGTGGAGGTCCCGCCGGCCGGCAGGGTGCCCCCCGTCGGGGGAGACCGGCCGGAGGGGGACGGCGAGGCGGAGGAGCCCGGACTGGTCCGCTCGACCGCGGTGATGGCGGCGGGCACGCTGCTCAGCCGCGTGACCGGCCTGCTGCGGGTGTACGTCCTGGTGACCACGCTCGGCGTGGCCGAGAGCCGCCTGAACGACACCTACAACGTCGCCAACTACACCCCGAACATCATCTACGAGCTGGTGCTCGGCGGCATCCTGTCGTCCATCTTCGTGCCGCTGTTCGTGGAGGTGCGCCGCACCAGGGGCCGGGAGGCGGCCTGGCACGTCGCCCGCTCGGTGATGACCGTCACCATCGTGGTCCTCGGGCTGATCTCGGTCGTCACCGTGCTCGCCGCCCCCTGGATCATCCAGCTGTACGTCCACGGGGGGACCCCGGCGGAGCGCGCCCAGGCCCAGCTCGTCGGCGGGCAGCTGCTGGCGATGTTCATGCCCCAGATCGTCTTCTACGGCGTCGGCTCGGTGATGACCGGGCTGCTCAACGCGAACCGTCGCTTCGGCGTGCCGATGTTCGCCCCGGTCCTCAACAACCTGGTGGTGGTCGCCGTCGGCATCGCCTTCGCGATGATCGCCGGCCGCACCGTGCCGCAGCTCGACCAGGTCACCACCGGGGAGAAGCTGCTGCTCGGCCTCGGGACCACGGCCGGCGTGGTCGCCATGACCATGATCCAGTGGCCCTTCCTGCGCCGCCTCGGCTTCCGCTACCGCCCCGTCTGGGACCTGCGCGACCCGACCATGCGCAAGATGGCGGGTCTGTCCGCCTTCACCATCGGCTACGTGATCACCACCCAGCTCGGCTACTGGATCGTCCCGGTGCTCGCCTACCGCGTCGCCGGCGGGCCCACCGCCTACAACACCGCCTTCATCTTCTTCCAGCTCCCCCACGGCGTGTTCGCGGTCTCGGTGATGACCGCCCTGCTGCCCCAGATGAGCGAGCACGTGGTGGCCAAGGACTGGGACGCGTTCCGCGCCTCGGTCTCCCGCGGCGTGCGGCTGACCACCCTGGTGCTGCTGCCCGCGGCCGTCGGCTACTTCGTGCTCGCCGGCCCGATCGTGCAGCTCCTGCTCGTGCACGGCGTGGTGAAGCAGGGCTCCACCAGCCAGGACCTGCTCACCCGGACGCTGATGGTGTTCGTCATCGGCCTGCTGCCGTTCTCGGCCTTCCAGCTGCTGCAGCGCGCCTTCTACGCGCTGCAGGACACGCGCACGGTGTTCAACCTGAACGTGGTGGCGGTCCTCGCCAACGTGGCGGTCGGCGTCGCCCTGTTCTTCATCCTGCCGACGCCGTGGAAGGTCCCCGGGCTGGCCGCCGGCCGCGCCGCCAACTACGTGCTCGGGTCGGTGCTGATGCTCGGCGCCTTGCGCCGCCGCGTCGGCCGCCTCGACGGCCGCCGGATGCTCGCCGCGGTCAGCCGCATGGCGCTGGCCAGCCTGGTCATGGGCGTGATCGCGGCGGCCGTGGCCGCCGCCGTCACCAACCGCCTCGGCAGCGGCCTAGTGGCCGACCTCCTCGCCGTGACCGGCGCGATCGCCGCCGGCGTCGCCTCCTACCTGCTCGCCGCGCGGCTGCTCAAGATCGAGGAGTTGCGGCTGCTGCTCGGCATCGTCCGCCGCCGTCGCGGCGCCCGCGCAAGCGCCTGAGACCCACGCGATCGGGGCGAGCCGGCGCAACGGCATTTCGCTCGCGAATGCGGAGCCAGTATCACGTATCGAAACGTGCGAAGTAATTTTTCTCCCCGAAATGCTTGAAGTGGTCTCGAAACCGTGAAAGAACTAGCGGCCGCCACAGCCCCGATCGTTGGGAGCCTTCCCCTGTGCGCAGCCTTCGCGTGGTGCTCTGCACGCTGCTCTGCGCGGCCGCCGTGGCCACCGCCGGCCCCGCGCAGCCCGTCCTCGCCGAGACACCGGCCCACAAGATCGCCCGCCTGCGGGCGGAGGCCGGCCGCGTCCGGCAGGCCATCGACCGCATGAACGACCAGATCGAGCGGCTGGTCGAGGACTACAACGCCAACCAGGAAGCGCTCGACCGCACGGTGGTGGCCGAGCGGCAGACCGTCCAGCGCCTGCACGCCGCCGAGGCCCGCCTGCGGGCCGCCCAGGTCCAGCTCGACCAGCGCGTGCGCGCCATCTACGTGTACGGGCCGACCACCGGGCTCGACCAGCTGCTCGGCGCGACCGACGTGCACGACGCCCTCACCCGGGTCAGGTACGAGGCCAGCGTGGTGGGGGCCGACCGCAGCGCCATCGAGCGGGTCGACGAAGCCAGGGCGCTGCTGCACTCGATCGCCGACGACCTCGCCGCGCAGCGGCGCGCCCGGGAGCGGCTGCGCCAGCGCCTCGCCCGCCAGCGCGACGCCATCCAGGCGAGGCTCGGCGCCCAGCGGCGCTACCTCGCCCGGGTCAACCAGGCCGTCAAGCGCGCCGTCGAGGCGGAGCGCCGGCGCCAGGAGGCGCTGCGCCGGGCCGCGCTCGCCCGCCGCCTCGCTGCCGAGCGGGCCGCGCGGGCGCGCGCCAGGCTGGGGCGCTGGGCGCCGAGCCTCGCCAACGGTGGCGGCGGCGGGCGTGCCCAGCGCGCGGCGCTGGCCTACGCCATGGCCCAGCTCGGCAAGCCGTACGTGTGGGGCGCGGCCGGGCCGAACAGCTTCGACTGCTCGGGGCTGACCATGGCCGCCTACGCCCACGTCGGCCTGTCGCTGCCGCGCACCAGCCGGTCCCAGTGGTACGCGGGACCCCACGTCGACCTCGTCGACCTCTCCCCGGGAGACCTGTTGTTCTTCGCCGACAACCTCTCCAACCCGTCCACCATCCACCACGTCGGCATGTACGCCGGTCGCGGCCTGATGGTCGAGGCGCCCTACAGCGGCGCCAGCGTCCGCCTGAGCTCGATCGGCCGTGGCGACTTCATCGGCGCCGTCAGGCCGACCGGCTGAACGGAGGCTCCCTGCTAGACTTCGGATATCGTGATCCGATGGGGTGCGGAAGTCCCCGCTGCGAAAACCATGAGCATGTCGCAGGTCGGTTCCGGTCTGCCCCGGCTGCTCGCTGAGCGCTACGAGCTCAGCGAACGCCTTGCCGCCAGTGGCATGACCAGCATCTGGCGTGGCCACGACCGTGTCCTCGGGCGCGACGTGGCCGTCAAAGTGCTGCACCCGGAACTGGCGGCCGACCCCACCTTCCGCGCCCGCTTCTTCGAGGAGGCGGTCAACGCCGCCCGCCTCACCCACCCCAACGTCGTCGCCCTCTACGACACCGGCGAGCAGAACGGCGTCGCCTACATCGTCAGCGAGTGGGTGGAGGGCGCCAACCTGGCCGACCTGCTCGCCCGGCACGGCCCGCTGCCACCGCCGCGGGCGGCGCGGCTGGCCACGGAGGTCGCCGCCGCGCTGGACTACGCCCACGACGCCGGGGTGCTGCACCGCGGCCTCAAGCCGGCCAACATCCTGGTCACCATGGACGGCACGGTGAAGGTGGGGGACTTCTCGATCGCCAGGGCGGCCTCCGGCGAGGACCCGGAGCGCACCGGCGAGATCCTCGGCAGCACCGAGCACCTCGCCCCCGAGCAGGTCGACGGCGACGAGGTGGACGGCCGCACCGACGTCTACGCCCTGGGCGTGTGCCTGTTCGAGATGCTCACCGGTCGCCCGCCGCCGGCCCACGGCGGCGGCAGCCTGCGCTCGCCGCGGGCGCTGCGTGCCGGCATCCCCCGCGACATCGACGCGGTGGTGGCCCGGGCGATGGACCCGGACCCGGCCGAGCGCTTCCAGACCGCCGGCGCGATGGCGTCGGCGCTCGCCGGGGCAGCCGCCGACGACGACACCGACCCCGATCCCGAAGAGGGCGCGATCCACCTGCCGCAGGTGCAGCGCCCGACCCCGCGCCGGGCCGCGCCCATGCCGGTGCCCCTGGGCCGGCGGCGGCGTCCTCCCGCCTGGCTGGGCTGGGCGCTGGTCCTCTCCGGCCTGGCCGCCGTGGCCGTGGCGGTCGCGCTGGTCCTGGTGCAGGGGATCGGGGCCGGTGGCGGTGGCAGCAAGCAGCCGAGACTCCCCTCGGGGACCTCGGCCGCCCCCGCGACCGGGACGCGGCTGCCGATCGTCGCCGCCCACTCGCTCGACCCCGAGGACCAGCAGGGGGGTGAGGGCGACCAGCCGGGACAGGAGAACGAGAAGCACGCGGGGGAGGCGTTCGACAGCGATACGAGCAGCGCCTGGGAGACCCAGGGCTACAGGAACAGGCCCGACTTCGGCGGGCTGAAGAAGGGCCTCGGCCTGGTCCTCGAGCTCGGCAGCGCCGAGCAGGCACGCATCCTCGACCTGCGGCTGAGCAACCCGGGGGCCACGGTCACGATCTACGGCGCCGACGGCTCGGCGGCGCCGACGACGCTCGACGGCTGGCGGCAGCTCACCCAGCAGCAAGTGGTCGACCGGGTACCGCAGGCGCTCACGCTGAACGCGCCGAGCCCGTACCGCTTCTACCTGATCTGGTTCACGCAGTTGCCGCGGGACACCGACGGCAAGTTCCGCAGTGGCATCGCCACGGCCACCCTGAAGTCGTGAGCGACCCCAGCGACGAGGAACTGCTGGCAGCGCACCTGCGGGGGGACCGGGACGCCTTCGGGCAGCTCGTTGGCCGGCACGAGCGCCGCGTCTACGGCATCTGCCTGCGCATGCTCGGCAACCGCGAGGACGCGCAGGACGCCGCCCAGGAGGCCTTCCTGTCGGCCCTGCGCCGGGCGTCGAGCTTCCGCCAGGAGGCGGCGTTCTCAACCTGGCTCTACCGCATCGCCGTGAACGCCGCCACCGACCAGGCCCGCCGCCGAGGGCGGACGCGCACCACCCCGCTCGACCCCGAGGACGCCGGCGTGCCGGCCCCGGCCGGAGGCCACGACGACCCGGGCGAGGACGTCGCCACCGCCGTCACGGTGCAGGCGGCCCTCACCAAGGTGGCGGAGGAGTTCCGCGCCGCCGTGGTCCTCTGCGACCTGCTGCGGCTCCCCTACGCCGAGGCGGCCGCCGTCCTCGGCGTGCCGGTGGGCACCGTGAAGAGCCGCGTCTACCGAGGCCGGCTGGCCCTGGCCGAGGAGCTCGGCTCGCGCGGCACCGCCAAGGACCCGGGAGGGCCGCCGGCACCGCCCGAGCTCCGCGTCGTCCGCCCGGAGACCCGGCCGGGCCGGGCCGGCGGGCTCCCGCTGGGACGGGAGCCGGGAACCGCTGCGCTGGCCCGAGCGTCCGAACCGGTAGAGGCAGAAGAGCGTCCCCGCCGCCCGAACGAGGAGTAGCCCGAGCCGTGCCCGACCACCCCGACCGTGAGCAGCTCGCCGCCTGGCAGGCGGGCGACCTCGGCGATGCCCAGCGGGGCCGCCTGGCCGCTCACCTGGCCGGCTGCGCCGCCTGCGCGGCCACGGTGGCGGACCTCGAGGCGGTGAGCGCGCGGCTCGCCGTGCTCGCGGAGCCGGAGCTGCCAGCCGGCTTCCACCAGCGCCTGATGACCGCGGTCGAGCGTGAGCTGCCGACCGAGGCCCCACGCCGCCGGGCCGCCGCCGCCAGGCGCGCCTGGTTCCCGCGGGCCTCGACCCTGGCCGCGGCCGCCGCGCTGCTGCTGTTCGCGGTCGGCGTGCTCGGGCTGATCCGCCTGAACAGCCACGGCGGCGCCGCGGGTGGCGCCGCCAGCAGCAGCGACAGCGGTGGTGGCGGCGGCAAGGCCGCGGTGCGGCCCAACGCGGCCGCGGCGGGGAGCGGGGCCCTCCCGGTGATCCGGCTCCAGGGCGAGTTCTCGCCGGCACGGCTGCAGGAGGCGGTCGACCACAGCCCCGTTGCCCTCCAGGCGCTCAGGGCCACGCCGCCGCGGGCGGCCACGGGCGCGGCGAGCACGACGCAGCGGGCCGGACCGACCATGGGCGTCGAGAGCGACAGCGGCCAACGGCTCAAGGGCAGCGACCCGCGCGCCTGCATCGACCAAGCCCTGGGCCAGGCGGGCGCGAGCGGGCTGCGGCCGGCGTTCTTCGTCGAGACCAAATACCAGGGCCAGCCAGCCCTCCTGCTGGTGGCGAGCGTGCCGGGCGGGCGAGGCCAGCTGCGCTACTTCGTGTTCCCCGCCGGCAACTGCGCCGCGGTCCCGGCCGACCAGGGCCAGGCCACCGTCTCGGTGCGCTGAGGCGCCCCTGCGCTACCAGCGCCCGCTGGCGCGGGCGAAGGCGACGCCACCGGCGACCAGGTAGGCCAGGAGCAGCCGCGGGTGGAGCACGACGGCGCCGAGCAGCAGCGCGGTGGTGAGGATGCCGAGCACGGCCGCGGCACCGGCGGCCAACCCGAGCTGGTTGTGGACGCGCCGGCGGGCAGCCCAGCGCACCGTCGCCGAGACCGCGAACCCCAGCACGGCCGCCAGGATCAGGCCGAGGAACGGCACGAACAGCAGCACGGCGCCACCCACCGCCGCCACCACGAAGCCGGCGCCGAACGCGCGCGCCACCAGGACCGGCGGCGGCGCCCCCTTGGCGGCCCGCGGCTGGCGGGCGCAGTCGCCGCACTTCTGGCCGACGGCGGTGGTCACCATGCAGCGCGGGCAGATCGGGTTGCCGCAGCTCGAGCACGTCAGCCTGGTCTCCACCCCGGGGTGGTTGACGCAGGTCGGGGTGATGTTGGTCTGGTCCGCGGTCATCGCCTCTCACCAGGCCGGCCCGCCTGAGGTGGCTCGCTGCGGCGAGCCGGCGCCGCTCCGGCGGCCGTGCCTGCTCCTGCCCATATTGAACACCGCCGCGGCGGGACGTGAGGGAGCGGAATAGGCATGTGGAACAATCTGTTGGACTGCTGTCGCGTCCTCCGTGCCGCGCGCCGCTCGTGCTTGTGACCCTCCTTGGGGAGGCATCCACATCCCATGACCACCGCTCGTTCCAGCGCCCCGGTCCTGATCCTCGGCTCCGGCCCTGCCGGGCTGACCGCCGCGCTCTACACGGCCAGGGCCAACCTCCGGCCGATCGTGATCGAGGGCTTGGAGGCGGGTGGCCAGCTGCAGCTGACCACCGAGGTGGAGAACTATCCGGGGTTCCCCAACGGGATCCTCGGTCCCGAGCTGATGGGCAAGATGCGCGAGCAGGCGGCCCGCTTCGGCGCGGAATTCGTCACCGCCGACGCCACCAAGGTCGACCTCAGCGGGCGGCCGTTCCGGGCCTGGGTCGACGACCAGGAGTTCAGCGGCGAGGCGGTGATCGTCTCCACCGGCGCCAAGGCGCGCATGCTCGGTCTCGACAACGAGCGGCGCCTGCTCGGCCACGGCGTGTCCACGTGCGCGACCTGCGACGGCTTCTTCTTCCGCGACCGTGAGCTGGTGGTGGTCGGCGGCGGCGACTCGGCGCTGGAGGAGGCCACCTTCCTCACCCGCTTCGCCACCAAGGTGACCGTGGTCCACCGCCGCGACCGCCTGCGCGCCTCCAAGGTCATGCAGGACCGGGCGTTCGCCAACCCGAAGGTCGAGTTCGCCTGGAACTCGGCCGTGGTCGAGGTGCTCGGCGAGCAGTCGGTCAGCGGGGTGCGGCTGCGCAACCTGGTCGACGGCAGCGAGTCCGAGCTGCCGGCGGCCGGCATGTTCGTCGCCATCGGCCACGTGCCCAACACCGAGCTGTTCGCCGGCCAGCTCGACCTGGACGACCAGGGCTACGTGCTGGTCAGCCCGCCCTCCACCGAGACCAGCGTCAGCGGCGTGTTCGCCGCCGGCGACGTGGTCGACCACACCTACCGGCAGGCGGTCACCGCCGCCGGCACGGGCTGTGCCGCCGCGATCGACGCCGAGCGCTGGCTCGAGGCGCGCGGGCACGACTCCGGCGCGAGCACGGACAACTGGGAATGAGCGGCGGCAGCCGGTTGCCTGGCGGCTTGGCGGGAAACCGGATGGAATAAACCGTGCCACCGCTGCTGTTCGAAACTTGGATGGTGCCGCCGGCGGTGCGGGTTCACCGTCACCGCGAGCGCACTCGAGGTACGAGGAGGTGAGATGCCGGCAGGGCGAGAGCTTCTGCCGCATCACTACATATGAGCAAAGCCACGGTCGTGACCGATGCCACGTTCGAGGGCCAGGTCCTCCAGTCGGACAAGCCCGTGCTGGTCGACTTCTGGGCCGAATGGTGCGGTCCCTGCAAGATGGTCTCGCCGGTCCTCGAGGAGATCGCGGCCGAGCACGAGGGCAAGCTCACCATCGTCAAGCTCAACGTGGACGAGAACCCCGACGTCACCCGCCGCTTCGGCGTCATGAGCATCCCCACCATGGCCCTGTTCGTGGCGGGCAACGAGAAGAAGCGCATCGTGGGCGCCATGCCCAAGCGCAACATCGTCTCCGAGCTGAGCGAGTTCCTTACCTGAGTCTTCGGCGCGGCGCAGGAGCCCGGCCCTTTCGTCAAGGGGCCGGGCTCTTTGCGTCAGGCGCCGTTGTTGGGGCGCAGGTCGGGTGGTGGTGACGCCGGCACCGGGCGCAGCGCCGGCTGGCCACTCGGCACCCGCAGCACCTCCAGGGCGGCCTCGCGCGCGTCGCGCCAGCGCAGCACCGTCCGCAGGTCCATGCGCAGCAGCGGGTAGCGGGGGTGCTCCCGTACCACCTGGAAGCCGCAGGCTTCGAGGAAGCCGACCGGGATGTGGCAGGCACGCCCGGTCCAGGCGCGGTCGGCGAACGCCTCGACCGCCCGCACCTTGCGCTTGATCAGGTCCCTGGCCATCGACTGCAGCAGCACCCGGCCGATGCCCTGCCCCTCGAAGCGCGGGTCCACCGCCAGCGTCGCCAGCAAGGCCGCGTCCCGGCTCACCGGCCTCGCCGCCTGCATGCCGACCTGCTCGAGGAAGCTGGCCGGCGCGAACAGCGAGTAGCCGGCGGGGACGCCGTCCACCGAGATCACGTGGCCGGCGGACCCCCACTCGAGGACCAGCGAGGACAGCCAGGCCTCCTTCTGCAGCCCGGCGTCGTCGGAGCCGCGCGGGCGGGCGCTGCCCCCCAGCTCCCAGAAGACGCAGCGCCGGCACGGGTCGGGCAACAGGTCGATGGTCTCGACCGTCAGCGGGCTGACCTTACGACCCACGGCTGCTCACCTGGCCCGTCGGAGGTGGGGGTGCTGGCTGGCACCGCCGGCACCGCGCGGGAACGGGATGCTAGCAGCGGCCTCAAGAACGTGTCGAGGATGCCAGAGATCGGATGCCGTATCCTTGCCCACGATGCGCGCCGACGACCCCTTCCTGGACCGGTACGCCCACGGTACCAGGGCGATGACCGCCTCGGAGATCCGCGCCCTGTTCGCCGTGGCGGCCCGCCCCGAGATCGTGAGCCTTGCCGGCGGAATGCCCTACACCGCCGGGCTCCCCTTCGACGTGATCGGCGACGTGGTGGAGGAGGTGCTCGGCAAGGAGGGCGCCAGCGCGCTGCAGTACGGCGGCGGCCAGGGCGACGGCCGGCTCCGCGAGGTCATGGTCGACCTGATGCGGCGCGAGGGGATCCACGGCTCGGCGGCGGACGTGGTCGTGACCGTCGGCTCCCAGCAGGCCCTCGACCTGTTGGCGCGGATGTTCTGCGACCCCGGCGACGTGATCGTGGCGGAGGGGCCGTCCTACGTCGGCGCCCTCTCGGCCTTCTCCCAGTACCAGGTCGAGGTGCGGCACGTCCGCCTGGACGACGACGGGCTCGACCCGGACGAGCTCGAGGCGGAGCTCGGCCGCCTCGCCCGCGAGGGCCGGCGGGTCAAGTTCCTCTACACCATCCCCAACTTCCACAACCCGGCCGGGGTCACCCTCTCCCACGAGCGCCGCGACCGGGTGGTCGAGATCGCCCGTCGCCACGACCTGCTGGTCCTCGAGGACAACCCCTACGGCCTCCTCGGCTTCGAGTCCAGCCCGCCAGACGCGCTGCGCGCCCGGGAGGCCGACAACGTCGTCTACCTCGGCACCATCTCCAAGATCTTCGGCCCGGGCCTGCGCATCGGCTGGGCGCTGGCGCCGCCCGCCATCCGCGAGCGGCTGGTGCTGGTCAAGGAGGCCGCCGACCTCAGCCAGTCGAACTTCAACCAGGCGGTCGCGTACCGCTACTTCTCCGGGTACCCGTGGCAGGAGACCCTCAAGGAGCTGCGCGACGTCTACCGGGAACGGCGCGACGCCATGCTGGAAGCGCTGGCCGAGCATTTCCCGCCGGAGTCCAGGGTGAGCTGGACCCATCCGAGCGGCGGCTTCTACGTCTGGGTGAAGCTGCCCGGGCCGCTCGACGCCAAGGCCATGCTCGCCAAGGCGATCTCTGCCCGGGTCGCCTACGTGCCCGGCGGCTCCTTCTTCGCCGACGACCAGGGCGGCTCCAACCTGCGGCTGTCGTACTGCTTCCCACCGCCCGAGCGCATCCGCGAGGGCGTGCGCCGCCTCGCCGGCGTGGTCACCGAGGAGCTGGAGCTGATGCGCGCCATCGGCGGACTGCCCGCAGCGGGCGAGCCGGCCGACGGTGGCCAGCCTCCCGCCTGGGGGGCGTCGCAGTGACCTTCGACTGCTCGGTGGCGGTGATCGCGGGCGGGCTCTCGTTCGAGCGGGAGATCTCGCTGCGCTCCGGCAAGCGGGTGGCCGACGCGCTGGCCGACAAGGGCTACCGGGTGGCCCAGCTCGACGCGGACGAGCAGCTCGTCGAGGTGCTCCGCGCCGGCCACTACGACGCCGCCTTCATCGCCCTGCACGGCCGCTTCGGCGAGGACGGTCAGGTCGCCGCCGTGCTGGAGCTGCTCGGCCTGCCCTACACCGGCTCCAGCTTCGAGGCGAGCCGGCTCGCGTTCGACAAGCTGGCGGCCAAGTCCGTGCTGCGGCGGGCCGGCATCGGCGTGCCCGACGCCATCCCGGTGGGCCAGGACGCCCTGCGCGAGCTCGGCATGGGCGCCCTGCTCGACCAGGCCGTCGCCGAGCTCGGGCTGCCGCTGGTGGTGAAGCCGAACCGGGGCGGCTCGGCGCTCGGCATCCGCATGGTGGAGCGTGCCGACCAGCTCCCGGCCGCGCTCATCTCCGCCTTCGGCTACGACGAGACGGTGCTGCTCGAGCGGCACGTGGTCGGCACCGAGCTGGCGCTCGCCGTGGTGGACGGGCTGCCGCCGCTGCCGGCGGTCGAGATCCGCCCCAAGCAGGGCTGGTACGACTTCGCCGCCCGCTACACCCATGGCGCGGCCGACTTCCGAGCGCCCGCCGAGATCGACGCCGCGCTGGCCGAGCGCTGCCTGGAGGTCGCCCAGGCGGCCCACCTCGCGCTCGGTTGCCGCGACCTCTCCCGCGTCGACGCGATCCTCGACCAGCAGGGTGCCTGCTGGGTGCTGGAGGTCAACACCGGCCCCGGCCTCACCAGCACCAGCCTGGTACCGACGGCGGCGGACGCCGCCGGCGTCTCGTTCGAGGACCTCGCCGACCACCTCACCAACCGCGCCATCGCCCGCCGCCCCCGCTGAGCGGGGCGCGGCCTCGGTCACCACCCCGGCTGGCACAGTTGCAAAGAAGTGTTTGCAAACACTTCTTTGCAGCGCTACGGTAGCGGCATGTCCGATCTGCGGCGGCGCGACGTCAACGACCCGGCGGCCCTCCGGGCGCTGGCGCACCCCTTGCGCCTCCAGCTCCTGGAACAGCTCACCGCCGCCGGGCCGGCCACGGCCACCACGCTCGCCCGCCGCTTCGGCCAGAACACCGGCGCGACCAGCTACCACCTGCGCCAGCTCGAGCGCTACGGCTTCGTCGAGGAAGACCCCACCCGCGGGCGGGGCCGCGAGCGCTGGTGGCGCTACGTGCCCGGCGACGTCCGCTTCGCCTCGGCCAGCGACCCATCGGCAGAGCTGCGCACCGCCAACGACGAGTTTTCCCGCTTCGAGCTCGGCCGGGCGCAGCGCCTGCGCGAGGAATACCTCCGCGTCCGGGACCGCGAGCCGGACTGGGACGCCGCGGCGATGTTCTCCAACTCGACCATGCACCTGACCAAGGCCGAGCTGGCGGAGTTCGGCGAAGCGCTGGTCGACCTCGCCAAGTCGTACTGGCGCCCGCCGGAGGCGCGTCCGCCGGACGCCCGGGCGATCACCGCCCAGCTCTATGCCTTCCCCTGGCCCGGCGCGGTCCCCGAGGAGGAGCCGTGAGGCTGCCGACCGAGGCGCGCCCGCTCGCCCGCCCCGGGTTCCGCCGCTTCTGGACCGCGCAGACCGTCTCCGTGCTCGGCGATCAGGTCAGCCTGCTGGCCCTCCCCTTGACCGCCGTGCTCACCCTGCACCTGACCGCCGCCGGGATGGGCCTGCTCACCTTCGCGGGCTACGCCCCCCACCTCCTGCTCTCGCTCCTGGCCGGTGGCTGGATCGACCGCTCGTCGCGGCGCCGGCTGATCATGATCACCGCCGACGTGGGCCGCGCCCTGG
>DASUZB010000020.1:0-12333 GCA_036377075.1 Actinomycetes bacterium | reverse complement strand
TCCGGGGGGGAGCTGTCTCGGGCTCCCCCCCGGATGGATCAGAAGCTGGAAACGTTCACCAAGCGCTCCTTGGTGCTGTCGCCGTCGTCGCTGTTGTTCCAGTTGAGGTTGCCCGCCGCCTGCAGGGCCGACTTCACCTGGGCCGGGGTGGCCGTGGGGTGGGTCGACTTGTAGAGCGCGGCCGAGCCGGCGACGTGGGGGCTCGCCATCGAGGTGCCGCTGAAGGTGGCGAGGCCGCCGGTGTTGGAGGTGGAGGTGATGCAGACGCCGGGGGCGATCAGGTCGACGTCGGCGCCGAAGTTGGAGAAGTCGGCGAAGGTGTCGTCCTGGTCCGCCCGGCAGGTCGAGGCCGCGCCGCCGCCCGGCTGGCCGTTGAAGTCGGCCAGGGCCGAGACGGTGATCACCTCGGAGTAGGTCGCCGGCACGAAGAAGTTGGCGTCGGAGGCGGAGTTGCCCGCCGCCACCGCGTAGGTCACGCCGGCGGCGACCGAGCGGCAGATCGCCGGGTGCATCGGGTCGAAGCTCGAGTTGCAGCCGGAGAAGGCGCCGAAGAAGCTCTGCCCGCCGAGGCTCATGTTGGCGACCTCGATCGTTCCGGCGCGGGCGGTCACCCAGTCGATGCCGCAGATGATCTGGGAGATGCTGCCGGAGCCCTGGGCGTTGAGGACCTTGACGGCGTAGAGGCGGGCGCCGGGCGCCACCCCGACCACGAGGTCGCCGTTGTCCCTGGCGGCGACCGTGCCGGCGACGTGCGTGCCGTGGCCGTTGTCGTCCGCGGTGCTGGTGCCGCCGACGCAGTTGGTGCCGCCGACGACGTTGAGGTCGTTGTTGGGGGTGATGCCGGTGTCGATGATGGCGACGTCGACGTTCACGTCGGGCCCCGAGCCGTCGCCGGCGTGGGTGCTCGACAGCTCGCCGTCGATGCGGTCGATGCCGGTCGGAAGCTGCTGCGCCTGGATGCGCAGGGTGCGGTCGGGCACGACCGCGGCCACGTTCGGGTCGGCCTCGAGGGCCGCCAGCCCCGCGGGGGTGAGGGTGGCGCTGTAGCCGCTCAGGGCGTGGCTGTAGACGTGGCTGACCCTCGCGCCGAACCGGCCCGTTGCCCGCCTGGCCTGGACGCTGGCGGCGCCGGCGGCGCCCTTGAGCACCACCACGTAGCCGGAGCGCGACTGCGCGGCGCCGGCACTCGAGGCGGGGACGAAGGCGACCACCAGGGTCGCGAGGATGCATCCGACGAACCACCGTCGCCGCATGGGCGTCCTCCTTCTGCGCTGGGACCGGGAGACGTGTGGGGGGCTAGTAAGGATTCCCGAGGCACGAAAGTCAATACTTGGGACATACCGGGACCAAATGCGTACGCCTACGTCGAACTGTGGACGGCGCGCCCGGCGCGCCGCGCCCCCTGCTACGCTCCGCCGGACATGAACCCCTCCTCCGCCGCCGCGCTCGCCGGGCTCTTCGGCCTCGCCTTCGGGTCGTTCGCCACCGTGGTGATCCGGCGCGTGCCGCGCCGCGAGTCGCTGCTGCGCCCCGGCTCGCGCTGCCCCACCTGCGAGGCGCCGGTCGCCTGGCGCGACAACCTGCCGCTGCTCGGCTGGGCGCTGCTCGGCGGGCGCTGCCGGCGCTGCCGCGCGCCGATCCCGCTGCGCTACCCGGTCGTCGAGCTGGCGACCGCGCTGCTGTGGGCGCTGGTGGCGTGGCGGCTGGTGCGCGCCGGGCTGGGCGCGGCGGTGCCCGCCTACCTCGCCCTGACCTTCGCCTGCGTGGCGCTGACCGTGATCGACCTGGACGTGCGGCTGCTGCCCGACCGGATCACCTTCCCCACGTTCGCGGTCGTCGGCGTCCTGCTGCTGGTGGCCAGCCTGGCGCTCGGCGACCTCGGGCGCATGGGCCGCGCGCTGCTCGCCGCCCTGGTGGCACTGCTCTTCTTCTACCTGCTGTTCCTCGTCTACCCGGCCGGCATGGGCTTCGGCGACGTGAAGTTCGCGCCCACCCTCGGCATGGCGCTCGGCTGGCTCTCCTGGCCGGTGCTCGCGGTCGGGTTCTTCCTGGCGTTCCTGCTCGGTGGGCTGGTCGGGATCGTGGCGATGGTGGTGCTGCGGATGGGCCGCAAGGCGGCCATCCCCTTCGGTCCCTGGATGGCCGCCGGCGCCCTGCTCGGCGTCCTGGTCGGCGCGCCGATCGCCAACTGGTACCTGAGCAGCCTCACCGGCGGCTGAGCCGTCCCGGGCGCGGCGGCCGCCTGCCGCGCTGCACCGAATTGCCTGGTCGTCAGGACTCTGCCGCCGCTCCAGCGCTCAAGCCCCGTGGCCGGCGGGACGATGACTGTCGGGTCTTGGTGGTCGCGCGGTTGCGCGGCCTGAGGCCGCCGCAGGCGTCAGGCCGTGCCCCGCGGGCCGCCGATCGTCGGAACGGACGAGTGGGGGAGGCCAGTGGCCCGGAGCGTGGTCGGACTGGACATCGGCACCACCGCGGTGCGCGGCGCCGAGGTCTCGGTGCGCCGCGGGCAGGTGGTGCTCGACCGCTTCGCGCAGGTCGCCCTGCCCCCCGGCGCGGTGGTGGAGGGCGAGGTCGCCGAGCCCGAGGCGGTCGCGGCCACGCTCAAGGTGCTGTGGCGGCGCGGCCGCTTCGGTTCCCGCCGGGTGGTCATGGGCGTCGCCAACCAGCGCGTGGTGGTGCGGCTGGTCGACCTTCCCTGGATGGAGCCGGCCGAGCTGCGCCGCTCGCTCCGCTTCCAGGTGCAGGAGTACATCCCCATCCCGGTCGACGAGGCCGAGCTCGACTTCGACGTCCTCGGCGAGCACGAGACCGGCGGGGCGCGGCTCATGCGGGTGCTGCTGGTGGCCGCGCAGAAGGAGATGGTCGACGGCCACGTGCGCGCCGGCATGCGCGCCGGCCTGGAGCCGGTCGGCATCGACCTGACGCCGTTCGCGCTGGTCCGTTCGCTGGCACCCGCGGGCGCGATGCCGCTGGCCGAGACCGGCGAGGCGCTGGTCGACGTCGGCGCGAAGGTCACCAACATCGTGGTGCACGCCGGCGGGGTGCCCCGCTTCGTGCGCATCCTGCTGATGGGCGGCCAGGACGCGACCGACGCGCTGCGCATCGGGCTCGACGTCGACGGCGACGCTGCCGAGCGGACCAAGCTCGAGGCCGCCGCCGGCGCCGCGAGCGACCCGGAGGTCGACCAGATCCTGGAGCAGCGCATCAGCCTGTTCACCGAGGAGGTGCGCGGCTCGCTCGACTTCTACCGCGCCCAGTCCGACGCCGTCCCGGTCAGCCGCGTGCTGCTCAGCGGCGGCGGCTCCCGGCTCGGCCTCCTCGGCGAGCAGCTCGCCGAGGCGCTGCACCTGCCCGTCGAGCCGGGCCGGACCCTGCAGGCCCTGCGGGTCGGCCGGGTCGGGCTCGGCGCGGACGAGCTGGCCGAGATGGAGCCGGTCGCGGCCGTCCCGGTCGGCCTGGCGCTCGGGGAGGTGGCGTAGGTGGCGGACGTGGACACCACCCAGCGCCTCGGCGCCGCGCCGCGGGTCAACCTGCTGCCCGCCTGGGTGGCTGAGCGCCGCCTGCTGCGGCGCCAGCGCCTCGGCCTGGCCGCCGGCTTCGCCGCCGTGCTCGTCCTGCTCGCGCTGCTGTGGCTGTCCGAGTCGGCCCGCGCCGGCCGCGCCCAGCGGGCCGCCGAGGGGCAGCGCGCCATCACCGCCCGGCTCGACGCCCAGCGGGCGAGCCTGCAGCCCTGGGCGGACCTGCAGGCCGAGGTGGTCTCGGCGGAGCAGCTCCGCGCCGCCGTCTACGCCCACGAGGTGCGCTTCTCCGTGGTGATGCAGGACGTCGCCAACCTCATGCCCGACAACGCCTGGCTGACCCAGCTCAGCGCGGCGCTGAGCGAGAAGCAGGGGCAGGCCGCGGGCGGCTCGTCGTCGAGCGGCGCCCAGGGCGGCAACGCCACCACGGGGGCCGTCCCTGGCGCCCCGGGGTTCGGATCGCCGGTCGGCACGATCACCTTCTCCGGCGTGGCCCTCGGCCACGTCGACGTCGGCAAGGTGGTCAAGGTGCTGGACGGCGGCGTGAAGCGGAACGGAGGCCCGGTGTACCTGAACCCGTACTACACCAGCTCGCAGAAGCAGACAGGCAGCGGCCAGACGACGGTGACGTTCGCCGCCACCGTCGACTTCGGGCCGGCCGCCTACTCGGGGCGCTTCCAGCACCCCGGCGGGACGGGGGGGCGCTGAGGTGGGCCGCCGCCGCGAGCTGATCGTCTCCATCCTGGTCGGCGTGCTGGTCCTGGCCGGCGTGTGGGCGCTGCTGATCCGCCCCAAGGGCGGGCAGGCCGCCGCCGCCCAGGCCGACGAGCGCGCCGCCATCAGCCAGGCCGACACGCTGCGCGGCCAGATCCGCGCGCTCGAGCAGGTCCGCAGCGAGGCCGGGAGCCTACGCGCCCGCGCCCGCGAGGCCGGCGACCTGTTCCCGGCCAAGCCCGACCTGCCCGACCTGACCACCGCCCTGCAGCGGATCGCCGACCAGGCCGGCGTCGACCTGGTCTCGATCCAGCCCACCCCGCCGGCGGCCTCGACCGCGAGTCCCGACCTGGCCACGCTGACCGCGACGGTCGCGGTCGGCGGCGGCTACTTCGAGATCGAGGACTTCCTCGCGCGGCTGGAGAACCTGGTCAAGAGCCCCGACCCGGCGTCGCACATCCCGCCGCGCTCAGTCCTGGTGGGCTCGGTGAACATCGCCAGCGCCTCGGGCGCCACCGGCAGCAGCGGCGGCGCCGCGGTGCCGAGCGCCACCACCGGCTCGGGGACGCTGACCGCCAACATCAGCGTGATGGTGTTCCAGCACGCCAAGGTGCAGGCGCCCGCCGGGGCGGGCGGCGCGGCCGCCGCCACGGCGACCACCACGGCGCCGACCACCACCACGCCGCCGCCGACCACGGCGTCGGGCTCGGCGACCACGCGGCCGGCGGCGTACGTGCCGCCGGCTGGGCACGGCGGCCCGCCGCTGACCGTGGCGGCCGCGGGGAGGAGGTAGCGCGTGACGACCCAACCGGAGCCCTCGCCGCAGCCCACCGACCAGCCGCCGCGGACCGGCCAGCGGCAGCGCGCCCTGATCCTCGGCGCCGCCGCCCTCGGCCTGGTGCTGCTGGTGGCCCTCGCGCTGGTGGGCTCGCCCTTCGGTGGCGGGACGGCCACCTCGCCCCCGGTGGTGCTCGCCCCGCCGACCACCGGCGGTGGCGGGCCAGGGCCGACGACGAAGACCACCACCACGACCACCGAGCCGGCCGCGCCGACCACCACCACGACGACCCTGCCGACGTCCGCCGCGCTCACCGCCAAGGATCCGTTCAAGCCGCTGGTCGGCAGCGGCGCCACCGCCACCACCTCGGCGAGCGGCAGCGGCGCCACCACGACCACGACCGCCACCAGTGGGACCAGCCCCGGCGGCGGCGCCAGCACCGGGCGCAAGCTGACGCTGCTCAGCGTCTTCCGCAGCGGCGGCGTGCGCTACGTCAAGGTCGACCTCGACGGCAAGCGCTACCAGGCGGCCGAGGGCGGCACCATCGCGGGCGCCTACCGGGTGGTCGACGTCGGCGACAGCTGCGCCGAGTTCCGGTCCTCCGGTGGCGCGTTCACCCTCTGCGAGGGCGAGGCCGTCCTCAAGTAGCCGACGGCGCTCCGGCTAAAGCACCGCCGCCACCCGCCGAAGAGTTCAGCGTGAATCAGGAGCAGGTGGGACACCGACAGGCAAGCGGTGAGGGTGGCCGAAGGCCAGAGCGACAGTGTGGCGGGTTCACCCTGATCGAGCTGCTGGCGGCGCTGATGATCAGCACCATCGCGCTGCTCGCGCTGGCCGGCGGGCTCGGCGCCGCCCTCAAGCAGGCCGGGCTGCAGAAGGCCCGCACTCGAGGGAACGAGGTCGCCACCCAGGCGATCGAGGACCTGCAGCGGCTCGACTACGACCACCTGGGGGTCTGCGTGCCGGCCTCGGGCGCCCCCAGCGGCCTGACCGCACCCGCCTACCTGGCCAACTGCACCAGCCCGACCTACAGCGAACCGTGCACCCCGACGGTCGGCGACGTCCCGTCCACCTTCTACGTGTGCACCCGGCTGGGCATCGGTTACCAGATCCGCCGCTTCATCGCCTGGGGGGACGCGGCGCACACCAGCAAGCGGCTGGCGGTGCAGGTGGACTGGACCGACCAGGCCGGCACCCACCAGGTCACCCAGCAGAGCTCCCTGCGCAGCCCCGACCAGGGCAGCGTCGTCGGGCTGGCGGCGCCCGCCTTCACCAGCACGACGGTCCTGGTCGCCGGCGCCCCGGCCAGCTCGACCAACCCGGTCAAGCTGGTCTCGGGGGTGAACCAGACCCCGATCATCTTCCAGGCCACCACCACCGGACTCCCCGACAGCGTGTTCGTCAGCTTCCTGACCAATGCCGACACCGACTCGCGGGCCGCCACGCTCGAGCTCACCGGCGACGGCGCCGGGGGCTGGTCGGTGACGCTGCCTGCTGGCAGCAGCCAGTTCCTGTTCGGCAGCGGCACCCAGTACCTCACCTTCGTGGCGGTCCGCAGCGCCGACGGCAAGGTCAACAGCCAGCCCAACGGCCAGCTGGTCACCTTCGTGAGCTGCGCGTCGGGCGGGACCAGCTGCACCGCCGGGAGCAACCCGCCCGGCCTGGGCGGCGTCGCGGTCAGCCCTACCAGCGCCAAGATCGACGCCTCCGGGCTGCTGTGCAGCAACCTGACCGTCACCGCGGCCACCACCAACCTGACCGCCTCGGACGCGGTCACCGCCAGCTTCCAGACGCTCAGCGGCCCCTACACCATCGCGCTGAGCTCCGGCGACGGCCGCAACTGGAGCGGGGCGATCCAGGCCTCGGCCGGCTTCCGCTTCGCCGCCGGCAGCCAGCCGGTCTACGTCAGCGCCGCCCAGGACTACGCGCCCACCGCCACGCCACCCACCTACGGCTCCACGGCGGCGGCGGCGACCGGCGCGGTGACCTTCGGGGGGAGCTGCCCATGAGCCGCCCCCCGACGGGCGGTCGCCCCGGCGACCACGGCGAGGACGGCGTGACCCTGGTGGAGCTGCTGGTCGTGATGAGCATCACGGTGCTGGTCAGCGCCATCCTGCTCAACATGCTCGACCACACCACCTCCCTGGTGGCCAGGGCGTCGGCCGACGTCCAGGCCGAGAGCGAGGGCCGGCTGGCGCTGCGCACCCTGACACAGGACGTCCGCGCCGCCGACCCTTCGAGCATCGCCTTCACCGGCACCACCAGCGGCGCTTGCTCCACCACGCCCACCCCAGGCACCTGCCTGCGGTTCGCCATCCTCCGCGGCACGCCGGCCTACCCGAACTGCCAGTCGGTCGTCACCTACGGGCTGCTGACCAGCTGGGTGCAGCGCACCCGCAGCGACGCCAACTGCGCCCGCAACGTCACCGTCAGCCGCCAGCTCGTCGCCAATGTGGCCAACGGCTCGACGGCGCTGTTCAGCTACTACGGCGCGGACGGCGCCGCGCTGACCAGCGGCCAGGCGGCCGCCCACGCGATCGGGATCACCCTGAAGGTCAGCTACCAGGGCGGGCAGCAGGCCATCACCCTCACCAGCACCCTCACGCTCCGCAACGCCCGATAGGAGCCGGCGATGACCACCCCGCAGCCCCGCCACACCGGACGCCTCGCACCCGCCGACGAGCGCGGCAGCGTCGCCATGGCGATGATGGTCATCCTGGTCGCCACCACCATGGTGGTGGCGCTGCTGGCCACCACCCAGGCCGGGCTCCGGGCCACCCGCCGCGCCGGCGACTCGGACAACGCCCTGCAGCTCGCCGATGCCGGCATCAACGACGCCGCCAAGGCCATCGCCGCCAACACCACCAGCTTCACCCGCACCGCGAGCCTCGGTGCCTCCGGCTCCTACACCTACACCGCCACCAAGGACGGCATCGCCTGGCACCTCGACTCGGTCGGCACCGACGCGAACGGCGCCAAGCGGCGCGTGCTCGCCGACGCCGAGGACACCCCGCTGTTCAGCAACGCCTTCTTCGCGCTGACCTCCTCGATGCTCAAGGGCACGGCCGACAGCTACACCAGCCCCACCGACACCTGCTCGACCAGCCCCGGGCTCGGCGTGGTCGGCAGCAACGGCACCATCACCTTCACCGGTGGCATCGGCGCCACCAACTGCCGCGGCGCGTTCGGCTGGACCTACGTCGCCGACGGCTGCGACTTCTACGGGCAGACCACCATCCCGCCCGACGCCAACGGCGACAACCCCATCGGCATCGGCCGTTGCCCGCCCGCCCCGGACACCTACACCACCACCCAGAAGTTCGTCCCCCCGACGGTCACCCTCCCCAGCGGCGTGGCCAGCGAGGGCGCGTACACCTGCCCGGCCAACGGCACCATCCCGTCGGGCACGCACGTCTACACCACCATCACCCTCAACGGTGGCTGCCAGGTCCCCAGCGGCGGCACGTCGGTGCTCTACGCGACGGGCACGGTCACCATCGGCATCGACGCGGGTAGCTGCAAGAGCGTGGTCAACGCCCCCAGGGGCGTGACGCCGAACTGCTCCAACTTCCCGGCCGGCTGGTACAAGTCCAACCACCCCTCGAGCCTGCAGATCAACGTGGCCGGCAACGGCACCGTCTCGTTCGCCAACCACGCCATCCTCTGGGGCGTGATCAACGCCCCTAACAGCCTGGTCAGCGCCGCCGGCGGCGGGACCCCACAGGTCGACGTGTTCGGCTCGGTGCTGGCCAGCAGCGCGGCCTCCGCCGCCCAGTTCGCCTTCCACTACGACCAGGCCCTGCGGACCGAGCTCACCACCGGCCAGTACCGGCTGGCGAACTGGCGCGAGGAAGCCGTCAGCTGAGCGCCCCCGCGCTTGACCGGCGCCGTACCATCGGCGCGTGCTGCGCTACCTGACCGCCGGGGAGTCGCACGGGCAGGCGCTGGTCGCCGTCCTCGAGGGGATGCCGGCCGGGGTGCCGGTGACCACCGCGGAGATCGCCGCCGAGCTGGCCAGGCGCCGGCTCGGCTACGGCCGCGGCGCGCGCATGCGCTTCGAGGCCGACCGCCTCGAGGTGCTCGGCGGGCTGCGGCACGGGCGCACCCTCGGCTCGCCGGTGGCGGTCGTGATCGGCAACAGCGAGTGGCCGAAGTGGACCGAGGTGATGGCGCCCGACCCGGTGGCCGACCCGGCCGGCGCGGCGAGCGGCCGCGGCGCGCCGCTGACCCGCCCGCGGCCCGGCCACGCCGACCTCGCCGGCATGCAGAAGTACGGCTTCGACGAGGCCCGCCCGGTGCTCGAGCGGGCCAGCGCCAGGGAGACGGCCGCGCGGGTGGCGCTCGGCGCGGTCGCCAAGGCCCTGCTCGCCCAGGTCGGCGTCGCCGTGCTCGGGCACGTGGCCAGCCTCGGCCAGGTGGTGGCGGACCCGGAGGCGGCGCCCGGCCCCGGCGACCGCGAGCGGCTCGACGCCTCGCCGGTGCGCTGCCTCGACGAGGCGGCGGCCGCGGCGATGATGGCCGCGGTCGACGCGGCCAAGGCGGCCGGCGATACCCTCGGCGGCGTCGTCGAGGTGCTCGCCTGGGGCCTGCCGCCGGGGCTCGGCTCGCACGTCCACTGGGACCGCAAGCTGGACGCGCGCCTGGCCGGCGCGCTGATGAGCGTGCAGGCGATCAAGGGCGTCGAGGTAGGCGACGGCTTCGCCGGCGCCGCCCGGCCCGGCTCGGCCGCGCACGACGAGATCGTCCCCGGCCCGCACGGGCCGGTGCGCCGCACGGGCCGCTCCGGCGGCATCGAGGGGGGCATGTCGACCGGGGAGCCGCTGCGCCTCCGCGCCGCGATGAAGCCGCTGTCCACGCTGGTCAAGGCGCTGGACACGGTGGACGTCGCCAGCGGCGAGCCGGCCAAGGCGGTGGTGCAGCGCTCCGACGTCACCGCCGTGCCCGCCGCCGCGGTGGTCGCCGAGGCGGTGGTCGCGCTGGTCCTGGCGGACGCCCTGCTGGAGAAGACCGGCGGCGACTCGCTCGCCGAGGTGCGCCGCAACCTCGACGCCTACCTCGCCTCGCTGCCGAGCTTCGCGGCCACGAGGGACGGGAGCGGGTAAGCTCCGAACGACGAGATGGAGACGGTCGAGGAGGCTCTCAGGTGCGCCCGGTCCTGCCAACCATCATCCTGATCGGCTTCATGGGGGCCGGGAAGACGTCGGTCGGGCAGCTCGTCGCCCGCGCCCTCGGGCGCGAGTTCGTCGACACGGACGGGCTCATCCAGCGCCAGGCGCGCATGGACGTCAACGAGATCTTCCAGCGCGAGGGCGAGGAGGGCTTCCGCCGCCGCGAGATCGCCGCCATCGACCGGGCCATCGCCATCCCCGGCCGGGTGATCGCGGTCGGCGGCGGCGCCGTGCTCTCCGCCGAGAACCGCACCGCCCTCAAGCAGGCGGGGCTGCTGGTCTACCTGCGGGCCACCCCCGAGACCCTGGCCGCCCGGCTGGTCGGCGCGACCGACCGGCCGCTGCTGGACTCCGCCGACCGCGTCGGGCGCATCCGCGACCTGCTGGTCGCCCGCGGGCCGATCTACGAGACCGCCGGCGACCTGGTGGTCGACACCGACCGGCAGAGCCCCGAGCAGAGCGCCGGCGAGGTGCTGGAGTGGTACCGGCGCCGGGTGGACGAGCTGGCCGGCCGGGTGTGAGCCCCCCGCCCCACCGCCGCATCGAGGTCCGCGTCCCGGGTGGCGCCTACCCGGTCCACCTCGGCCACGGCCTGCTCGACCGGCTCGACGAGCTGCTGCCCGAGCTGCCCGGCGCGCAGGCGGCGGCGGTGGTGTTCAGCGCGCCGGTGGCCGCCCACGCCGAGCGGGCCGCGGCCGCCTGCGCCCGCCGCGGCCTCGAGCCGCGGCTGCTGGAGGTCCCCGCCGGCGAGGCGGCCAAGCAGCTCGCGGTGGTGGCGTCGCTGTACGAGCGCCTCGCCGCGATCCCGGCCCACCGGGCCGACCCGGTCCTGGCCGTCGGCGGCGGCGCCACCACCGACGCCGCCGGCTTCGCCGCGGCCACCTGGCTGCGGGGCGTGCCGCTGGTCAACCTGCCGACCACCGTGCTCGCCATGGTCGACGCGGCGATCGGCGGCAAGACCGGGGTCGACCTGCCGGCGGGCAAGAACCTGGTGGGCGCGTTCCACCAGCCGCTCGCGGTGGTGGCCGACTACGCCACGCTGGCCGGGCTCGATGAGGCGGAGCGCCGCTCCGGCCTCGCCGAGGTCGTCAAGGCCGGCCTGGTCGGCGACCCGGCCCTCGCCGACGCCTGCCTCGCCGAGGCCCATGCGGCCGGCGCCGGCGACCTGCGGGCGCTCGCCCCGCTGGTCGAGGCGGCCGTGCGGGTCAAGGCGGCGGTGGTCGCCGCCGACGAGCGTGAGCGGGGGAGGCGGGCGGTGCTGAACTACGGCCACACCCTCGGCCACGCCCTGGAGCGGCTGGCGGGCTACGGCCGCTGGCGCCACGGCGAGGCGGTCGCCCTCGGCATGGTGTTCGCGGCGCGGGTGGCCGAGGCGGTCGGGGTCGCCGCGCCCGGCCTCGCCGACGGGCACGTGCGCGTGCTCGCCGCCATGGGGCTGCCGATCGGCGGGGTGGAGCTCGACCCGGCCGCGGTGCTGGCCGCGATGGCGACCGACAAGAAGCACCTCGGCGGCCTGCGGCTGGTGCTGCTGCGCGCGGTCGGCGAGCCGGTGGTGGCGCCGGCCCCCGACGAGGGCGTGCTGGCCGCGGCGATCCGCTCGCTCGCCGAGGTGGCCGCGTGAGCCGGCGCTTCCGCCCCGTCGGCGAGGGGCCGCTGGTGCTGGTGCTGCACGGCCCCAACCTGGGCGCGCTCGGCCGCCGTGACCCGAGCCACTACGGCAGCCTCGACCTCGCCGCCATCATGGCGCGCCTGCAGGCGCTGGCGCCGGCCCTCGGCGTCGCGGTCGAGGGCCTGCAGTCCGACCACGAGGGCGAGCTGGTCGCCGAGCTGCTCGCCGCGCGCGGCCGCGGCGCGGCGGCCGCGCTGCTCAACCCGGGCGCGCTCGCCCACACCTCCTACGCCGTGCGCGACGCGGTCGAGGCGGCGGGCATCCCGGTCGTGGAGGTCCACCTCTCCAACGTCCACGCGCGCGAGCGCTGGCGCCACCGCCTGGTGGTGGCGCCGGCGTCCGCCGGGGTGGTCGCCGGCTTCGGTCCCACCAGCTACGACCTCGGCCTGCGCGCCGCGGCCGAGATCCTGTCCACCGGGGAGGCAGACGGCGCCCCCCCGGACCCCCCCGATGCCGGGGAGCCTTTGCCGTGACGGCCGGCGGTAG
>DASUZB010000019.1:0-11514 GCA_036377075.1 Actinomycetes bacterium | reverse complement strand
ACCGCCGAGGCGTCCGCCGCGCCCTGGCTGGTGGTCGGCCTGGGCAACCCCGGGCCGGAGTACGCCAACACCCGCCACAACCTCGGCGCGCGGGTGGTCACGCTGCTGGCCGAGCGCTTCGGGGAGCGGCTGAAGAAGTCGCGCAACCGCGCCCAGGTCGCCGAGCTGCGCGACGGCGACCAGCGGGTGGTGCTGGCCCGCCCCGACGGCTACATGAACGAGTCCGGCGGGCCCGCCTCGCTGCTCGCCCGCTACTACAAGGTGCCGGTGGACCGCATCGTGATCGTCTACGACGACATCGACCTGGCCGAGGGCAAGCTGCAGGTGCGCCGCGGCGGCGGCACCGCCGGCCACAACGGCATCAAGGACGTCGTCAAGGCGCTGAGCTCGCCCGACTTCTACCGGGTGCGCCTCGGCGTCGGGCGGCCGCCCGGCCGCCAGGACCCGGCCGACTACGTGCTCGCCCCCATCCCCAAGCGGCTCGCCGAGGACCTGGGCGTGCTGGTCGAGCGCGGCGCCGACGCGGTCATGGACGTGATCCGTCTGCCGCTGGCCGAGGCGCAGAACCGCAACAACGGGTAGCCCCGACGGGTCCGGGGCTCGAGGAGCGAAGCGGTAGCCCGGATGGACCACAGGAGGTAACGGTGGACGCAGCGCTGGTGCGGGCGGCGGCGGGGCGGATCTCCGGACGGGTGCACCGCACGCCCGTGCTCAGCTCCGCGACCCTCGACCGGCTGGTCGGCGCCGAGGTGCTGCTCAAGAACGAGGCGGTGCAGAAGACGGGCTCGTTCAAGGCGCGCGGGGCGCTCAACCGGCTGCTCACCCTGCCGGACGAGGAGCGCGAGCGCGGCCTGGTCGCGGTCTCGGCCGGCAACCATGCCGGCGCGCTGGCATGGGCGGCCGCCCAGGTGGGGGCGAAGGCCACCGTGGTCATGCCGCTCGGAGCCCCCGCCACCAAGGTGGCGGCCTGCCGCGGCTACGGCGCCGACGTGGTGCTGCACGGCGCCACCACGGTGGAGTCGTTCGCCGAGTGCGAACGGCTGCAGCGGGAGCGCGGGCTGACCTTCGTGCACCCGTTCGACGACCCGGAGGTGGTGGCCGGCCAGGGCACCACCATGCTGGAGCTGCTGGAGCAGGCCGGGCAGGTCGACGTCTGGGTGGTCTGCGTCGGCGGCGGCGGGCTGGCCTGCGGCTCGGCCCTGACGCTGCGCGACGCCAACCCGGCCAGCCGGGTGGTCGGGGTGGAGCCCGAGGGCGCCGCGGCGCTCAGCGCCGCCCTGGCCGCGGGCGAGCCGGTGCCGATCGTGCCCCGCTCGGTGGCCGACGGCCTCTGCGCCCCCTTCGCCGGGCCCTTCACCCTGCCGCTCCTGCGCGACCTGGTCGACGAGGTCGTCCTGGTCAGCGATGCTGAGATCCTGGCAGCGGTGCGGTTCGTCATGGAGCGCATGAAGGTGGTGGTCGAGCCGGCGGGCGCCGCCGCGGTCGCCGCCCTGCTCACCGGCAAGGCGGGTGACCTGGCCGGCCGGCGGGTGGGCACGATCCTGTCCGGCGGCAACGTCGACCTCGCCGTGGTGGTCCCCCAGCTGCCACCGCCCGAGGATCCCCAGCGGGGCTGAGCCGTGGCGGCGGCGTCGAGGCGGCGGGTCCTGGCGATCGACGTGGTCCGCGGGCTGGCGGTGGTCGGCATGCTGCTGGTCAACGACGCCGGCATCCCGTCCGCGATGCCGCCGCTGCTGCGCCACGCCCAGTGGCAGGGCCTGACAGTGGCCGACCTGGTGTTCCCCATGTTCCTGTTCACCGTCGGGGCGTCGATGCCGTTCTCGGAGCGTGCCCAGCGGCCGGGCGCGGTGCTGCGGCGGGTGGCGGCGCTGTTCCTGCTCGGCTGCCTGCTGGTCTCGGCCAAGCACCTGCACCTGGCCCCCTCCACCGGGGTGCTGCAGCAGATCGCCGGCGCCTACCTGCTCGCCTGGGCGCTGCTGCGGCTTCCCCGCCGGCTGCAGTTCCCGGCCGGGGCGCTGCTGGCCGGGCTGTGGGCGGCGTACACCTTCGTGCCCGCTCCCGGCGTGCGGCCGGGGTCGTGGTCGCCGGGCAGCAACCTGGCCGAGTTCGTCGACCGCGGCGTGCTCGGCCACTTCTCCGAGCACGGCGTGCTGGTGATGGTGGCCAGCAGCGTGAGCGTGCTCGCCGGGGTCGCCGCCGGGCGGCTGCTGCGCCAGCCGGCGGGCGGCGGGGCGACCGGCCGGCTGCTGCTCCTCGGGGCCGGCATGCTGGCGGCGGGGTTGCTGGTCGCCCTCGCGGTGCCCATCGGCAAGCCCCTGTGGACGCCGTCGTTCGTGCTGGTCACCGCGGGCATCTCCGGCCTGCTGCTGGCCCTGGCCCACCGGCTGGTCGACCAGGGACCGCTGCGGGCGCGACCGCTGGTCGCGCTCGGCAGCAACGCGCTCGCGCTGTACGCCGTCTCGGTGCTGCTGTTCGCCTTCCTGCTCAAGCCGTGGCAGCCGGCGCTGGTGGAGCCGCTCGCGGCCGCGGGTGGCGCCACCTTCGCCGCGGTCGCCTACGCCGCCGGCACCGTGCTGGTGGCGTGGGCGCTCGCCGAGTGGCTCTACTGGCGCCGGGTGTTCGTCAGGGTGTGAGGCGGGGCGTGCTCGCCCGCGGCGAGCAGCTCCGACACGGTGACCAGCCGCAGGCCCGTCGCCATGATCCGCTCGAGTGCCGCTGGCAGCGCCGCGACCTCGACGGTGCGGCGCGCCCGCAGGAAGCGGGCGGCCTTGCTGTTCGGGTGGAAGGTGCCCCGGCCGATGCCGTCGTGGAGCGCGACCACGTCGCCCTTGGCCACCGTGCGGGCCAGGTGGTCGGCGACCGCGACGGGGCTCCCGACACCAGCTGCGCCGCGGGTCACCGACCACAGCAGCACGTCGTGGCCGAGCGCCGCGGAGGCGCTGAGCGCCGAGCCGGTCAGCTCGCCGCGCGGCGGCCGGAAGAACCGCGGCCGCACCCCGGCCACCGACTCGATCGCGTCGCGGCCGCGCTCGAGCTGGCGCTGGGTCCGCCGCGCCGACTGGAAGGTCAGGTCCTGGTGGGTCCAGGTGTGGTTGCCGACCTCGTGGCCAGCGCGCACGACGTCCTTGACCAGGTCGGGGTGGCGCAGGGCGTTGGAGCCCATCTGGTTGAAGGTCGCCCGCGCCCCGTAGGCGGCCAGCAGCGCCAGGATCCTCGGCGTGAGCTCCGGGTCGGGGCCGTCGTCGAAGGTCAGCGCGGCCACCGGCGCGGCGGTGGGCACCGACCAGATCAGCCGCTGCTGCCCCAGCGGGCGGCCCGGCACCGGCGGGACCGCGAACGCGTTCACCTCGTGCATCTGGTGCTGGCGGCGCGGGTCGGGGCCGACCGCCGCACCAGCGGCGAGCGCGGCCACGCCGACGCCCCCACCGGCCAGGAACGAGCGCCGGTTCATCCCCACCATCCCTCGAGCCGGTCAAGGCCGGCCTCCCAGGCACGTCGGGGAGGGCTGCCACCAGCCCCGTGCCGCTGCCATTCTCGCGCTTCCCAGCTGTCTGGGAGCTGACGGCACGAGCGTAGGGCAGCGGCGGCTGCCGGGGCATCCGGGAGGCACCCTGATCCCGCTTCAGGCTGTCCCTACTCTTTCCCGGGGTTGGGAGCGCGTCAGCGGGTGCCGCAGTCGTCGCGGGTGGCCAGGTAGTCGGCCAGGGCCACGTTGAACCGGGCCGCCTCGGCGGACCCCGTGGCCAGCGGCTGGCGGTCCATGCCCAGCGCCTGCGCCGGGGTGATGGCGTGCAGCGCGAGCCGCTCCATGATGCGGCCGTGGTCGGCGAGGGCGCGCTCGAAGCGGACCGCGAGCGCCAGGCTGTCGTCCGCCTTGGCGAGCACCGACTGGCAGGAGGGACCGCTCGGGGGAGCGGCGGCGCGACCGGCGGCCGCCGCGGGCCGGTCGTGGTGGCCGGCCTGCGCCAGCGACCAACCGAGGACCCCGCCGACGAGCAGGCCGGTGCCGAGGACCACCGCCAGCGCCCACGCGCCACCTGGCCGCCACTGCCTGGGCGAGCGCTCCACGGTGCGGCGCAGGACCGACTGCCTCCGGGAGCGCCGGTACCGGTCGGCCCGCCGTTCCTCCAACAGGTCCATCGACCCCCCAACGGTCGCGATCGACTCCGGCGTTGGGACCCTAGTGCGACACCTCGAACATGTCCAAACGGCCGAAAGGGACGAGCGGCGGTGAGCTGGGTGGACCGGCCGGAGAGGGGGTCCCCCGGAGACGGGACGAACCCGGCCCCTGGGGGATCGGGGGTGAGGCCGGGTTCGTCCCCGCCTCGTCGCTCGTCGCGTGGCGCTGGTCGCGGCACGCCGGGCGCGAGGGCACGGTCGGGCTGAGAAACCCTGATCCGCGCGCCCCGATTCCGCCGGTGGCGCTGTCGGTGCCCTGCGCTACCCTGGGTGGCGAGAGCGCTGACCCCCCGGTCGTCCCGGCCGGGGGGCAATCGTGCGTGCCGCTGAAAGGATGACCGTCGTCGTGCTCCTCGCCCCGCTGCTCGACCGCTGGCCCACCGCCACCTCGTTCGCCGAGATCGTCGACGCCCTCGACGACGGCGGCGCCGAGGTGGTCGTCCCCGACGTCGCGCGCGCCTTCCTGCTCGCCGGCCTTGCCACCCACGCTCGAGCGCCACTCGTGGTGGCGATCACCGCCACCAGCGCCGACGCCGAGTCGCTCGCCGCCGACGCCGCCGCCTTCCTCGGCCCGGAGCGGGTGGCGGTCTTCCCGGCCTGGGAGACGCTGCCGCACGAGCCCCTCTCGCCCCGCTCGGAGACGGTCGCGCGGCGCCTCGCGCTGCTGCACCGCCTCGCCCGCCAGGCCGCCGGCGAAGCGCCGGAGACGCCCGAGCAGGCCCCGCTCGCGCTGCTGGCCGTGCCGGCCAGGGCGGTGATGCAGCCGCTCGCGCCCGGGCTGGACGCGATCGAGCCGGTGCGGGTCGCCCGCGGCGACGAGCTGGACCTCGAGGACCTGCTCGAGCGGCTGGTGGCCGCCGGGTACCAGCGCACCGACATGGTCGAGCGGCGCGGCGAGGTGGCCGTCCGCGGCGGCCTGGTCGACTTCTTCCCGCCGGGAGAGGACCACCCCGTCCGGGTCGAGTTCTGGGGTGACGAGGTCGAGGGCATCCGCTCGTTCGCCGTCGCCAGCCAGCGCTCCCTCACCGAGCTGCCGGCCGCGCTGGCCTTCCCCTGCCGCGAGGTGCGCCTCACCGGCGCGGAGCGGCAGCGGGCGCGCCAGCTCGCCGCCGAGTTCCCCGCCGCCGGCGAGTTGCTCGCCCAGGTCGCCGACGGGCTCGCGGTCGAGGGGCTGGAGTCGTTGCTGCCGCTGCTCTTCGACGAGCTGCGGCTGCTGCCCGACTACCTGCCGGCCGGGGCGGTGCTCGCCCTGGTCGACCCGAAGCGCACCACCGACCGCGCCGAGGAGGTCCGGGTCCAGGCCGAGGAGGCCGCGCAGGCGTCGTGGGCGGCGGCCGCCGAGGGCGGCCGCGCGCCGGTCGAGGGCGGCGGCTACCGGCCATTGACCGAGGTGCTGGCCGGCGCGGGCCGGCCGCTGCTGCGGGTGGGGCCGTTCGACCCGGGCGGCCCGGGGGGGTCCGGGGGGCTCGAGAGCGAGGCCGGAACCCAGGTGGCGGGTGGCCACGCAGTGCCGAGCGGTAGCCCCCCGGTCAATCAAACGGTCCTGCGGGTCGACGCCCACGCCGTCGAGCCGTACCGCGCCAACGTCACCAGGGTGGCGGCGGACGCGCGCGCGCTCGCCGCCGACGGCTACACGGTGCTGCTGTGCACCGAGGGCGCCGGTCCGGCCGAGCGCCTGCGCGACGTCCTGCGCGACGAGGGCCTGCCCGTGCCGCTGGCGGTCGAGCCGCCGGCGGCCGGCGCCGCGGTCGGCACCGCGGCGCTGCTCAACGGCTTCCGCCTGCCGGAGCTGAAGCTCGCCCTGCTGGCCGAGGGCGACCTCTACGGCACCCGCCGCCAGACCAGGGAGCAGGCGCGCATCCCGGTGACGCGGCGGCGCGACCCGCAGGCCGGCGGCGCCGTCGCCCTCGAGGAGCTGCAGCCGGGCGACATCGTCGTCCACGCCGTGCACGGCATCGCCCGCTACGTCGGCATGGAGCACCGCACCGTCGCCGGGGCCGAGCGCGACTACCTGCTGCTCGCCTACGACCAGGGCGACCGGCTCTACCTGCCGAGCGAGCAGGTGCAGATGATCGCCCGCTACGTCGGCGGCGAGTCCCCCAAGCTGTCGCGCCTGGGCAGCCGCGACTGGGACCGGCAGAAGGCCAGGGTGCGGCGCAAGGTCCGGGAGATGGCGGCGGAGCTGGTGCGGCTGTACTCGGCGCGGATGGCCTCGCCCGGGCACGCCTTCGGCCCCGACACGCCCTGGCAGCGGGAGCTGGAGGACGCCTTCCCGTTCCCCGAGACCCCCGACCAGCTCGCCGCCGTCGAGCAGATCAAGGCCGACATGGAAGCCCCGGTGCCGATGGACCGGCTGCTGTGCGGTGACGTCGGCTACGGCAAGACCGAGGTGGCGGTACGGGCCGCCTTCAAGACCGTGATGGACGGCAAGCAGGTCGCCATCCTGGTGCCCACCACCCTGCTCGCGCAGCAGCACAACGCCACCTTCTCCGAGCGCTTCGCGCCCTTCCCGGTCAGGGTCGGCACGCTGTCGCGCTTCGCCTCGAAGCAGGAGCAGGAGCAGGTGATCGAGGCCATGGCCGCCGGCACCATGGACGTGGTGATCGGCACCCACCGGCTGCTGTCGGCCGACGCCAAGTGGGCCGACCTGGGCCTGGTGGTGGTCGACGAGGAGCACCGCTTCGGCGTCGCCCACAAGGAGCACCTCAAGCAGCTGCGCACCGAGGTCGACGTGCTGACGCTGACCGCCACCCCGATCCCGCGCACGATGGAGATGGCGATCTCGGGGATCCGCGACATGTCGGTGATGGAGACGCCGCCGGAGGAGCGCCACCCGGTGCTCACCTTCGTCGGCCCCTACGACGAGGCCACCGTCGCCAACGCCGTCCGCCGGGAGATGCTCCGCGAGGGCCAGACCTTCTTCGTCCACAACCGGGTCGACACCATCGCCAGGGTGGCCGCGCGCGTGCGCCAGCTGGTCCCGGAGGCCCGCGTCGGCGTCGCCCACGGCCAGATGAGCGAGGAGCAGCTCGAGCGGATCATGCTCGAGTTCTGGGACAAGGCCTACGACGTGCTGGTGTGCACCACCATCATCGAGTCGGGGATCGACATCCCCACCGCCAACACGCTGGTCGTCGACCGCGCCGACACCCTCGGCCTGGCCCAGCTCTACCAGCTCCGCGGGCGCGTCGGCCGCTCCCGCGAGCGCGCCTACGCCTACCTGATGTACCCGCCGGAGCGGGCCATCACCGAGTCCTCCCACCAGCGCCTCGCGGCGGTCGCCACCCACCAGGACCTGGGCTCCGGCATGGCCATCGCGATGAAGGACCTGGAGATCCGCGGCGCGGGCAACCTCCTCGGCGCCGACCAGTCCGGCCACGTCGCCCTCGTCGGCTACGACCTCTACATGCGGATGCTGGCCGAGGCGGTGGCCGAGATGCGCGGCCGCCCGGTCGAGGAGCCCAAGGAGCTGAAGCTGGAGGTCCCGGTCGACGCCCACCTGCCCGCCGCCTACATCCCCAGGGAACGGCTGCGCCTGGAGGCCTACCGGCGCCTCGGCGGCTCGACCGCGGTCGACGCGGTGGCCGCCCTCGCCGCCGAGCTGGCCGACCGCTACGGCCCGCCGCCGCCGCCGGTGCGCAACCTGCTCGCCCTGGCGGGCGTGCGTGCCCAGGCGACCGCGGTCGGCCTCGACGAGGTGGTCTGCTTCGGCGGGCGCGCCCGGCTGGCGCCAGTGCGCGACCTGGCCGAGTCCAAGCGCGTCCGCCTCGACCGCCTGTACCGCGGCGCGGTCTGGAAGGCGGCCGAGCAGACCCTGGTGGTGCCACTGCCCCCGGACGCGGCGGAGCCCGGCGGCGTCTCGCCCCTTCCCGCCTGGCTCTCCGAGCTGCTCGAGGGCGTGCTCGACGCGCCCCCGGCACCCGACCTGCCCGCCGCCACCCGCCCGGCGCCGCGGCGGGCCGCGTCGTAAGCTGTCTGCGCCGTTACCGACACCGACGACGTGAGGTCACCCGTGCGCCGCTCAGCCGCCCTCGTCCTGCTCGTCCTGCTCGCCGCCGGCTGCGGGCCGGGCCGGGTCGCGCCGAACCAGGCCGCCGTCGTCGACGGCGTCGCCATCCCGATGGACGAGCTGACCGCGCAGGTGAAGGCGGGCCGGCCCGCCGGCACGCAGGCCGACCCGACGCAGGCGGTCACCGGCGCCCGTGAGGCCCTGCAGAGCCTGATCGTCGCCCAGGTCGTGCTCAGCGGCGCCAAGCAGGAAGGCGTCACCGTGCCCGAGGCCGAGGTGGACGCCCGCCTCGAGCAGATCAAGCAGCAGGTGGCCGCGCAGGGCGGCAGCTTCGACGCCGCCCTCGCCCAGCGCAACCTCACCGTCCCGATCCTGCGCAACCAGCTGCGGGTGCAGGCCGCCGCCGAGAAGGTCTCGGCCAAGCTGGTCCCCGGACCTTCGGACGCCGAGCTGCTCGACACGCTCGGCAAGCGCAAGGCGGAGTTCCTGCAGCTGCGCGTGCGCCACGTGCTGGTCAAGGGCGAGGCCGCCGCGCGCAAGATCAAGGACGAGCTGGCCCACGGCGGCGACTGGACGGCGGTGGCCAAGCGCTCCTCGATCGACCCCGGGTCCAAGGAGCGCGGCGGCGACCTCGGCTTCCTGAGCAAGGGCGCGACCGTGCCCGCGTTCGAGAAGGCCGCCGTCGCCCTGGCGGGGAAGGGAAGCTGCAAGGGCCGCAGCAGCGGCGACTGCGCCTCGCCGGTCGGCGGCCCGGTCAAGACCGAGTTCGGCTGGCACGTCCTGCAGGTCACCGGGGTGCGGCTGCCACCGGTCGACGAGCAGCTCCGCAACCAGCTCGACCCCTCGCTGCAGACCCGCAGGCAGAAGGCCGTGCAGGACTGGTTCGACAAGCGCATCAAGGTGGCGTCGGTCCAGGTCAACCCGCGCTTCGGCCGCTGGGACGCGGCCAGCGGCAAGATCGTGGACCGCGCCACCGAGCCGCAGCCGGCGTCCGGACCGACCACCACCGCGCCGCAGGTGGAGGCGCCGCCGACCACCCAGCGGTAGCGCATGGCCAGGATCGTCCTCGTCGCCAGCAGCCCGCGGTTCTCGCTGCTGTTCCCGCCGCAGACCTGGCGCGCGCTCGACGCGGCCAGGCCGGTGTACGTGCTCGACGCGGCGCACCCCTCGATACCGGCGCTCGAGGTCGGCGAGATCCCCTGGGAGGTGCTCACCCCGGCCGACGATACCGGCCCGGCAGGCCGCGACCTGTTGCTGGTCGGGCAGGGGCTCGACCTGGAGGGCGTCGCGGCGGCGCGGCGGCAGGCCGACGCCCTGCTCGACGCGGCCAAGCGGGACGGCAGCGCCACGCTGCTGCTGCCGCCCCGCAACGACGGCCCGCTGGTGCAGCTGGTCGCCGACCGGGCCGCCCGCCAGCACATCGAGGTGGAGACGGTCTACCCGCTCGGCGAGCCGAAGGGCTCGGCCCTGCTCGACCTGGTCGCGACCGAGGCGCGCCTGCGCGGCCCCGACGGCTGCCCCTGGGACCGCGAGCAGACCCACGCCTCGCTCGCCAGGCACCTGGTCGAGGAGTCCTACGAGCTGCTCGACGCGATCGACGAGGGCGACCCCGTCCACCTCCGCGAGGAGCTCGGCGACCTGCTGCTGCAGGTCGTGTTCCACGCGCAGATGGCGGAGGACGCCGGCGACTTCGACGTCGACGGGGTGGCCCGGGCGATCACCGAGAAGCTGGTCCGCCGCCACCCGCACGTCTTCGGCGACCGGAGGGCGGACACGCCCGCCGAGGTGATGCGCAACTGGGAGGAGATCAAGCGCGACGAGGAGGGCCGCAGCGACCCGCTCGCCGGTATCCCCAGTGCCCTGCCCGCCCTGCAGCTCGCCGCGAAGCTGCAGAAGCGCGCCGCCGAGGGCGGCTTCGCCTGGCCGACCCGCAGCGGACCGGCCGACAAGGTGCGCGAGGAGCTCGAGGAGGTGCTCACCGCCGAGGGGCCCGAGCACCTCGAGTGGGAGGTCGGCGACCTGCTGTTCGCGGCGGTGGCGCTGGCCCGGGCGGTCGGCGTCGAGCCGGAGGCGGCGCTGCGCCGCACCGGCCGCCGCTTCCGGGCGCGCTACGCCGCCGCCAGGGCGGCGGTCGAGGCCGACGGCCACGACCCGGCCAGCCTCGAGCTGGAGCAGTGGCTGGCCTACTGGAAGGCGGCGAAGGCGACGGTCACCGAGGCCGCCGAGCAGGCCGCCACCGGAACCGAGCCCTGAGCGGCGGTCAGCGCGCCGGCGGGCCGCCGCGGGCGGGGTGGTCGCGGCCGGGCTCGGTCGCCCCGGGTCGGCGCACCTCCGGCCGATTGGTCGACCCCGTCCACCCGGGCAGGGGGGTGGCGGCGCCCATGGGCGCGCCCTCGGCGCCGGACGGGGAGGTCACCACCGGGCCGGCGGCGGGCCGTCGCCGGACCGTCCTGGCGAGCAGGACGGCGAGCAGCGTGACGACGGCGCCGGCAAGGAAGGCGAGCACCACCTCGTCGTGGGAGTCCAGGCGGCCCGGTGCGCGCTGCACCTGCGGCGGCCGGTCGCCGGACAGGCTCTGCATCTCCTCGGCGTCGGCCTCGTCCGTGCCGGCGATCAGGGTGTCGCTCGAGACGGCCTGGACGGTGACCTTGGTCAGCTCGTGCGGGTAGGCGTTCCAGACGAGCTGCTTGATCCTGGACTTCTCGTCGGAGCTCTCGGTCGAGTTCCTCGCCTTGGCGGTGTACACGACCTGCACCTGGTCGCCCTGGGCGTCCAGGGTGAGGACCCTGGCGTCGCTGTAGCCGGCCGCCGACAGCTCCTTCTTGAGCGCCGCGACCGCCCGCTCCTGCGGGCTCGAACAGGCGGTGAGGAGCACTGCCGCCAGGACGGCGGCGAGCAGTCGCGGCCTGGGCACGGACGCTCCTGTGGGTCGGGCGGTGACGACAGCCGGAGGATACCGTCCCGCCCGGCTCCGCGTGGTTGACTGACCCGGCACACTGCGAGAGGTTCATCCCGAGCGTGTCCCATGGTCGCTCGAGAGGTTGCTGGGAGGAACGTGGCGGCGAGCGAGGACCCCACCCTGGAGGTACGCAAGGCCGCGCTCGCCGGTGCCACCGCGGCCTCGTCCCGCGCCGACGACGCGCCCGCGGCCGCGCCGCTGCGCAACGGCGACCCGCGCCGCCTCGGCGCCTACGAGGTGCTCGGCCGGCTCGGTGAGGGCGGCATGGGGGTGGTCTACCTCGGCCGCGCCGGCGACGGCCGCCTGGTCGCGCTCAAGGTGATCCGGGCCGACCTGGCCAGCAACGAGGAGTTCACCCGCCGCTTCC
>DASUZB010000018.1:0-3357 GCA_036377075.1 Actinomycetes bacterium | reverse complement strand
GGCGGCGAAGTGGCCGATCCGGCGGGCCACGGCCTCGGCGTCGTCGCCTGGGACGTCGCCGAGCCGCAGCCACCAGCCGATGCGATCCGGGTGATCGAAGAACTCCACGAAGAAGGGCACGGCAGCCGCCTCGTCGAGGGTCATGCCAGGCACCTGCTCGGCGAGGGCGGCCGCGCTGCTGACCATGTCGACCCGCTCGCCGGCGACATAGATGTCCGGGTTGCGCAGCGCGAACGCGACCCGCGGCTCGTCGACGGCGGCGCCGGCCGCGCTGGCCCCGCGGGCGATGGCGGCGCCGGTCTGGCGGGTCCGGAGCGTCTCGCCGATGAGCACGCGGATGCGGCCGGTGGTGGTGGCCAGGCGCCGACCGACCTGCTCGGCGCTGTCCAGCCCGCGGTCGGTGACGGCCACATCGCCGCGGTGGGAGGGGACCTCGCCGTGGCGCAACAGCAGCAGCCGGTGCGTCACGGCGCCATCAGGGGACGCTCAGACATCGATCGTCTGGTAGGTTTTGACGCTGCGCTCGGCGAGGTGGTCGATCGCGTACCCGAACACGTGCTTCTGGAAGTGCTCGCTGTTCTTGTGGTCCTCGTAGGCTTGGGCGTCGGTGTACTGCTCATAGAGGAAGAACGTCTCCGGCTCGTCGGGCGAGACCTGCGCCTGGTAGAAGAGGTTGCCCGGCTCCTGGCGGGAGAGCGGGGTCATGATCCTGATGACCTCGGTGATGCGGTCGGCCTCTCCGGGCCTGGCCTTCCAGGTTGCGGCGACGACGTATGCCATCTCAGCCGTCCTTCCGGGTGGTGGGGGTGCCGACGGTGTTGCGCAGGATGCCGATCGGGCCGGCCTCCATCTCGATGACGTCGCCGGGGCGCAGCCAACGGTCCAGCTCCAGCCCGGAGCCGCCGGTGGCGGTGCCCGAGCCCAGCACGTCGCCGGGACGCAGGGTCTGGTCCTGGGCCGCGTAGGCGATGAGGTCACCGAAGCTGTGGTGCATGTTGGCGGTCGTGTCGCCGCCCCAGCGTTCGCCGTTGACGCGCACCTCCAGCTGGAGGGTGGCCAGGTCGATCTCGTCGGTGGTGACGATGCAGGGGCCCAGGACGTTGGACCCGTCCCACTCCTTCGCCTTGGCCGGGCCCATGCCGACCGGCAGCTCGCGGCGCTGGACGTCGCGGGCGGACATGTCGTTCCAGATGGTGAAGCCGAACACGTAGTCCAGGGCCTCGGCCGCGCGGACGTCGCGGCAGGGCCGGCCGATGACGGCGGCCAGCTCGAGCTCGTGGTCGAGCTGGCGGGTGTAGGACGGCCAGGGCAGCTCGACGTCCGGGCCGATGACGGTGTCGCCCACACTGCGATAGAAGGCGGGCACCTCGTACCACTCGGCGGGGATCTCGCGGCCGAGGTTCCTGAAGGCGTTCCTCAGGTGTCCCTCGAAGGCCAGGAAGTCCCGCAGCGAGCGAGGCCTGATGGGGGCGAGCAGCCTGGCGTCCGGGACGGACCGCTCCGGGCCCGTTGGCGCGCCGGCCTCGATGAACGCGGTCATGTCGCCCTCGAAGCCGACGTCGACCACGGTGGCGCCGTCGAGCCGCCCGACCCGCGGCCCGCCGCCGGCCTGGTAGGTCACATACTTCACGAGCCCACCTCCTGCACCGCGTCGATGATCTTCACGTAGCAACCGCAGCGGCACAGGTTGCCGCCGAGGGACTCGGCGATCTGCTCCCGGGACGGGGACCGCCTGGCCCGCGCGCACTCGGCCAAGAGGGACCTGGCCGTGAGGACCATGCCGGGGATGCAGTAGCCGCACTGGAAGGCGTGGTGGCGGTCGAAGGCCCGCACGACCGGGTCGTCGTCGGGCACGCCCTCGATGGTGGTGATCGCGTGGCCCTGGGCGAGGGGGGCGAGCAGGATGCACGACGAGATCGGCTCGCCGTCGAGCAGCACGGTGCAGGTCCCGCACAGCCCGACCCCGCAGGCGCCTCGGGCCCCGAGCAGGCCGAGCCGGTCGCGCAGCACCTCGAGCAGCATGACGCCCGGCTCGACGTCGACCTGGACGGGGGCGCCGTTGACCTGGAGGAGCAGGTTCACGAGGCATCCTCCGCACAGCCCAGGACCCGCTCGGGGGTCAGTGGCAGCTCGGTGGGCCGGTAGCCGAGCGTGGCCAGCGCGTTCCCGATCGCCGGCGGGACCGGTGGCAGCGCCGTCTCGCCCAGGCCGTGGACCACGGCGCCCTCGACCTCCAGGAGCGTCTGGCTGACGGCGGCGCAGTCCAGGGCGGACGGGATGTTGTAGTCGGAGAGGTTCGGCCCGACGACGTGTCCCTCGTCGAAGGTGAGCTCCTCGAACAGGGTGGTCCCGATCGCCATGGTCATTGCGCCCTCCTGCTGGAGCTCGGCCGCGGCCCGGTCGACGACCCGGCCGGCGTAGGAGGCGGCATGCACCGAGCGCAGGGTCAGGAGCCCGGTCTCGTCGTCGACCTCGACCGCGGCCGCCGCGGCGCCCTGGTGCCAGTGGGACGAGGCGATCCCCTGGCCGGTGTCCACGTCCAGGCCGCCCTCGTTGGCGACGCGTCCGTGCCCGTCGTCGCCGCCGCTGTTCTTGAGGTCCTCGACCGCCGCCTCCAGGGCGCGGCCCATCATGTGGGTCGACCGGCTGGAGGTGGTGCGGGTGTCGTACGGCACCCGGTCGGTGTCGGGTGGCGGGACCTCGACCTGGTCGGCGTCGACACCGAGCAGGTCCGCGGCCAGCCGCGCGATCGCCCGGGCCGCGCCCTGTCCCATCTCGGTGGTGCCGCTGAGCACCTCGAAGCGGCCGTCGCCGACCCGGCGGAGGCCGACCTCGGCCCTGCTGGGCGTCTGCATCCCCTTGAGCATCACCGCGACCCCCTTGCCGCGGTTGTCGCCGCCTGGCCGCCAGTCGACGGCCAGGGCGGCGTCGTCGAGGAGCTCCTGGAAATGAACGTCGTGCATGGTCTCGCCCGTGCAGAAGAGGTCGCCGTCGACGAGCAGGTTCCGGCGGCGCAGCTCGACCGGGTCGACGCCGAGCTCGGCGGCCATCAGGTCGGTGACGCGTTCGGATGCCCACACCGACTGGGCGGCGCCGTAGCCGCGGAACGCGCCGGCCGGCGGAAGGTTGGTGTAGACGCAGAAGGAGTCGACCGCGACGTGGTCGAACCGGTAGGGGCCGACGCCGGCGTAGCCCATCTTCATCGCCACCCCTGGCCCGCAGTCGGCGTAGGCGCCGGTGTTGACCCAGCACCAGACGCGCTTGGCCACGAACCGGCCGTCGCGGGTGGCGCCCAGCCGGACCCGGACGGTGGCGGCGTGGCGGGTCAGGGTGACGAACTCCTCCTCACGATCGAGG
>DASUZB010000017.1:0-11739 GCA_036377075.1 Actinomycetes bacterium | reverse complement strand
CGGCGGGGCGGCCACGACACGCCGAAGGGCTGGCTCCTCAGGCGTAGAGCGCGTCGATCTCGGCGGCGTACTTCTGGTGGATGACGCGCCGCTTGAGCTTCAGGGTGGGGGTCAGCTCGTCGGCCTCCACCGTCCACTCGGACGGCAGGATGGCGAAGCGCTTGATCCCCTCGGCCTGGGAGACGTGCTGGTTGGCGTCGTCGACGGCGCGCTGCAGCTCGAGCCGCACGCGCTCGTCGGCCGCCACCTCGGCGGGGCCGGCGCCCTCCGCCAGGCCGTTGCGCCTCGCCCAGACGACGGCGGCCTCGGGGTCGAGCACCACCAGGGCGGCGACGTAGCGCCGCCGGTCGCCGACCACGCAGGCCTGCCCGATCAGCGGGTGGCGCTTGAGCAGGTTCTCGAGGTTGGCCGGGGAGATGTTCTTGCCGCCGGCGGTGACGATCAGCTCCCGCTTGCGGTCGACGATGCGCAGGAACCCCTCGTCGTCGAGCTCGCCGACGTCGCCGGTGTGCAGCCAGCCGTCGGCGTCGAAGGTCGCGGCGGTCTGCTCCGGGTCCTTGTAGTACCCGGCGGTGACGTTGCCGCCCCGCAGCAGCACCTCACCGTCGGAGGCCAGGCGCACCTCCACGCCGGGCAGGGGCGGGCCGACCGTCCCCGGCTTGGGATGGTCCGGCGGGGTCAGCATGGCGCCGGCGGTGTTCTCGGTGAGGCCGTAGCCCTCCGCCATGTTGAGGCCGACGGCGAGGAAGAACTCCAGGATCTCCGGGGCGACCGGGGCAGCGCCGGAGACCGCCAGCAGGCACTCGTCCATGCCGACGCGCTGGCGGATCTTACGTAGTACCAGCCGGTCCATCAGGCGCAGGCGCAGCCGCAGGCCGGGCGGCAACGGCTGCCCGGCGAGCCGCAGGCGCACCGCCTCCTTGCCGGTCTCGATCGCCCGCAGCGCGATCTTGCGGCGCCGCTCGTTCGGTTCGGCCTCCAGAGCCGCGTTGATGCCGGCGTAGGCCTTCTCCCACAGCCGCGGCACGGCCACGAAGGTGAACGGCCGCACGTCCGGCATGTACTCCATGACCTGCAGGATCTCGGGGCAGAAGTAGACGTGGAAGCGGCGCCACAGGGCGTTGTAGTGCCCGGAGAGCCGCTCGAAGCTGTGCGCCAGCGGCAGGTAGGACAGGTAGCGCAGCTCGCTGGGGAGCTCGTCCTGGTACTCGTCGCTCCAGCGCTCCACCGACGCGGAGGTCCACAGCGCGTTGCGGTGGGTGATCACCACGCCCTTGGGCGGCCCGGTCGTCCCGGAGGTGTAGATCAGCGTCGCCGGGTCGTCGGGCTGCACCACCTTCCAAGCGGCCTCGAACGCCCCGGGCTCCCCGGCGAGCGCCTGGCGGCCCCTGCCCAGCAGGTCGTCCCAGGAGAGCACCCAGTCGTAGTCGGCGAAGGCGGCGGCGTCCTTCAGCATCACCACCCAGCGCAGCGCCGGCAGGTCGGCGCGGACCTTCTCCCAGCGCTCCATGAAGGCGCGGTCCTCGACGATCGCCACCTTGGCCTCGCAGTGGCCGGCGATGTAGCCGATCTGCTCGGGGGCGAGGGTGTTGTACAGCGACACGCCGGTGGCGCCGAGGTGCACCGCGCCGAGGTCGGCGATCACGTGCTCCGGGCGGTTGCGCAGCATCAGCGCGACGAAGTCGCCGTGGCCCACCCCGAGGGTGGACAGGCCCATGGCAACCTCGGCGACCTGCTGGCGGTACTGCGCCCAGGTCAGGTGCTGCCAGCCGCCGGGGGACTTCCAGGAGAGCGCGGGCTGGTCCGGGTACTCCCGGGCGTTGCGCAGTACCAGGTCGCAGAGGGTCTTGCCCGCCACGACGGCGTCCAGGTCCGCGCGGACGGTGGAGACGTCCTGTGTCTGCATAGACCTCCTCCGTGAGCCGACCAGGTCGAGGCGCTTCTGCCGAGCTGGGCGATGCGGCCCGACGGCACCATCTGACCAGGTGTGCGGTGCTTGAGGCTACCTGCTTTGCGGCGGCCTGCCTAGTCGTGTACTTCCGTGTCCACCACTTCGGTGGGTGGAAGGTTGACAGGTCGGCGGCGGCTTCGGCACCGTGGGGGCATGCTCGGGCTGCTGCTGACGCGCAACCGCGCCCTCGACCACGGGCGCGTGGTCAGCTGCGCGTGTCGCCAGGCCCGGCGGTCGCACCGGTCAGCTTGACCCTCCCGCACCAGCAGGACGACCGCCAGGCCCACGCCCCCGCTCCCTCAGCGTCGCGACCCTTCGTGCCAGCAAGGTGGTCAGCCATGGCGACCCGTACCGCCCATCCCTACGCGGACACCGACGTGGTCGACGCCCGCGCGCCCCGCTTCAACCAGGCCACCGTCGGCGTCGTCAGCCTGGTGGCCCTGCTCACCGGCTGGTGGTGGCTGCTGGCGCTGCTCGCCCTGCAGCTCGTCCTCGGCCTGCGGTTCGGGCGCCGCTGGTGCCTGCCGTGCGTCTTCTACTTCGAGGTGGTGCAGCCCCGCGTCGGCGAGGGGCCGGTCGAGGACGCCCGCCCGCCGCGCTTCGCCAACCAGGTCGGCGCCGTCTTCCTCAGCGCCGCCACGCTCGCCTACCTGGTCGGGCTGCCCGTCGTCGGCGCCGTGCTCGGCGGCATCGTGGCGGCGCTGGCGCTGCTGGCGGCGAGCACCGGGCTGTGCGCCGGCTGCGAGGCCTACAAGCTGCTCTCGCGCCTGCGCGGCGTGCGGCCGGGCCGGGTCGCGACCGTCGACCTGATGGAGCTGGGCGCCGTCCCGTTCACCGAGTCGGTGGTGCAGTTCACCCACCCGCTGTGCAGCGACTGCCGCGACCTCGAGGAGCGCCTGCGGGCCGGCACGCGCCCGCTGGTCACGGTCGACGTCTCCCGCCAGCCCGAGCTGGCGCGTCGCTACCACGTCGCGGTGGTCCCGACCGCCTTCAGCGTCGCCGCGGACGGCACCGTGCTCGAGCGCCTGGCCTGAGCGAAAGGTGGAGTTCGGCGCGATATGCCGTCGTTCATCAAGAACCTGACCGTCGACTGCGACGACGCCCGCGAGGCCTCCGGCCGATGAGCGAGCGGCTGCCAGCCACGGAGGAGCCGCGCGGGCCGCTCGCCGGCAACCCCCAGGGCCTGGTCGCCATCCTCACCACCGAGCACTTCACCCTGCAGACGGCACGCGCCGCCTCGATCAGCGAGACCACCGGCCGGGCCAGCCTGTTCCTCGGCACCGTCTCCGGCGCGCTGGTGGCGCTCGCCTTCATCGGGCAGGTCTCCAAGGCCGGCGGCGCCTTCTTCGCCTTCGGGCTGGTGCTGTTCCCGGCGCTGCTGTTCCTCGGGCTGGCCACCTACGACCGGGTGCTGCAGGCGTCGATCGAGGACGTCGCGTACGCGCAGCGGATCAACCGCATCCGCCGCTGCTACCTGGAGGGCGCCCCGGAGCTGGCCGCCTGGCTGGCGCCGGCCGCCGGCGAGGGCGCCGCCGCCGCCATCGGCGCCGGCGGCATGCGCCCGGGCCGCTGGCAGATGCTGGTCACCATCGCCGGCACCATCGGGGTGATCAACAGCGTCATCGTCGGGGTGCTGGTCGCGTTGCTGACCGGTCTGCTGGTCAGCGACGCGACCGTGCTGGTGGCGGTCGCCGGGGTGGTCGCCTTCCTGCTCGGGGTCGCCCTCCACCAGCGCCACCAGGCCCGCCGCCGGCTGCGCACGCCGTCCCCGTTCGACCGCCCGGGCGTCTGAGGGCTCAGGGCGCGACCAGGTCGCCGGCCCGGGGCGGGTAAGCTCGCGGCATGCGCGAACCGGTGACCCTGTACGAGGCGGTCGGCGGCGAGGAGACGTTCCGGCGGCTGGTGGCCCGCTTCTACCAGGGGGTCGCCGGCGACCCGGTGCTGCGGGCGGTCTACCCCGAGGAGGACCTGAGCGCCGCCGAGGAGCGGCTGCGGCTGTTCCTGATCCAGTACTGGGGTGGCCCGCCGACCTACAGCGAGCGGCGCGGCCACCCCGCGCTGCGCATGCGGCACGCCCGCTTCGCCATCGGCCCGGCCGAGCGCGACGCCTGGCTGCGCCACATGACCGCGGCGATCGACTCGCTCGGCCTGCCCGACGAGCTGGCCACCCCGCTACGCGAGTACGTCACCATGGCCGCCGCCGCGCTGACCAACCGTCCTGGCTGAGCCCAGCGCGGCAGGCGGCCGGCGGCGCCTCAGCCCCGCGACTCGTACTTGAAGGAGACCTTCACCCGGGCGCGGTAGGCGTGCACGGTGCCGTCCTCGATCGTCATGTCGAGCTCGACGACCTCGGCGACGCGCAGGTCACGCAGGCTCTTCGCGGCGGTCTCCACGGCGTTGGCCGCCGCCCGCTCCCAGGATTCGGTGCTGGTTCCCACGATCTCGCTGACCGCGTACACGCTGTCCGCCATCGGGCAGCTCCTTTCGCTCGGGTACGCCCCACCGCTGCCGGATCTTCGTGGCTGGCGGCCCCCCTGTCTACCCGTCCAGCAGCGTTGCGGCGAGCTCGCGGCGGTGGGCGGCGCCGGCGCCCTCGAACGCCTCGATCCACTGGGCGCGCTTGTAGAGACGGTGCAGCGGGTGGTCCCAGGTGAAGCCGATGCCGCCCATGGCCTGGATGGCGGCCTCGCCGGCGCCGACGGCGGCCTCGCCCGCCGCGGCCTTGGCGGCCGCGCAGGCCCGCGCGGCCTGCTCGTCGCCGTTGGCGACGCACCAGGCCGCCCAGTAGGCGAGCGAGCGGGCCAGCTCGACGGCCGCCCACGCGTCCACCAGCCGGTGGGAGACGGCCTGGTAGGAGCCGATGAAGCGGTCGAACTGCTGGCGCTGGCCGGCGTACTCGACGGCGAAGGCGATGGCGCGGTCGGCCACCCCGACCGCCTCGCAGGCCAGCAGCGCCAGGGCGCGCAGCCGGGTGGCGTCGAGCACGCCCGCCGCCTGGTCCGGGCCGACCAGCGGGGTGGCGGGGGTGGCGTCCAGCTTCAGGTCGCCGAGCCGGCGGGTGGCGTCCATGGTCGAGCGGGCCGCCACCACCTCCGGGTGGGCGGCGAGGTCGACCAGGAACAGCGCCAGCCGCCCGTCCTCCTGCGCGGCGACCACCGCGTCGGCGGCGGCGACGGCGTCGGGCACCAGCGCCTTGGCGCCGGTCAGGGTCCACGCGTCCCCGTCCCGCTTGGCGGCGCAGGCGCTCGCGCCTGCCTCGGCGATGGTGCGGGGGCCGTCCGGCTCCGCGACCGCGAGGGTCGCCGGCCGCTCGCCGGTCACGGCCGCTTCGAGCGGCGCCGGGTCGGCGGCGGCCGCCATGGCCGGCTGGGCCAGCGCCACCGTGGCGAACAGCGGCCCTGGGTACAGGGCACGGCCGGCCTCCTCGAACACCACCGCCTCGTCGACCAGGTCGCCGCCGACCCCGCCGCGCTCGGCGGGCAGCGACAGCGCGAGGCAGCCGAGCTCGGCCAGGCGCGGCAGGGAGGCCGGGTCCCAGCCGGCCTCGCCGTCGGCCAGCTCGGCCACCCGGTCGAGGGGCCAGCTCCCGGCGAGCAGGTCGCGGACGGAGCGGCGCAGCAGCTCCTGCTCCTCGGAGAAGGCGAAGTCCATGGGTGTCCTCCCGACTCTCGGCTCGAAGGTTCTGGGGGGCCGTGGGGGGAGCGGGCTCCCCCCACATGAATCACCTGCTGCGGGGCAGGCCGAGGACGCGCTCGGCGATGATGTTGCGCAGCACCTCGGAGGTGCCGGCCTCGATCGTGTTGCCCCGGCTGCGGAGCTGCTGGTACTGCCAGTAGCCGCCCCAGGCGCTGTCGGACCCGTCCAGCTGGGCCGCCGGCCCGAGCAGCTCGAGCGCCAGCTTGGTGAGCCGCTGGTTCGACTCCGACCAGTGCAGCTTGGCCACCGACCCCTCGGGGCCGGGGATGCCGGTCCGCACCAGGCTGGTGAGGGCGCGGTAGTTGGTGTAGCGCAGGCCCTGCAGGTCGACCCAGAGGCGGGCGATGCGCTCGCGCACCAGCGGGTCGTCCGCCGGCCGGCGGCCGGCGGCGTCCTCGCCGCGGGCGACCTGGACGAGCTTGCGCAGGGCGACCTCCATCCGCACGGTGAGCGCGAAGCCGAGCGTGCCGCGCTCGTGCAGCAGGGTGGTCATGGCCACTCCCCAGCCGCCGTCGACCTCGCCGACCACCTGGTCGGCCGGGACGCGCACGCCGGTGAGGAAGATCTCGTTGAACTCCGCCTCGCCGGTGAGCTGGCGCAGGGGGCGCACCTCGACGCCGGGGGCGTGCATGTCGACCAGGAAGTAGGTGAGCCCCCTGTGCTTGGGCACGTCGGGGTTGGTGCGGGCCAGCAGGATGCACCAGTCGGCGATGTGGGCGAACGAGGACCACACCTTCTGGCCGTCGAGCACGAACTCGTCGCCCTCGCGCACCGCCCTGGTCCGCAGCGAGGCCAGGTCGGAGCCGGCGCCCGGCTCGGAGAAGCCCTGGCAGAACACCTCCTCGGCGGAGAGGATCTTCTCCAGGTGGGCGGCCTTCTGCGCCTCGGTGCCGTGGGCGATCAGGGTGGGTCCGGCCATCGCCAGCCCGATCACCCCGACGTGCTCGGGCGCCTCCGCCCTGGCGATCTCCTCCAGCAGGATGGCCTGGTGGCTGTAGGGCGCCGCCTGGCCGCCGTGCTCCTTGGGCCACGTCAGCCCCATGTAGCCGGCCTCCCAGAGGCGCCGGCTCCACGCCTTGGCCTGCTCCACCCCCCAGCGCTGCCGCCGCGGGTCGCTGTCGGGCTGCCACTCGGGCGGCCGGTTGTCGCGCAGCCAGGCGCGCAGCTCGGCGCGGAAGGCGGCCTCGTCGGGGGTGTCGCGGAAGTCCATCAGCGCCTCCAGGGACGGCGGGACGGCGGCGGCGCGGCACGGCGGCGACCACGGCGGCGCGCCCCGGCGCGCCCGCCGCCCTGGCAACCGGCGTTACGGGCCGTCACACTCACCTGCAGCCGCATCATGCCGTCGATCCGCTCCGGCGGAAACCCCTGGACGCGGACGACGGCCGCGCCACCACCGTGCGTGCCCTCGACGCGCGCCTACCGCGTGACGATCGCGTCGTTTGCGCCGATTCCCGGTCGCATGCTGACAACTGGGGCTTCTGCTGACGGGTCGGAATCCGTAAGCTGGGCCATCGACCGTGCACCGCGCCGTGGCGGTACAGGGTCGCCAGGGCCGATGGGGGGTTGACGGCCGCCGGCACGCGGCGGGCCGCGACGACGACGGCCCGCGTACGTCGCGCGCCCCGCTGGCATGGCCGCGTGACCGTCCGTGGCTGGTCGCCCCCCGTGGGGAGGTGACCATGGACGTTCCCGCGGACCAGTCCACGCTCGCCCAGCAGCTCGCCCCGACCCACGTCCCCCCCGTGCGGCGCGCCGAGCGCCGCCGGCGGCCGTCGGGCGAGCCGCCGCCCCTGCCGCGAAAGCTCCAGACCAGCGGGGTCCGCTGGCTCGCCGCCGTGATCGTGGTGGTGGTGCTCTCGGGGGTGGTGTTCGCCCGCGGGCTGCGCGGTCCCGCCGTCGCGGTGACGGTCGCCGACGACGCCGTCGTCGGATGGCTGCGCGGGCTCCACGCCCCCGGCCTGGTCGGCGCCGAGCGCCTGCTCGCCGCGATCGGCTCCTGGTGGGTCATCAACGGGCTGGCGTGGGGCCTGGTGCTGGCGCTGCTGGTGCTGCGCCGCTGGCGGCACCTGATCGTCTACGTGATCCTCACCAGCGTGTTCAGCGGGTCCGTCGAGCTGGTGGGCAGGCTGGCCCACCGGCCGCGGCCGTTCGGGGTGGAGATCCTGGCGGCCTGGGGTGGCTGGGCGCTGCCGTCGATCCAGGTGGCCTACTTCACGGCGACCCTGGTCGCGATCCTGTACACGATGGTCCCGGTCGGTCGCTGGCGCAACACCGGCAAGGGGATCGCGGCCGTGCTGGTCACCCTGCTGGGCGTCGGCCGGGTCGCCCTGGGCGCCGACGCCCCGACCGACGTGCTCGTCGGGATCGTGCTCGGGGTCACGCTCCCGCTGCTCGCCTTCCGCCTGTTCACCCCGAACGAGCTGTTCCCGGTCGCGTACCGGCGCGGCCGCAGCGCCCACCTCGACGTCACCGGCGCGCGCGGGGCCGCCATCCGGCGGGCGCTGACCGAGCAGCTCGGGCTGGTGGTCCAGTCGGTGAGGCCCTTCGGCCTGGCGGGCTCGGCCGGGTCCACGCCGCTGCTGATCACCGTGGAGGGCGCCGACGGCGAGGAGCCCAAGCAGCTGTTCGCCAAGCTGTACGCGCGCAGCCACATGCGCGCCGACCGCTGGTACAAGCTCGGCCGCGAGCTGCTGTACGGGCGGCTGGAGGACGAGAAGCCGTTCAACACCGTCAGGCGGCTGGTGCAGCAGGAGGACTACGCGCTGCGGCTGTGCCACGACGCCGGCCTGCCGAGCCCGCACCCGTTCGGGTTCGTGGAGCTCACCCCTGACTGGGAGTACATGCTGGTCACCGAGTTCTTCGCCGGCGCGGTCGAGGTCGGTGAGGCGGAGGTCGACGACGCCATCATCGACGACGGCCTCGGGATCGTCCGCAAGCGGTGGCACGCCGGCCTGGCCCACCGTGACGTCAAGCCGGCCAACCTGCTGGTCCGCGACGGCCGCGTCCTGCTGATCGACGTCGCCTTCGTCGAGACCCGGCCGAGCCCCTGGCGGCAGGCGGTCGACCTCGCCAACATGATGCTCTGCCTGGCGCTGCGCAGCGACGCCGAGCGCGTCTACCAGCGGGCGCTGCGGCAGTTCAGCGCGGAGGAGATCACCGAGGCGTTCGCCGCCGCCCGGGGGCTGGCGCTGCCGTCCCAGCTGCGCCGCATGATCCGCGCCCAGGGCCGCAACCTGCACGACGAGTTCTGCCGCCTGCTGCCGGCACCGCCCCGGCCGATCTCCATCCAGCGCTGGAGCCTCCGCCGCGTCGCGCTGCTGGCGCTCGTGGCCCTGGTGCTGGGGCTCGTCGTCGCGATGACCAGCAACTCGATCTTCAACAACAAGGTGGCCGTCGGGACGCCGCTCGACATCGACCATCTCGACTGCGGCGGCCAGGTCGAGCCGCTGCTCCTCATGGCCCAGTCGGTGCCGTCGGCGACCCAGCTGCCATGCGTGCGCTCCCCGCTGCCCGGCTGGACGGTCGCCGAGGTGGCCGCGAACAACGGGCGCACCCAGGTCGTCCTCAACCACGACCGGGCCGGCGACGCCGCGGTGGTGCTGTGGCTGACCGCCGCCTGCGACCCCGGCACGGCGGTGGAGACCCCGCCCCAGCTTCCGGAGGTGCGCCGCTACGAGCGCGTGGACCAGCTCGGCGCCGGCGGGTACGCGGCCACCTGGTTCGACCGCTTCCCGGGCGGCTGCGTGACCTACCGGCTGCGCTCGGCCAGCGACCCGACCGGGCAGTTCGCCGTCGAGGCCCAGGTGCTGCTCGGCTTCACCAGCCGCCAGGAGCTCGCGCGGACGCTCCAGCAGCGCTCGGACGGGCGCCTCCACCTCGACCCGCAACCGTCGTCATGAGCCGGCCGCGGCGCGGGATCCGCGCCGACGCCCGAAGGAGTGGGCACGATGAGTGAGCAAGCGGCGGCAACGGCGGGGCGGTCACGGCCTGGACGCATGGTGATCCGGGTCGTGGTGTCGCTGGTGCTGGTGGTGGCGATCTTCTGGTTCCTGCTCAAGGGCATCGACCTGGGCGAGGTGTGGGCCGAGATCACCAGCATGACCTGGCTCGAACTCAGCACCCTGGCGTTGTTCGCGATCTGGAACCTGGCCACCTACGCGTTCGTGTGGATGTCGGTGACGCCCGGCCTGTCGTTCGGCAAGGCGATGGTGATGACCCAGTCGACCACCGCGGTCACCAACACGGTGCCCGCCGGCTCGGCGATCGGCATCGCCATGACCTACTCGATCCTGGGCTCGTACGGCTACTCGCGCTCGCGGACCACCACCGCGGTGCTGGTCTCCGGCATGTGGAACGCCTTCGCCAAGCTGGGCATGCCGGTGCTCGCCCTGGCGCTGGTGGCGCTGCAGGGCAACGCGAGCGGCAGCCGGGTGACGCTGGCGCTCGCCGGCATCGGCGGCCTGGCGGCGGCGATCGTGGTGTTCGCGCTGATGCTGCGCAGCGAGGAGGTGGCCAAGCGGGTCGGGGTGCTCGCCGGCAACGCCGCCTCCCGGCTGCTCCGCCTGGTGCGGCGGCCGCCCGTCCACGGCTGGGAGATCGCCACGGTCAAGTTCCGCAACCGCACCGTCGACCTGCTCGAGCACGGCTGGCTGGGGATCACGGCGTGGACGCTGGTCAGCCACCTCTCGCTCTACCTGGTCCTGCTGGTCACCCTGCGCCACGTCGGCGTCAGCAACGAGGAGGTCAACTGGGCCGAGGTCCTGGCGGTGTTCGCCTTCGCCCGCCTGGCCACCGCGATCCCGATCACCCCGGGCGCCGCCGGCCTGGTCGAGGCCGTGCTGATCGGCGGCCTGGTCGCCGCCGGCGGCGACCGACCGGAGGTGACCGCGGCGGTGCTGGTCTTCCGGGCGCTCACCTGGGGCCTGCCGATCCTGGTCGGCGTCGTCACCTACCTGTGGTGGCGCCGGCGGGCGGTGGTGGCGGTGGTGGAAGGCGCGCCGAGCCCGGCGCCGGTGAAGCCGTCATGAGCGCGGCGACGAAGTGGCTCCGGCCGGGGTACGCCCGCCACCCCGGCGACGCCGTGCGGCTCGTCGTCGGCACCCTGATCCTGCTGGCCACCGCGGCCGCGGTCCACGCCGACCACGTCGGCGTGCGCGAGACCGACGCCTTCCGGGTGGTGAACGACCTGGGGCTCCCGAGCTGGACCAACCAAGCGGTGTGGCTGGTGATGCAGCTCGGCGTCATCGGCGCCGTCCCGGTGGTGGCCGCCGTGGCTCTCGGCCTGCGGAAGTGGCGGCTGGCGTTCGACGCCGTCCTGGCGGCCGGCAGCGTCTACCTGATCGCCAAGCTGGTGAAGGAGTTCGTCCAACGGGGCCGCCCGCAGACCCTGCTCGACCACGTGCACATCCTGGGGGAGCCGGCACGCGGCCTCGGCTACGTCTCGGGGCACTCGGCCGTGGCGGTCGCGCTGGCCACCGTCGCGAGCCCCTACCTCGGGCGCCGCGGCCGACGGGTCGCCTGGACGCTCGCCGCCGCCGTCTGCCTCTCCCGCATGTACGTCGGCGCGCACCTGCCGCTCGACGTGCTCGGCGGCGCGGCGATCGGCTGGGCCGCCGGCGGGCTGGTCCACCTCGCCATCGGCGCGCCCGAGACCCGGCCGTCGCTCGCCAGGCTGCGCCGCGTCCTGGAGGACCACGGGTTCGAGGCGGCCGAGCTCCACCCGGTCGGCAGCAACCGGCGCGGCACGTTCTGCTACGTGACCGACGACGACGCCGGGTCCGGCCTGTTCGTGAAGGTGGTCCCGCGGGAGTGGCGCGACACCGACCTGGTCTACCGCGCCTGGCGCTGGCTCGCCGGCCAGCTCAGGGCGCGGCCGCCCAGCTTCGCCACCCCGCTGCACAAGGCCGAGCACGAGGCGTCGATGGCGCTGCTCGCCGCCGCCGGCGGCGTCAGCGTTCCCCAGGTCCTGCTGGTCCGCTCGTTCGGCAACGGCGCCGGCCTGCTGGTCGAGCGCCGGCTCCGCGGCCCCACCCTCGCGGAGCGCGGCGCCGGCCAGCTCGGCGACGAGCTGCTCGCCGCGACCTGGCGCCACG
>DASUZB010000016.1:0-14941 GCA_036377075.1 Actinomycetes bacterium | reverse complement strand
CCCGGAGGTCTGGGAGTGCCGCTGCGGCCAGCCTGCCACCCTGGTGACCACCATCGGGCCGGCCGACCCGGCGGCGCCGTAGCCCGGGCGGCACGTGGGCCGCCGTGGCAGACTGCGCCGATGGCCCAGCGGCTCTTCGACCTGATCGTGGTTGGCGCCGGCCCGGCCGGCGCCGCCGCCGCGCTGGAAGCTCGCCGGCTGCGGGCGGACGCGGCCGTGCTCCTGGTCGACAAGGCCGCCTTCCCGCGCGACAAGCCGTGCGGCGACGGCATCGGGCCGCACGCGGTCGACCAGCTGGCCGCCCTCGGCGCCACCGCGGTCCTCGACGGCTACCCGCCGGTGTCGCGGCTGCGCTTCCGCGCGCCGGACGGCACCGAGGTCGCCGGGGAGATGGCCCGCCCCAACCGGGTGGTGCCCCGCCGCGTGCTCGACGCCCGCCTGGTCGACGCGGCGGTGGCCGCCGGCGCCGTGCTGCACCGCGCGCGCGTCCGCACCCTCGAGGACCGCGGCGACCGGGTGGTGCTCGACGGCGAGCTGGCCGGGCGGGTGGTGGTCGGCGCCGACGGGGCGAACTCGTCGGTGCGGCGCCTGCTCGACCTCGCCGGCAACCCACCCGACGACGTCGCCATCGCGGTGCGCGGCTACGCGCCCGCCCCGCCCGGCCCGCCGGAGCAGTTCGTCGACTGGGTCCCGGACGGCTGGCCGGCCTACGCCTGGTGCTTCCCGACCGGCACGGGGCTAGCCAACGTCGGCTACGGGCTGCTGCGCAGCCGCCTCGACGGCGGCAGGGCGGTGCTCTACGGGCGGCTACGGACGCTGCTGCCGGCCCTCGAGGCCGACGCCGGCACCCTGCGCGCCCACCACCTGCCGCTGTCGACCTACCGCCCGCCGCCGGGACGCGGCCGGGTGCTGCTGGCCGGCGACGCCGCCTCCCTGGTCAACCCGCTCAGCGGGGAGGGCATCTACTACGCGCTGGCCTCCGGCCGGCTGGCGGCCGCCGCCGCCCTGCGCGCCCCGGCGGAGCCGCTGGCCGCCTACCGCGAGCTGCTCGGCCGCGCCCTCGGCAGGCACTTCCGCAGCGCCGCCCTGCTGGCCAAGCTGATCCGCTCGCGCCACATCGCCACCGCCACGATGGCGGCCGCCGGCAGCTCGCCGGCGCTGTTCGACGCCCTGGTCGAGCTCGGCCTCGGCCACGCCAAGGTGAGCCCGCGGATGATCGCGCGCATCCCCACGGCCTGGCTGCGCGCCCGCCTGCTTTGATCGATCCGGGGGGGAGCCCGAAGACAGCTCCCCCCCGGAGGCCCCCCCATCGGGTTCTTTGCCGGGATCCCTGTTTGGGCCCCACACCGGTTCGCCGTGATCCTGAGGTAGTCATGGTCGCCATCCTGCCGGACGCGGGGCACCTCGGCGCTAATGCGGGAGGAGCAGGATGAAGGCCTGCAGCAGCACGGCGTTGGCGATCTTGGTCTGGGCGTTGAACAGGCGCAGGATCGCCTTGCGGGAGCCGGTGGTGGCCTTGAACGCCTTCCAGACCAGGTACAGGACCAGCAGCTCGAGGACGGCCTGCACCCACAGGGGGATGTGCAGCGGCAGCCGGTAGCCGCTCAGGGCGGCGGCGTAGCCGATCATGGCGATCGTGTAGCTCCCCAGGATGCCGGGGTAGATCGGCCACACCGAGCGGCGCCAGGTTCGCGGAGGAGCCATGGGTGAAGTGTACGACCTGGCCGGCTCGCGTCGAGCCGGCCAGGTCGTGGTGCGGCCGGATCCTCGTCAGTAGCGGTCGACCGGGGGTGGTGCCGGTGGTTGCGGCTGCACCTGGCCGATGGTGGCGTCGTAGGCCCGCTTCCAGGAGCCGTCCTTGTACATCTGCACCAGCACGTCGTTGAGGAAGGCGCGGAACTGGCTGTCGCCCTTGCGCAGGCCGATGCCGTAGGGCTCCTCGGAGAAGGGCCGGCCGACCAGCTTGTAGGCGCCACGGCTCTGCTGCACGAAGCCGAGCAGCACCGAGTTGTCGGTGGTGACCGCCTCGACGCGGCCGGCGCCGAGCGCCTCGGCGCACTGGGCGTAGCCGTCGAACAGCACCGGGATGGACTGGGGGGCGAACCTGGCGAGGTTCTTCTCCGAGGTCGAGCCCTTCGCCGTGCAGACCTTCTTGCCGTTGAGGTCCTGGACTCCCTTGATCGCGTTGTTGACGCTGCGGACCATGATGTCCTGGCCGGCGATGTAGTACGGCCCGGCGAAGTCCACTTCCTTCTTGCGCGTGTCGTTGATCGTGTAGGTGGCCGTCACGATGTCGACCTTGCCCTGCTCGATGAAGGGCTCGCGGTTCTTCGAGACGGTCTCGACCCACTGGATCGAGGTCGGGTTGCCGAAGATCGCCGTCGACACGTGCCTGGCGATCTCGGTGTCGAAGCCCACGGGCTTGCCCGTGGTGGTCCTCAGGCCGAACAGCGGCTGGTCCATCTTGGTGCCGACGATCAGCTTGCCGCGCTTCTGGATGGCCTCCATGGCGGAGCCGGTGGGCATCTTGGGGCGCACCCCCCGCCAGGCACCTCCCGCCCGCACCCGGCCGTGGCCAGCGCCAGGATGGCCGCCAGGCTCACGAGCAGAGCGCTCCTTACCTTCATGCGCATTCTGCCTCCCGGAAAGCTGCCATTGGGGGAGATGGCCCGGTTCGTCCTGCCAGCCTTCCCATGGCAACACGGGATGACCGATCGGTCCAGCCTGAGGGGTGCCGGGTCCCGAGAGGGACCCGGCACGGCACCCAAGATGGGTCAGCCCAGCGGCGCCGGCTCGCGGCGGGAGAACTGCAGGCGGCCACCGGCCGCGTCGACCAGCACCGTGTCGCCGTCGCCGATCTCGCCGGCCAGCAGGCGCCTGGCCAGCTCGTCGCCGATCGCCTTGTCGACCAGGCGGCGCAGCGGCCGCGCCCCGTACACCGGGTCGTAGCCGCGGTCGGCCAGCCAGGCGCGCGCGGCCTGGGTCAGCTCCAGGCTGAGGCGCCGCTCCGCCAGGCGCGCGCCGAGGCGCGCGACCTGCAGGTCGACGATCCTCGCCAGGTCGTCGCGCGTCAGGCGGTTGAACACCAGGACCTCGTCGAGGCGGTTGAGGAACTCGGGCTTGAAGGTCCCGCGCACCACCGCCATCACCCGCTCGCGGATCACGTCCTCGGACTCCAGCACCTCGGCGTGCATCGACGAGCCCAGGTTGGACGTCATGATCAGCAGGGTGTTGGCGAAGTCGACGGTGCGGCCCTGCCCGTCGGTCAGGCGGCCGTCGTCGAGCACCTGGAGCAGGACGTTGAACACGTCCGGGTGGGCCTTCTCGACCTCGTCGAGCAGCACCACCGAGTAGGGCCGGCGCCGCACCGCCTCGGTGAGCTGGCCGCCCTCCTCGTAGCCGACGTAGCCGGGGGGCGCGCCGACCAGGCGGGCGACCGAGTGCTTCTCGCCGTACTCGCTCATGTCGATGCGCACCATGGCGCGCTCGTCGTCGAACAGGAGGGCGGCGAGGGCGCGGGCCAGCTCGGTCTTGCCGACCCCGGTGGGCCCGAGGAACAGGAAGGACCCGATCGGCCGGCCCGGCTCGGAGAGCCCGGCGCGGGAGCGCCTGATCGCGTCGGCGACCGCCCGCAAGGCGTCGTCCTGCCCCACCACGCGCCCGCGCAGCTCGTCCTCGAGGCGCAGCAGCTTGGCCATCTCGCCCTGCATCAGCCGGGTGACGGGGATGCCGGTCCAGGCGGAGACGACCTCGGCCACGTCCTCCTCGTCGACCTCTTCCTTGAGCATCTTGCGGTCGCCCTGCAGTGCCTGCAGGCGCTCGTTCGCGGCGGCCAGCTCGCGCTCGAGCCCGGGCAGGACGCCGTAGCGCAGCTCGGCGGCGCGGTCGAGGTGGCCGTCGCGGGTGGCGCGCTCGGCCTCGCCGCGGAGCTCCTCGATGCGCGCCTTGGTGCCGCGGATCGACTGGATGGCCTCCTTCTCGGCCTGCCAGTGGGCCTTCATGCCGTCCAGCTCCTCGCGCAGCGAGGCGAGCTCCTGCTCCAGCCGGTCGAGGCGCTCGCGCGAGGCGGGGTCGGTCTCCTTGCGCAGCGCGGCGCGCTCGATCTCGAGCTGCTTGGCGCGGCGCTCCAGCACGTCCACCTCGGTCGGCATCGAGTCGATCTCGATGCGCAGCCGGCTGGCCGACTCGTCGACCAGGTCGATCGCCTTGTCGGGGAGGAAGCGGCCGGTGACGTAGCGGTCGGAGAGGACCGCGGCGGCCACCAGGGCCGAGTCCTGGATGCGCACGCCGTGGTGGACCTCGTAGCGCTCCTTGAGCCCGCGCAGGATCGCGATGGTGTCCTGCACGCTCGGCTCGCCCACGAACACCGGCTGGAAGCGGCGCTCCAGCGCCGGGTCCTTCTCCACGTGCTTGCGGTACTCGTCCAGGGTGGTGGCGCCGACCATGCGCAGCTCGCCGCGGGCGAGCATGGGCTTGAGCATGTTGCCCGCGTCCATCGCGCCCTCGGCCGCGCCGGCGCCGACCACCGTGTGGAGCTCGTCGATGAACGTGATCACCTGGCCCTCGGACTCGCGGATCTCGTCCAGGACGGCCTTGAGCCGGTCCTCGAACTCGCCGCGGAACTTGGAGCCGGCGATCATCGAGCCGAGGTCGAGCGCGACGATGCGCTTGTCGCGCAGCGACTCGGGCACGTCGCCGGCGACGATGCGCTGGGCCAGCCCCTCGACGATGGCGGTCTTGCCGACGCCGGGCTCGCCGATCAGCACCGGGTTGTTCTTGGTGCGGCGGGAGAGCACCTGCACCACCCGGCGGACCTCGTCGTCGCGGCCGATCACCGGGTCGAGCTTGCCCTCGCGGGCCTGCGCGGTGAGGTCGCGGCTGAAGCGCTCCAGCGCCTGGAACTTCGATTCCGGGTCCTGGTCGGTGACCCTCCGGGAGCCGCGCACCTCGGCCAGCGCGGCCAGCACCGACTCCCTGGTGACGCCGGCCTCGGCGAGCAGCCTGGCGGCCTCGCCGTCGCCGGCGGCCATGCCCGCGAGCAGGTGCTCGGTGGAGACGTACTGGTCGCCGAGGGCGCCGGCCTCCTTGCGGGCGCGCTCGACGAGCCGGGCGGTGCGGGTCGACAGGACCGTCTCCTGCTCCGGCCCGTAGACCTTGGGGATGCGGTCGACCGCCTGCTGGGCGCGGGCCTTGAGGGCGCCGGGGTCGGCGCCGGCCCGGCGCACCACCGGGAAGACGATCCCGTCGGGATCGGAGAGCAGCGCGACCAGCAGGTGCTCGGGCTCGACCCGCTGGTGGTCCGCTGCCAGGGCGGTCCGCTGCGCGGTGGCCAGCGCCTCCTGCGCGCGGAGGGTGAATTCTCTGACGTCCATCGGTTCGTTCTCTCTCCGGTTCAACTTGCTCAGGTGACTTCGTCCGGCGGGCGTGGCTCGTAGCGCACGATCGCCGCCGTGGACCACGGCAGCACCAGGTCGCGCCTGGCGGCCCGCTGGACCTCCTCCAGCTCCTGGCGGTGGTGGCGGACCTGCAGGGCGAGCTCGGCCTCGATCTCGGCGACCCTCGCGGTGAGCAGGTCGATCGCCTGCCGCAGCTCGATCACGCGCCGTACCCCGGCGAGGTTGACGCCCTTTCGGGTCAGCTCCTGGATCTCGCGCAGCCGCTCGATGTCGCGCTCGGAGTAGCGGCGCGAGTTGGAGCTGGTCCGCTTCGGGTGGACCAGCCCCTTGCGCTCGTAGATGCGCAGGGTCTGTGGGTGGACCCCGGCCAGCTCCGCCGCCACCGAGATGACGAAGACGGCCCGGTCACTGGGACGCTGTGCCCGCTCTGCCATCTTGCCGCCTCGCTACCTCGGTCACTCATTCCACGCCGAGGTGCGACCTCGGCGAGTCGTCGGACAGGGACGCGAACTCGCGCAGCAGCTCACGCTCCTTGCGCGAGAGCTTCTCCGGCACCGAGACCTGCACGGTGACCAGCAGGTCGCCGCCGGAGCGGCGGCCGGCGCCCGGCACGCCGCGCCCCCGCACCCGGAAGGTGCGGCCGTTCTGCGTGCCGGCGGGCACCTTCAGGGTCACCGGGCCGTCCAGGGTCGGCACCTTCAGCTCCGCCCCCAGCGCCGCCTCGGCGAAGGTCACCGGCACCACCATGGTGAGGTCCTGGCCGCGGCGCCCGAACACCGGGTGCGGCAGCACGTGGACCTTGACGATCAGGTCGCCCGGCGGCGCCCCGGTCTGGCCGGGCTCGCCCTGGCCCTTCAGCCGGATGGTGGCGTTGTCGTTCACCCCGGCGGGGATGCGCACCTTCAGCTCCCGCGTGCGCACCTCGGTGCCGCGGCCCTGGCAGGTCGGGCAGGGGTCGTCGACCACCGTGCCGCGGCCCTGGCAGGTCGAGCAGAGGCTCGACAGGCCGAACAGCCCCTGGTCGCGGGTGACGGTACCGCGGCCGTGGCAGGTCGGGCAGGGCCGTGGCAGCGTCCCAGGCTTGGCGCCGGAGCCGCGGCAGGTCGAGCACGCCGCCGGACCGCGCAGCTGCAGCGGGATGGTCGCGCCGCGGACCGACTCCTCGAAGCCGAGGTTGACCTCGCTCTCCACGTCGCGGCCGCGGCGGGCGGGCTGCTGGGTGCGGGCGGCGCGGCCGCCGAAGAGGTTGTCGAACAGCCCGCCGAGCCCGCCGAGGTCGAAGTCCTCGACCCGCACGCGCTGGCCACCGCCGGGGAAACCGCCAGGGAATCCGCCACCGAACGAGCCGCTGGCGAGCAGGCGCCGCGCCTCGTCGTACTCCGACCGCTGCTTGGGGTCGGAGAGCACGCTGTAGGCGCGCCCGACCTCCTTGAAGCGCTCCTCCGCCTGCCGGTCGCCGGGGTTGGCGTCGGGGTGGAGCTGCTGCGCGAGCTTGCGGTAGGCGCGCTTGATCTCCTGGATGGAGGCGTCCTTGGGCACGCCGAGGATGGCGTAGAAGTCCTTCTCCAAGTACTCCCGGTTGTTCACCTTGCTCCGCTCCTCCAGGGGCCTCGGGGCCCCCGGGCCCCCCTTACTTGGCCACCTTCACCATCGCCGGCCGCAGCACCTTGCCCTGGAACTCGTAGCCGGTCCGGACCACGTCGACCACCGTCCCAGCCTCGGCCCCCTCCTCCTCGACCGCCACCACCGCCTCGTGGCATGACGGGTCGAACGGCTTGCCCTCCGCCTCGATCGGGGAGAGGCCTTCGCTGCGCAGCACCTCGCGCAGCTCGCCGAAGACCATCTCGACGCCCTTGAGCATGCGGTCGAAGTCGCGCGACTGCTCGGCGTGCGAGATCGCCAGCTCGAAGTTGTCGAGCACCGGCAGCAGGCGCGAGACCAGCGCCTGCGAGGCGGCCGCGACCCGCATCGTCTGCTCGCGCAGCATGCGCTTGCGGTAGTTGTCGAAGTCCGCCTGCAGCCGGCGCAGGTCGTCCAGGTAGCCGGCGGCCTCGGAGCGGACGTTGGCGAGGTCGGCCTCGAGCGCCTCGGCGTCGGGCCGCACCTCGGCGTCCTCGCTGGCCGCCTCACTCTCGGCAGCGGCGGCCGTCACCTCCGGCCCGTCGTCCTGCACGGGCGCCACCTCGGCCGTCACCGGCACATCCTCCTCCTCGTCCGCGGACGGCTCCGCGGTCTCCTGTTCCTGTCGTTCCTGGTCGCCGTCCGCCTCGGCGGCGGCGTCGCCGTCGCCCTCGACGGCGTCGCCGGCGGGCTCAGCCGCACGCTCGGCCTCGGCCGACGTCTCGGCACCGCCGGGGCCGTCGGCGGCCCCGGACACCTCGACGTCCTCGCCGTCCACCGTCACGTCGGCGCGGCGGTTGGCCACCTCGGCGCCCTCACCCGCGACGCCCTCGGCGGGCCGGCCGGCGTCCGCGCGGCCCTTCCTGGGCGAGCCGGCCCGCTGCCGCGGGGCAGCGGCGGCGTCGTGCTCGTCGGCTTGCTGCTTGGCCTTGTTCTGCACGTGCTGTGTCCCCCTTCAGAGCGGTGAGACGCCTCACCGTTCCCGGTGGGGGAGAGGGGAGGCGTGCGGCCTCCCCTCTCCGGATTCCGTCCTCGGTCGACCCATGCTCACGCGGTCGAGCTGGTGCCCTCCACCGCCTGGCGGGTGCGCACCTCGATCCGCTTGGGCTTGGCCTCCTCCGCCTTGGGCACGACCACCGTCAGCACACCGTCCTGGAAGGACGCGTCGATGGCGTCCGACATCACCCTGGTGGGCAGGGTGATCGAGCGGCGGAAGGCGCCGTAGCTGCGCTCGATCCGGTGGTACTGGGCCTCCTTGGTCTCCTCCTCGAAGCGCCGCTCACCGGAGATGGTCAGCACGCCGTCCTCGAGGGTGATCTCGAGCTGCTCCGGCTTGACGCCGGGCACCTCGACGGTGACCACGTAGGCGTCGTTGCGCTCGGCGATGTCGAGCGCCGGCGCCCAGGCGCGGGTCGCCTGCTCGCCGCCATGCTCGGTGCGGCCGAGCGCGCGGCCGAAGACCTGGTTCATCTCGTCCTGAATGGCGAGCAGGTCACGGAACGGGTCCCAGCGAGACAGGTTCGCCATCTGGATGCACCTCCTCTGGTACACGGTCCCGGGCACCCCTGGCCCGGGTGGGCCGTCAGGCCCCCTTCTGCTTCTGCTCCTCGTCGCCCTCTTCGATGATCTCGGCGTCGACCACGTCGCCCTCGGCCTGCTCCTCGGAGCCGGCCGTGGCCTGGGTGGCCGTGCTGGCGTCGCCGGCCGTGGCCTGGCCGCCCTCGGGCTGCCTGGCCTGGGCGTAGACCGCCTCGGCGAGCTTGTAGCTGGCCTGCTGCAGCGCCTCGGTGGCGTTGCGCACGGCCACCACGTCGACGTCGTCGCCGGCGAGCTTCTCCTTCAGCTCCGCCAGGGCCTTCTCGACCGTCTCGCGGTCGGCGTCCGAGATCCGGTCGCCGAAGTCCTTCAGGCTCTTCTCGGTCTGGTAGACGAGCTGGTCGGCGCGGTTCTTGGTCTCGGCCGTCTCGCGCCGGCGCTGGTCCTCCTCGGCGTACTGCTCGGCCTCGCGGACCATGCGGTCGATGTCGTCCTTCGGCAGCGCGGTGCCGCCGGTGATGGTCATCGACTGCTCCTTGCCGGTGCCGCGGTCCTTGGCCGAGACGTTGACGATGCCGTTGGCGTCGATGTCGAAGGTGACCTCGATCTGCGGCACGCCACGCGGCGCCGGCGGGATGCCGACCAGCTGGAAGTTGCCCAGCAGCTTGTTGCCGTAGGTCATCTCCCGCTCGCCCTGGAAGACCTTGACGTCCACCTCGGTCTGGCCGTCGTCGGCGGTGGTGAACACCTCCGAGCGGCGCGTCGGGATGGTGGTGTTGCGGTCGATCAGCTTGGTCATGACGCCGCCCTTGGTCTCGATGCCGAGGGAGAGCGGGGTAACGTCGAGCAGCAGGATGTCCTTGACCTCACCCTTGAGCACGCCGGCCTGCAGGGTGGCGCCGACCGCCACGACCTCGTCCGGGTTGACGCCCTTGTGCGGCTCCTTGCCGCCGGTGAGCTGCTTGACGAACTCGGTGACCATGGGCATACGGGTCGACCCGCCGACGAGCACGACGTGCTCGATGTCGCCCATCGCCTTGCCGGTCTTGGCCTTCCAGTCGCTGATCGCGCGGTCGAACGGCCCGCGGCAGCGCTCCACCAGGTCGGCGGTCATGCGCTCGAACTCGCCCCTGGTCAGGCGCTGCTCCATGTGGAGCGGGCCCTCCGGCGTGGCGGTGATGAAGGGCAGGTTGATGGTCGACTCGAGGGTCGAGGACAGCTCGATCTTGGCCTTCTCAGCCGCCTCGCGGAGGCGCTGCATGGCCATCTTGTCCTTGGACAGGTCGATGCCGTGGTTGTCCTTGAACGTCTTCAGCAGCCAGTCGACGACGCGCTGGTCCCAGTCGTCGCCGCCCAGGTGCATGTCGCCCGAGGTGGCCTGGACCTCGATCACGCCCTCGCCGATGTCGAGCAGCGACACGTCGAAGGTGCCGCCACCCAGGTCGAAGACCAGGATCGTCTGGTCGTTCTCCTTGTCCAGCGAGTACGCCAGCGACGCCGCGGTCGGCTCGTTGATGATGCGCAGCACCTCGAGCCCCGCGACCTGGCCGGCCTCCTTGGTGGCCTGCCGCTGCGCGTCGTCGAAGTAGGCGGGCACGGTGATCACCGCCTGGGTCACCTGGTCGCCCAGGTAGGCCTCGGCGTCGCGCTTCAGCTTCTGCAGGATGAACGCGCTGACCTGCTGCGGAGAGAACTCCTTGTCGTCGGCGCGGAAGCGCCACGAGCGGTCGCCCATGTGGCGCTTGACCGAGCGGACGGTGCGCTCGGGGTTGGTCACCGCCTGGCGCTTGGCCACCTCACCGACCAGGACCTCGCCGGTCTTGGACACGGCGACCACCGAGGGCGTGGTACGCGAGCCCTCGGCGTTGGGGATGACCGTCGGCTCACCGCCTTCCATCACGGCCACGACGGAGTTCGTGGTCCCCAGGTCGATCCCAACGGCCTTGGCCATCTCATCACCTCGAACTTGCTATTGGACGCTGGCACGGCCGGCTCGTGCCGCCGTTCGAGGCACAAGATAGGGACTTGAGTCCCCCGTTGTCAACTAACCTGCTACGGAGGATTTATTTATGGCCTGACCTGCGCTTTCAGGTCGCCTGGGGGAGCAGGTTGGCCTGCAGCGGCAGCACCATGCCGCCGGGTTCGACCCCCGCGGCCGCGAACCCGCCGGCGGGGAGCTCGACCGCGTAGCGGTACGGCGCGGCCGGATAGTAGACCTGGCACGGGTCCGCCTTGCACGGGGTCATCTCGGCGACCGAGACCACCTTGCCGCTGGTCGCCACGAACGCGATCGAGAGCGGCACCATGGTGTCCTTCATCCAGAAGCCGCCGGTGGAGTCCTGCGGGTAGAGGAACACCATGCCGGTGCCCGGCGGCACGCTCGCGCGCCCGGACAGGCCGCGGGTCCTGCTGGCCGGGCTGGCGGCCACCTCGAGGTGGACCGTCTGCGGCTGGGCCGTGCCCCGCAGCTGGTAGTCGACCGTCAGCGCGCCCGCGGGCTTGCCGCCCGCCGCGGCGCCCGGCGGCTTGCGGACCGCCGGCAGCAGGAACACGGCGGTGGTCGCGAGGCAGCCGACCACCATCATGGCGAACAGGAACGGCAGGCCCCGTTTCGGCTGGTTCATGGGGTCCACGGTACGTCGACCTCCGGCGTGAGGGGAGACGCCAAGCTCCACGGCCTCATCGGTCCCTCCTGGGCACCAGTCTGACGCCCCCTGCAACGGCGCGGGGCGGGAGCGTCGGCACCGGCGAAGACCATACGTGTATCAACCGAGGGAGCGGGCTGGAGGTTCCGGACCCGTGCCCCCTGCCCTTTCCAGGGGGGCGTTCCGGGGGCAGGATTCGGTCATGGGCCACAGGGTAAGTTACCGTGTGGTAACTTCTGTCGCCCAGGTCGACACCACCCCAAGGGGGAGGACTTCGTGAAGCTCGCCGTCGGGGCCGTGATCACCTTCTTCGCCGTCGGGCTCACCGGGCGACGGGTCGAGTGGCTCGCCCGCCTGGTCGGCGCGGGCAAGCCAGCGCCCGAGCGCTTCCAGGGCGCCTGGAGCCGGGTCTGGGCCGAGGTCACCGAGGTGCTCGGCCAGCGCAAGCTGCTCAAGCGCCCCGTGCCGGGGTTGGCCCACTTCTTCACCTTCTGGGGCTTCGTGGTCCTGCTGACCACCATCGCCGAGGCGTACGGGGAGCTGTTCGACGACCGCTTCGCCCTGCCGCTGGTCGGCCACAACCCGCTGCTGGGCTTCCTGCAGGACCTGACCGCCGTCGCGGTGGCGGTCAGCCTGCTGGTGTTCGCGGCCATCCGGCTGCGCGAGTCGCCCAAGCGGCTCGAGCGCGGCTCGCGCTTCTACAAGTCCCACACCGGCCAGGCCTGGGTGATCCTGGCGATGATCGGCGGGGTGGTGGTCACCCTGCTGGCCTACCGCGGCGCCAGGGCCGCGCGCGGGACCTTCCCCTACGGCGACGCCGCCTTCGCCTCCCACGCCGTCGGCCGCCTGCTCGACGGGCTCTCCCCGGCCACGCTGCGCCTGGTCGACGAGGGCTTCCTGCTCGCCCACCTCGCCGTCGTCCTCGGCTTCCTGGTGCTGGTCACCTACTCCAAGCACCTGCACATCTTCACCGCCCCCCTGAACGTCGCCTTCTCGCGCCGCCCCAAGGCGCTCGGCCCGCTGTCGACCCCGCTGATCGACCCCGAGCAGATGAGCGAGGACGACGTCTTCGGCGTGGGCAAGGTGGAGGACTTCACCTGGAAGCAGCTCCTCGACCTGACCACCTGCACCGAGTGCGGGCGCTGCCAGGACCAGTGCCCCGCCTGGAACACCGGCAAGCCGCTCTCGCCCAAGCTGGTCATCACCGACCTGCGCGACCACCTGTTCGAGAAGGCGCCGTTCCTGACCAGAGAGGCCTCAGCCGAGGGGGCTGGCGCGCTTCAGCCAATCAGCCCAGACGGCCACGACCCCGCCGTGCTCGAGCGCGGGCTGGTCGCCGACGTGGTCGGCGACGACGTGCTGTGGTCGTGCACCACCTGCGGCGCCTGCGTCGAGCAGTGCCCGGTCGACATCGAGCACGTCGACACCATCCTCGACATGCGCCGCTACGAGGTGCTGATGGAGTCCCGCTTCCCCACCGAGGCGGGCACCATGCTGCGCAACGTCGAGAACTCCGGCGATCCCTGGGGACTCGGCTCCGGCCAGCGCCTCTCCTGGACCGAAGGGCTCGACTTCGATGTCGCCGTGGTCAGCGGCACCATCCCCGACGACGTCGAGTACCTGTACTGGGTCGGCTGCGCCGGCGCCCTCGAGGACCGGGCGAAGAAGACCACCCAGGCGATCGCGCGCCTGCTCCACCGCGCCGGGGTGCGCTTCGCGGTGCTCGGCCCGCGCGAGTCCTGCACCGGCGACCCTGCCCGCCGGCTCGGCAACGAGTACCTCTACCAGATGCAGGCCCAGCAGAACATCGAGACGCTGAACCAGGCCGGGGCGCGCAAGGTGGTCGCCTCCTGCCCGCACTGCTTCAACACCATCGCGCGCGAGTACCCGGACCTCGGCGGCCACTACGAGGTGGTGCACCACTCCCAGCTGTTCGCCCGGCTGGTCGCCGAGGGCCGGCTCAGCCCCAGCGAGCCGCTGGAGGCGACGGTCACCTACCACGACCCCTGCTACCTGGGCCGCCACAACGACGTCTACGACGCGCCGCGCTCGGTGCTCGGCGCGGTCCCCGGGGTCAGGCAGGTCGAGATGCGGCGCTGCCGCGAGCGCGGCTTCTGCTGCGGCGCGGGCGGCTCGCGCATGTGGATGGAGGAGCGCCTCGGCAAGCGCGTCAACCTGGAGCGCACCGACGAGGCCCTCGGCACCGGCGCCGACGTGGTCGGCACCGCCTGCCCGTACTGCATGGTGATGCTCGACGACGCCGTCAAGCAGCGCCAGGCCGAGGGCGGCGCCGAAGGCGTCCGCGTCCTCGACGTCGCCCAGGTCCTCGAGCAGTCCCTGGAGCAGCGACCCGCCCCGGCCACGGCCGCGCCCAGCGAGGAGTCGTAGGCGGGCGGCCGCGGTCGTCAGCGGGCGGTGCCGCCGGGTAGGTCCTCGTCCCTGCCCTCGGGCCACTCGACCGGACGGCCGGCGTCGCGGCGGAAGTTCTCCCAGTAGCGCGACGGCGTCGGTCCGCGCTGGCCCTGGTACTTGGAGTTCACCCCGGCCGAGCCGTAGGGCCGGTCCGCCGGGGTGGTCAGCTGGAAGACGGCGATCTGCCCGATGCGCATCCCCGGGTACAGGGTGATGGGCAGGTTGGCCACGTTCGACAGCTCCAAGGTCACGTGGCCCTGGAAGCCTGGGTCGAGGAAGCCCGCCGTCGAGTGCGTCAGCAGCCCGAGGCGGCCCAGGCTGGATTTCCCTTCGAGGCGCGCGGCCAGGTCGGGCGGGATGCCGATCAGCTCGTAGGTCGAGCCGAGCACGAACTCCCCCGGGTGCAGGATGAAGGCGTCGTCCGGCTTGACCTCGACCAGCTCGGTCAGCCCGTCCATCGGCTCCTTGACGTCGATGAACGGGTGGCGGGCGTTGTGGAACACGCGAAAGCGGTTGTCCAGGCGCACGTCGATGCTCGACGGCTGCAGCGCCTGCTCGTCGAACGGGTCGACGACCAGCCGGCCGGCGGCGATCGCCTCGCGCAGGCTGCGGTCGGAGAGGATCACGACGCGCCTCCTGAGGGGTTCGGGCAGGGTCGCCGCATTCTGCCACGCCCCGGCCGTCCGCCCTTGCGCCGTTGCCCCAGCTCAAGCCGGCCGGCTACAATCGCTCCCCTCGCGGGCGTAGTTCAATGGTAGAACTCGAGCTTCCCAAGCTCGTAGTGGGGGTTCGATTCCCCTCGCCCGCTCTCACCCGGGGTGCAGGTCACGAACCTGCCGGTGGACTGGGGAACCTCGGCGTCGTGTTGCGGAGCGGGTCCACGCTGTGCCGCTGCAGCGGCATCAGCCCTCCCCAGAGCGCCAGGAACGCCACCACCCCACCGGCCACCACCGCGGCCCTCGGCGCCTCGACGGCCTGCAGGACCAGCACGGCGATGGCCGCCGCCAGGGCCGCGTCCACGCTGGCGACGATGGTCGGCGTGTTGACCAGGTAGTAGACCGGCAGCCGTAGCCCGCTGGGGCGGTCGAACAGGTAGTAGGTGGCCACCAGGCCGCGCTCGTCGTCGTGGTGGCCGGTCGTGAAGTACGGCTCCAGGCCGGGCTCGATCTTCAGGTAGGCGTGCCGCAGCCGGTTCATCGCCAGCGTCAGCTGGAACTCCTCGGTGTTGATCTGCACCAGGCGCACGTAGGTGGCGACGCCCAGCAGCAGCACGACCGGCAGCAGCACCAGCGCCAGCGTGGTGGTGTGCCGCCCGAAGCCGGTCGCGTCGGC
>DASUZB010000015.1:0-17202 GCA_036377075.1 Actinomycetes bacterium | reverse complement strand
GCGCCGCAGCGTCATCCGGGCGGCCTGGCGCCCTGGTCGAGGGGCCGGCCTTTCCGCTGTCGTCGGTGGGTTCCATCGTGCGCCTCCTGCAGGTGGCGGCTGGTGGCGATCGCCATGCAGACCGTGCCCGTGTGGCGCCGGAACATCGGTCACCGATTCTGAGCTGGAGGTCGCCACGGAAGCGCTGCCTGCCAGGACGACTCGAACTTCCGCCAGCCTCAGGCTACAGACCCGCCGTGACGCCGACCGTGGCGTGATCATCCCGGTGGTCATCCGGACCATCCGACCTGCTTCGCCCTCTGCCTGCAATCAGACTGCGTACGGCGTCAGGCGGTCCTGCGGGGCCGGCCGGGCTTACGCTCCCACCGCTGCGAGAACGCCTCGATCGCCGAGCGGACCCACAGCGGCCCGACCCGCAACCGGTACAGCGGCTCCGGGAAGCCCCGGTGCTCGGTGGCGAGCTGGTACAGCCGCTGGCGCGACACCCCGAGCAACTCCGCCGCCTCCGGTCCCGACACCAGCTCCGGGTAGTTCGGCCGTTCCAGCTCCTCGGCAAGGACGTCCTGGCGGGTGGCCTCGAGCCGAACCAGCGGCCAGTCGGGAAGGCCCGCGGTGACGGCGATCCTGTGCACCAGGTCGGCGCCGTCCCTGGCCGCCCGGTCCGCATTGGTGGCCTCCACGCTGATCCTGGCGTCCCAGGCACCCCGCCCGCCGCCGGCCACGCCATCAAAGGCCGCCAAGGCTTCCGCGAACCCATCGAGCAGCCGCTCGTCGACGTCGTGCTGGTCTCTGTCCGGGCAGCGGGCCTCGACGGCGACGCTGAACCAGGTCATCGCGTCCTACCTCCCTGGCGGCCAGTGGCCGCCCTTGCGCCTGACCTCAGCGACGAAGTTGTCCAACCTCCGTTGCGAACTCGGAGTCTTCGGGCGCCTGACCGGTCGGTGCGCCGGGTCGGCCGGGATGAGCCTCGGATAGCCATCGCCGACGGCCCTGCGGTAGGTCCAGCCTTCGTTGTCGATCAGGTGGACGACGACCTTGCGGTAGTCCTTCGGGATCTCCTGGCCTGGCCGGTCGCCCACAACCGTGCCCTTTCCCTTGCTGGATGTCAAGGTTAATCATGTCGACAAGGCGCGACACTATCGAGCATTTCGCCGCCGACGACCTCGGCATCCACAGCCTGCGGGGAAGGGTCGACTCAGGCCCCAGCAGTGGACTACTTGGCGCAGGCGTGGATCAGAAGCGCCAGCGTGTCGCCCCGTATGGCTCGGCCGTGCCGAGGGCGAAGAGCGTCGTGGGCGTGACCTCGTAGACGTGCCAGGGTGGCGGCCCCGCGCTCGGCGCGCTGTACTCGGCGTAGAGGCCACCGTCGCGCACGGTCGCCTGCCATCCCTGGTCCGCAACGGCGTCGACGGCGCGCTGGAGCTTGGCCTCGTCGGTCACCCGCTCCGCCGTGCCCTCCACCACCAGGTCGAACTCGTGGGTGGCGACGGTGATCACGCAGTGCGGGTCGTGCGCGAGGGTTCCTCGCCTTGCGGGTGCCCGCCGAGGATACGTGCCAATACGAGCGGTCCCGGCCGCGCCAAGCGGCCGGGACCGGGAGGAGCCGAGGTCAGCTGCAGACGTTGGTCATGCAGAAGTCCTTCTTGTGGCTGGCCTCGTAGGCGATGGTGATGGGGAGGTTGGCGTAGACCTTGGCGTGGATGTTGCCGTTGGGGTCCCGGACGAGCTGGTGGCCGAAGACGCGGATGTCGAACCCGGTCGAGTCGGCGCCGGTGACGCGCACGTTGGCGGGCAGGTTCGGCTGCCCGCCGGACGGGGCGACGATGGTGACGTCGACATGGTCGGGGGCGCCGCCGAGGTCGTGGTTGAAGTCGACCCCGAGGAAACCCTGGGCGTCGGTGGTGCCGGCGACCAGGTCGGCGTCGGACGAGGGGTTGCCCGGAGCGGGCGGGATCTCGGCGACCTGGGCCGCCCTGACGGCGGGCTGGGCGCGGCGGTGTGGGGCGGGCGCCGCGGCGGCGACGGCGACGGCCGCCACCAGGCAGCCGGTCGCGACGAGGGCGACGAGGACGAGGATGGTTCGGCGCATGCGCGTCCTTCCAGACGGTGCGGCCGGTCGAGCTGCAGCCCGGACCGGGGCCGCGGGTGACCGGCCTGTGAGCGACCGGTGGCGGTCGGGCGGACTCTCCAACGTGGTTGCACCGCTTTCAAGTGGATTCGTCATGTTCGAAATCATTTGCTGGTAATGACGTGTTGCCGGGATCTGGCGGCGGAGCCAGCCGGGCGGTGGACGCCCCTCGCGGGCGCCCGATAGCGTGGGCGAGACCTGGCAAGGGCCGAGGCCGGCGGAGGAGGCGAACGGCATGGACCCGGTGGCGAGCCGACCGAGCATGCCGGGATACGGCATCCTGCCGGAGGACGCCGGGAGCGGCCTGCTGCCGTGGGCGTGGGCGGTGGAACGGCTGGAGCGCGCGCACAACTACTGGGTGGCGAGCAGCAGGCCGGACGGGTCACCGCACCTCGCCGCGGTCTGGGGCGTCTGGCTCGACGGCGCGTTCTGGTTCTCGACCGGCGGGCGCTCGCGCAAGGCGCGCAACCTCGCTGCCGACCCGCGCTGCGCCGTGAGCCCCGAGGACGCCAGGGAGTCGGTCGTCCTCGAGGGCACCGCCGAGCGGATCACCGACCGGGAGCGCATCGCCCAGGTCCTGGCCGCCTACAGCCGCAAGTACGGCGGCGACTTCCCGGACCCCGGCGACGACCCGCTGTTCGCGGTGCGCCCCCGCCGGGTGGTCGGGCTGATCGAGCTCGACCCCGGCCTCTCCGCCAGCGCGACGCGCTGGGCCTTCGGCACCTGATTGGCAGCCTCCGGTCCGGGCGTGGGAGGCTTCGCCCGTCCCCGGGATGCTGGACCGCCGATGATGGAGCCCCCCGCCGTGTCAGGTGCGCACGACCCGGACCCCCGACGCCGCGCGCTCGCGTTCGCCGCGTTCCTCACGCTCGCCCTGCTCGCCGGTTGCGCCGGCGGCTCCGGGCCGAGCGCGGTGACCGACCCGCCCAGCTCGGTGGCGGGCACGGCCATCACCGCCACGCCGACCACCGTCAGGCAGCCGGCCGGGAACGGGCCTCGCCAGCCCACCGGGACCCCGGTGACGCTCGCGTTCGGTGGTGACGTGCACTTCGAGGGCGTGATCCGCGGCCGCTTGGAGCGCGATCCGGCGACCGCGCTCGGGCCGATCGCGTCCGTGCTGCGCGAGGCGGACCTGGCGATGGTCAACCTCGAGACGGCGGTGACCACCGGCGGCACCCCCGCCGGCAAGGAGTTCAACTTCCGCGCCCCGCCGAGCGCGTTCCGCGCCCTGCAGGGCGCGGGCGTCGACGTCGCCACCATGGCCAACAACCACGGCGAGGACTTCGGCGCCACCGGGCTGCGGGACTCCCTGGCCGCCGCCCAGGCGGCCCACTTCCCGGTGGTCGGCATCGGGCGGGACGCCACCCAGGCCTTCGGGGCCCACGCCGCTACGGTGAAGGGCCAGCGCATCGCGGTCATCGGCGCCACCCAGGTGCTCGACTCCAGCCTCGCCGCCGCCTGGAGCGCCGGTCCGGGCAAGCCCGGGCTCGCCTCCGCCTACCAGGAGGACCGCCTGCTGGCGGCGGTTCGTGCGGTCCGCCGCACCTCCGACACGGTGGTGGTGTTCCTGCACTGGGGCAAGGAGGGCGGCACCTGCCCGATCTCACGCCAGCGCGCGCTGGCACCGCGCCTGGTCGCCGCCGGCGCCGACGTCGTGGTCGGGTCCCACGCCCACGTCCTGCTCGGCGCGGGCTTCCTCGACGGCGCCTACGTCAGCTACGGGCTTGGCAACTTCGTCTTCTACGCCCGTGGCGGCCTCGGCGCCGAGTCGGGCGTGCTCACCCTCACCGTGCGGGGCCGGGCGGTGACCGGCGTCCGCTGGACGCCGGCGCGCATCTCCGGAGGCGTCCCGATCCCGCTCGCCGGCGCCGAGGCGGCGCGCGCGCAGGCGTCGTGGCGCGCCCTGCGGAACTGCACCGGCTTGTCGGCCAATCCCTGACGACGGACCCCTCCCGCCAGGCGGACCGAGCGCCTAGACTGCGACGCGAGCGTGCCGTCCGCCGGTGGAGGTAGCGCGGCGAGCCCGCGAGCCGGCGCCCCGCCGTTCGCCGCCTGGGGAGGATCGCCAGTGGACCGGATCGTGCTCCTCAAGGTGTGCTCGAACGGCACCCGCGAGCAGGGTGCGCACCCCGCCCTGCCGGTCACCCCCAGCCAGCTCGGCCAGGACGCTGCCGCGGCGGCCGCCGCCGGCGCGGCGGCGGTGCACGTCCACCCGCGCGGCCCGGACGGCAGGCAGACGCTCGCGCCCGGACCGTGCGGGCACGCGGTGGCCAGCATCCGGGCGGCCTGTCCCGGCCTTCCGGTCGGCCTGACCACCGGCGCGTGGATCGAACCCGACCCGGCACGGCGCCTCGCCATCATCGAGCAGTGGCAGGTCCCGCCCGACTTCGCCTCCGTGAACCTCGGCGAGCCCGGCGCGGTCCAACTCGCCCACGTGCTGCACGAGCGCGGCATCGGGGTGGAGGCCGGGCTCTGGAACCCGGACGACGCCCACCTGCTGGTGCGCAGCGGGCTCGCCGGCCGCACCCTGCGCGTCATGCTCGAGCCGCAGGAGGGGGACCCGGCCGCGGCCCTGGCCAACGCGGACGCGACCGAACGGGTGCTGCGCGCCGCCGGCGCGCGCGTCCCGCTCCTGCTGCACGGGATGGAGGCCGCCACCTGGCCGCTGCTCGAGGTCGCCCTCGACCGCGGGCTGGACGTCCGCGTCGGGCTGGAGGACACCCTCCGGCTCCCCGACGGCTCTCTCGCCCCCGACAACGCCGCCCTGGTCACGGCGGCCAGACGGCTCGCCGAGGAGCGCGGCGTGACGCTCACCCGAGCGCCGGTCGCCTGACCCGTCGCATGCCCCCAGACCGGAACCTCCGGGACCACAGATCGTCCCGTACGAGATTATATTGTTGTTGACCTATCGGTGATAGCATCGCTCCATGGAGCAAGCTACCGAGCAGGTCAACGAGGTCGTCGCGGTGCCGCAGCCGCTCACCGCGAACCTCTGCTGGCTGCTGTCGCACGCGAGCCACAACCTGACCACGGAGCTGACCGCGGCGCTCGAGGGCCTGGGCATCTCGCCCCGGGCGCACTCCGTCCTCACCACCGCCATGTGCGGGACGCACACCCAGACCGAACTGGCGCGGATGGTCGGCCTCGACAAGACCACCATGGTGGTCACGCTCGACGAGCTCGAGGCGGCCGGCCTGGCCCGGCGCCGCCCTTCGAGCAAGGACCGCCGCGTCCGGGTGATCGCGGTGACCGAGGCTGGCGCGCGCAAGGTCCGCGAGGCCGAGGAGATCACCCGCCGGATCCACGCCGACGTGCTCGACGTGCTGCCCGCGCGGGACCGGAAGGTCTTCCTCGACGCGCTCACCAGGCTGGCGACCGGACGCCTGTCCGAGCCGGTCACCTGCGCCCCGCCGGTCCGGCGCCGCGCCCCGCGGGCCTAGCTGCCCGCTCCGGATCGCCCCTGTCGCCAGGCGGCCCGACGCTGGGGCGAATCCTAATAGTTACATAAGAGATGATCTCGTACGGGATCATCTGCTATGGTCGTGCCTCGTGGTGCCGACGAGGGACAGGCGATGACCCAGACCACAGGGACGACCGTACGGGGCAAGGGTGACAGGGGCCGCTGGACCGCGCTGCTGATCCTCTGCACGGGGATGCTCATGATCGTGCTGGACCAGACGATCGTGAACGTGGCCCTGCCGTCGATCCAGAGCGACCTCGGCTTCACCCAGTCGGGCCTCGCCTGGGTCGTCAACGCCTACCTGATCGCCTTCGGTGGCCTGCTGCTGCTCGCCGGACGCCTCGGCGACCTGGTCGGCCGCAAGCGCGTCTTCATGGCGGGCCTCGCCGCCTTCACCGCGGCGTCCCTGCTGTGCGGCCTGGCGCAGAGCCCCGGAGTGCTGATCGCGGCACGCTTCGTCCAGGGCGTCGGGGGCGCCACCACCTCCGCGGTGATCCTCGGGATGATCGTGACCATGTTCCCCCGGCCGGACGAGCAGGCCAGGGCGATCGGCGTCTACAGCTTCGTCGCGTCTGCCGGGGCGTCGATCGGGCTGCTCGCCGGCGGCGTCCTCACCCAGGCGATCAACTGGCACTGGATCTTCTTCGTGAACGTCCCGATCGGCGTGGCGGCGGCGCTGCTGGCGTCGCGGTTGCTCGACCGCGACCAGGGCATCGGCCTGGAGCGGGGCGCCGACCTGCCCGGCGCCCTGCTCGTGGTGGCCGCGCTGATGCTCGGGGTCTACACCATCCTCGGAGCGAGCGACCACGGCTGGGCCTCGGGCCGCACGCTGGGGCTCGGCACCGTCGCGCTCGCGCTGCTCGCCGCGTTCGTGGTTCGTGAGGCCCGCACCCCCAACCCGCTGATCCCGCTGCGCATCTTCCGCTCACGCACCGTGTCGGTCGCCAACCTGGTCCTCGCCCTCATGGTCGCCGGCATGCTGGGGATGTTCTTCCTCGGTGCGCTGTACCTGCAGCGCGTGCTCGGCTTCGATCCCCTCGAGGTCGGCCTCGCCTTCCTGCCCATCGCCCTGGCGATCGGGGCGCTGTCGCTCGGGTTCTCGGCGCGCCTCACGGTGCGCTTCGGCGCCAGGGCGGCCCTGCTGCCCGGCCTGGCGCTGATCGTGGCCGGGCTCGCGCTCCTGCGGCGCGCGCCGGTGGACGGCGAGTACCTGAGCGACATCCTGCCGTCGATGATCCTGCTCGGCGTCGGCGCCGGCCTCTCCTTCCCGTCGCTGACGACGCTGGCGATGTCGGACGCCACCGCGGACGACTCCGGCCTCGCGTCCGGCCTGGCCAACACCACCCTGCAGGTCGGCGGCGCGCTCGGCCTGGCCGTCCTCACCACGCTCTCGACCACGCGCAACGCCAGCCTGCTCGCCGGCGGCGCCTCGCCGGCCTCCGCGCTGACCGGCGCCTACCACCTCGCCCTGGCCGTCGGCGTCGGCCTGGTGGTCGCCGCCTTCGCCCTCACCGTGACGCAGCTGCGCCCGCGGCCGGCGCCCGCCGAGGCCGGGCTCGCCACCTCCGACGAGCCCGCCGATTCGCAGGAGACCGCGCAGGTCTGAGGGGCCGCGCCTCTGGCCGCTCGCAGGGTCGGCGGGCATACTCGGGCCGTGCCAGGGTCCGTGTTGCTCGAACGTGAGCGCGAGCTTGCCGAGCTTGCCGCCGCCGCCCGTGACGCGGCGGCCGGCAACGGCGGGCTGGTGCTCATCCTCGGGGAGGCGGGCATCGGCAAGTCGAGCCTGGTCCGGGCGCTGCGCGGGCTGTTGCCGGCGCCGGGGCGCGTCCTGGTCGGCCACTGCGACGACCTGGGCACGCCGCGGACCTTGGGGCCGTTGCGCGACCTGGTCGGCAGCGTCGGCACCGAGCTGACCCGGGCGCTGCGGGAAGGCGGCGAGCGGGACGCCGTCCTGGCCGCGTTGCGGGCGGAGCTCGACTGGGCCGGGCACCCGACCGTCCTGGTCGTCGAGGACGTGCACTGGGCCGACGAGGCCACCCTGGACGTGCTGCGCTACCTGGCACGCCGGATCGCCGACCTGCCGGCCGTCCTGGTCCTGACCTACCGCGACGACGAGCTGACCCGCGAGCACCCCCTGCAGCAGCTGCTCGGGCAGGCATCCACCTCGGGTCGGGTCCACCGGCTGCCGCTTCGGCGCCTGTCAGAGGACGCGGTTCGGCGGTTGGGCGCGGCGAGCCCGGTCGACACCCGGCAGGTGTTCGCGATGACGTCCGGCAACCCGTTCTTCGTCACCGAGGTGCTCGCGGCCGGGGACGGCGACCGCGTCCCGTCCACGATCGTCGATGCGGTGCTTGCCCGGGCGCGCCGCCTGGACGCGGCCACCCAGGACACGCTCGACCAGCTCGCCGTGGTCCCGTCCACGGTCGAGCGGTGGCTGGTCGACGCGCTGGTGCCGGGCGGGATCGCCGCGCTGGCGGCGGCCGAGGAGCGCGGCCTGCTCACGGTGTCGCCGACCTCGGTGGCGTTCCGGCACGAGCTCGCCCGCCGGGCGATCGCGGACTCGCTGCCGGTGGCGCGCCGGGTGGAGCTGAACCGGCGGGTGCTGCACGCGCTGGTCGGGCGCGAGGACGCCGACGTGTCCCGGATCGTGCACCACGCGGCCGAGGCCGGCGACCCGGACGTGATCGTCCGGTACGGGCCGCTGGCGGCCCGCGACGCGGCCGGCGCCGGTGCCCACCGCGAGGCGGCCGCCCACTACCGGCTGGTGCTCCGGCACCGGGAGCGGTTCGCCGCGGCCGAGCTTGCCGAGTTGCTGGAGCGGTACGCCGTGGAGTGCTACACGATCGGGACCTCCGCAGCCGCGGTCGCCGCTCAGCGCGAAGCGGTCGAGCTGCGCCGGTGGCTGGGCGACCCGCGGGCGCTCGGGGCGGGCCTGCGCTGGCTCTCCCGGATCCAGTGGTGGGCCGGCGACCGCGCCGCCGCCGAGGACGCCGGCGCGGAGGCGATCGCCGTGCTGGAGCCGGCCGGCGACCGGCGGCTGCTCGCCCTGGGCCTCAGCAACCAGTCCCAGCTGCACATGCTGGCCAACCGCGCCGGCGACTGCGTCACCGTGGGCGAGCGCGCCATCGCCCTGGCCCGGGAGGTCGGCGACGCCGCGACCCTGTCCCATGCCCTCACCAACGTCGGTTCCGCGCGGTGGCAGCTCGGCGACCCCTCGGCGTGGTCGTTGATGGAGGAGAGCCTGCGGGTCGCGCTGGCCGCCGGCGAGGTCGAGCACGCCTGCCGCTCCTACGTCGTCCTCGCCTGGCACCAGCTCGACGACCTGCGCCTCGACGACGCCGAGCGGACCCTGGCGGACGGCCTCGGCCTCGCCGAGCGCTCCGGCCACCTCGGCTTCCTCGGCTACCTCTCCGTGCTGCTCGGCGAGGCGAAGGTGGCCAGGTCCGCCTGGGACGACGCCGTTCGGGCGGCGAAGCGGGGGCTGGACGGCGGCCCGCTGCAGCGCTGCCCGGCGCTGACGGTGCTGGGGCGGGTGCGGGCGCGCCGGGGCGAGCCTGGCGGCGACGAGCTGCTGCGGGAGGCGTGGGCGCTCGCGGTCGAGCTGCGGGAGCTGCAGCGCACCGGGCCGGCGGCCGCGGCGTGCGCCGAGGCGGCCTGGCTGGCCGGCGACCACGCCGCCGTTCGTGCCGTCGCCGGGCCGGTGCACGAGGACGCCCGCCGGCTGGGCCACGTCCCGCTGCAGGCCGAGCTGGGCTACTGGCTGACCAGGGCGGGGCAGGCGGTGCCACCACCCGCCTCCGAGCACCCGTACGCGCTGCAGGCGGCCGGGCGCTGGCGGGAGGCGGCGGCGGCGTGGCGGGAGGCCGGCTACCCGTACGAGCACGCCGCCGCGCTGGCCGAGAGCCCCGACCCGCGGGACCGGCTGGCGGCGCTCGCCGAGCTGGACGCGCTGGGTGCCGCGCCGCTCGCCCGCATCGTCCGCGCCGGGCTGCGCCAGCTGGGCGTCACCAACGTCCCCCGGGGACCCGTCGGCGCCACCCGGGAGAACCCGGCCGGCCTCACCGAGCGGCAGCTCCAGGTGCTGCGGCTGCTCGGCAACGGCCTCACCAACGCCGAGATCGCCGACCGGCTGGTGGTGTCCACCCGCACGGTCGACAGCCACGTCGCCGCGGTGCTCGCCAAGCTCGGCGTCGGGACCCGGCGCGAGGCGGCCGCCCGGGCGGCCGGCCTCGGCGTCCTCGACGCCGAAGCTCGGTAGCGCCGGCCGCGGTCTCGGTAGCGCCCACGGATCCGGCGCGGCGCGCCCCGCCGTAGCGTGCCGGCGGTAACTCCGACCGCCCGGCCGATGGCGCGGTCGTCGAACGGGGGCTGAGCGATGGACGAACGGGAGACCCGGACACTCATGTCGTTCGCCGAGGAGGCGGTCCGCGGGCTCAGGGGACTCGACGCGGGCGTGTGGCAGGACCGGCTGCACCGCAGGTACAAGGAGCTCGAAACGGCATTCCAATGCCTGCTCGATCGCGGCCACGGCGATGAGGCGCTCGCGATGGCCAGCGCGGTCGCCGAGTTCCTCAGGACCACGGGCCGCACCGCCGCCGGACGCAGGTGGCTCGACCGCGCCCTCGCGGCCGCCGCGAGCGACGACCGCCTGCGGGCCGTCGCGCTGTACGAGGACGGGATGCTGGCCTTCTGGCAGGGCGCCGACGAGGAGGCGTGCTCGCTGATCGGGCGCGGCCTGGAGCTGGCGCGCCGGCTGGGCGACCAGACCGCGACCGCCCTGGCGCTGTGCGGCTTGGCACGGGTGGCCCTGCGCGAAGGCGCCCTGGACTGGGCGCGGGCGCTGTGCGAGGAGGCGCTCGAGGTCGTCGACGGCACCGACGACCTGAGGGGACGCTCGAACGCGCTGCACGTCCTTGGGGTCGCCGCGCAGATGCGGGGCGACCTGCCGCGGGCACGCGACCTCATGGCCCGGCGGATCGAGCTCGCCCGGGAGCTCGGCGACGTCGCGTCCGTCGGCACGGAGTCCTCCAACCTGAGCATGGTCGAGCGCCAGCTCGGCAACCTTGCCCGCGCCGAGGAGCTGGCGACCGAGGCACTCCGGATCCAGGAGCGGCGCGGCGACGAGTGGGCGATCCCCTACAGCCTGAACGGGCTGGCGGCGATCGCCGTCGAGACCGGGGAGTTCGAGCGTGCGGCCGGGCTGCTGGGTGCGGCCGCCGCGATCGTGCGGCGGCAGGGGAACGCGTGGCCGCCGGACGAGGCGCCGCACTTCGAGCGCAGCCGCGCGGCCGTGACGGCCGCGCTCGACCCCGAACGGCTGGAACGCGCGTGGTCGGCGGGCGAGGGGATGGCCCTGGCCCAGGCGGTGCGGTACGCCCTCGCAGCGCACTCGGGCCCGGTGCCCGGCCACGACGAAGCAGGGGTTGCGGGCTGAGCAGGGTCAGCCGCCGAGGACCGTCAGGTCCAGGTCGCGCAGGCGCTCGGGGTCGGCGAGCCCGTCGATCGCGACGATCTTCCCGTCCCTGACGGTGAAGCCCATCACCGAGAACGGCCGCCCGCGCGGCGCCACGACCACGCCCGCGACGCCGTTCACCAGCGCCGGCCGCACGAACGGGGAGAGCCGCGCGAAGGTGAGCGCCTGCCTCGCCACGGCCGCCGCACCGTGGACCACCACCGTGGCGGCCGGGCGCGCGGCGCCGCCGTCGGAGCGCAGCACGACGTCCGGGTCGAGCACCGCGACGAGCGCGTCGAAGTCGCCGTCGCGGGCGGCGGCGAAGAACGCGTCGACCACCTTTCGCTGGCGGGTCAGGTCGCCGTCGGGAGCGGGGGCCGTCTCCTGCACCCGGCGGCGGGCGCGGCTGGCGAGCTGGCGTGCCGCGGCCTCCGAGCGGCCAACGATCGGGGCGATCTGGTCGAAGGGCACCGCGAACAGGTCGTGCAGCACGAACGCGACCCGCTCGGCCGGCGCCAGCGTGTCGAGCACGACCAGCAGCGCCAGGCCGACCGAGTCGGCCAGCAGCACCTCCTGTTCGGGGTCGAGTCCGTCCTGGTGGCTGATGACCGGATCGGGTAGGTGCACGCCCACGTCCATGGGCTGCTCGCGCCGTGAGGAGCGCGTGCGCAGCATGTTGAGGCAGACCCGCGCGACGATCGTGGTCAGCCAGCCACCGAAGTTCTCGACCTCGCTGCTGTCGGCGCGGGCCAGGCGCAGCCAGGCCTCCTGGACGGCGTCGTCGGCCTCGCTGAGCGAGCCGAGCATCCGGTAGGCCACCCCTCGCAGATGGGACTGGTGCTCCTCGAACCGCTCCGCCAGCCATTCGGTCTCGTCCATCGTCACATTCTCCCGTCGCGCCGTGTCAGTGCAGTGACCGAGGAAACCTCGCAGGTGTGACGAGCAGAGGAGCGCAACCATGCAGGCACGCAGGAAGGTCGCGGTCGCGGGGGCGACCGGGCGGGTCGGCCGCCACGTCGTCGACGTGCTCGAGGCCGGCGGACACGACGTCGTCGCGATCTCGCGTTCCAACGCCGTCGACGTCGTCACCGGGGACGGTCTGGCGGAGGCCCTGGCCGGCGTCGAGTGCGTCATCGACGCGGCCACCGGCCCCTCGCCCGAGCAGGAGGCGGCCACGGCGTTCTTCACCGCCGCCGCCCGGAACCTGCACCAGGCCGGCGAGCGGGCCGGCGTGCGGCGGATGGTCGTGGTGTCGATCGTCGGGTGCGACCGGTTCACCGGCGGCTACGGCGCGGCGAAGGCCGTACACGAGCGGGTCCACCTGTCGGGCACCATCCCGGTGCGTATCCTGCGCGCGACGCAGTTCCACGAGTTCACCGCGCAGCTCCTGGAATGGGGTAGGCAGGGCGAGGTGTGCTACGTGCCGAGGATGCGCACGCAGCCGGTCGCCGCCCGGGCCGTGGCCGACGCGCTCGCCGACCTGGCCACCGACCCCGAATCGGGAGCGGCCGGGGCACCGACCTTGGAGATCGCCGGTCCGCGGGAGGAGAGCCTGGTCGACATCGCGACCCTGCTGGTGGCCCGGCGCGGCGACCCGGTGAAGGTCGAGGGCGTGAGCGACCCGGCCGACCCGGACCGCGAGGTGTACGAGTCGGGCGCCCTGCTGCCCGGCCCGGATGCCATCCTCGCCGGCCCGACGTTCGAAGAGTGGCTCGACTCCACCTCGTGAAAGGAATCGACATGGCAGCAGTCAGCAGAACCCACCGCTACAGCGTCGACCCGGCCGACCTCGACGAGCTGATCGCCCGGCGGGCCGCGCTCATCGGCGCCATCCGGGAGGCCCACCCGGGCCTGTCCGAGGCCCGGCTCACCCGCCTCGAGGACGGCACCTTCACCGACGTCTGGCGCTGGGACTCCGCCGAGCAGATGCAGGCGGCGCAGGAGGACATGGCCAGCTTCCCCCAGGCCCGCGACGCGATGGCCCTCGCCAAGGACCGCACCTCCCTCGACGGCGAGATCGTCGACGAGCGGTAGCAGGTGCCCGCCCGGCGGGTGGCGGTCCTGGAGCAGCAGGGTCGCCGCGTACCCGACCGAGGCGAGCACGACGGCCGCCGCCGCGATCGGCAGCGCCGCGGGAGATCTCCTGGGCGCGGCTGTTCTTCGTCCCGGTCACGCAGGGCCGGGGCTGGGTCTCGTGGGACGAGCCGCACCGCTACGCGGTGGTGTACCCGTGCGCCGGCACGCTGGCCGAGGCGGGTCGGGCGTCGGCGCCCGAGCCGCTGGGCAGGCTGCTCGGGCCCGCGCGGGCCCGTGTCCTGGTCCTGCTGGATACTCCGAAGAGCACCACACAGCTCGTCGCGCTGACCGGCCAGGGATTGGGGTCCGTGGGCCGCCACCTCAAGGTCCTGCTCGACCCCCACCTGGGCCGCCGGCCGGTCCGTGCTGTACTACCGGACGGCCACCGGCGAGGCCCTGGTGAAGGCCCAGGGGAAGGGGTGAGGACGCATCGGCGGAAGGCGGTTGCCGGGCGCGGCTGACGACGACGCGGTCGTCGCCGCCGCGCGGGCGGGAGACGAGTCCGCGTTCGCGGCGCTCGTCGAGCGTCATCGCGGGGAGTTGCGGGTGCACTGCTACCGCATGCTGGGCTCGCTCGACGAGTCGGAGGATCTGGTGCAGGAGACGTTCCTGCGCGCGTGGAAGAACCTCGGTGGCTTCGAGGGGCGCTCGACGCTACGGGCCTGGCTGTACCGGATCGGGACCAACGCCTGCCTCGACGCCCTCGACGGCCGGGCGCGGCGGGTGCTCCCCCAACACGTGGCGGCGCCCTCGGACCCGAGCGTGGCGCTGCCGCCCCGTACCGACGTCGCGTGGCTGCAGCCGTTTCCGGACCGGCTGTGGGAGCCGGTCGCGCCGAGCGAGGCGCAGCCGGACGTGGCGGTGGTCGCCAGGGAGACGATCGAGCTGGCGTTCCTGGCCGCGATCCAGCACCTGCCGCCCAAGCAGCGGGCGGTGCTGATCCTGCGCGACGTGCTCGGCTGGCCGGCGAAGCAGACCGCGGCGCTGCTGGACGGCAGCGTGGCGTCGGTGAACAGCGCGCTGCAGCGGGCGCGGTCGACGCTGCGGGAGCACCTGCCCGAGCGCCGCGGCGAATGGGCACCGGCGACGGAGCCCACGGAGCGGGAGCGGGCGGTGCTGCGCCGCTACGTGGACGCGGTCGAGCGTGCCGACCTCGCCGAGGTTGCGGCCCTCCTGGCCGACGACGTCCGCACGGCGATGCCGCCGTGGCCGATGTGGTTCCAGGGACGCGACAGCGTCGTGGCGGCGTTGGCGACCAGCTGGGACCCCGGCTCGCCGTGGTACGTGGGCCGGTTCCGGATGGTGCCCACCGGGGCCAACCGCCAGCCGGCGGTGGCGGCCTACGTGCGGCGCCCGGACGACCCCGCCTACCGCGCGTTCGCGATCACCGTGCTGCAGATCGAGGACGGGCGCATCGTGGAGGCCACCGCCTTCCACGACCTCGGCCTGTTCCCGGCGTTCGCCCTGCCCGTGGAGTTGCCGCCGGCGCACCGATGAGTTCTCGCGCGCTCGACCGTCTCAAGGGGCTGCAGGCAACGTAGGTCTCGACGGAGGTGGGTAAATGGGGAAGCTGCTGTACTCGGCCACGATGTCGCTGGACGGCTTCATCGCCGGCCACGGCGGTGACATGTCCTGGTTGACCGAGCACCTCGGGCCCAACCCGGAGGTGGACGAGCTGGTCGGCCAGATCGGCGCCCTGCTCGTCGGCAACCGCACCTTCCGCGGTGACGACCCGTACAAGGGCACGCCCAAGGAGGGCGAGCCGTTCGGCGGAGCGTGGTCCGGGCCGCAGTTCGTGCTCACCCACCACGCTCCGGACACGCCGGTGCCTGGTGTCACCTTCGTCGGCGACCTCGACAGCGGCATCGCCGCGGCCAAGGCCGCCGCCGGCGACAAGTACGTCAACGTGCTTGGCGCCGACGTCGCCCGGCAGTGCCTCGACGCGGGCGTACTCGACGAGGTCCTCGTGCTCGTCGCTCCGGTCCTGCTCGGCGACGGCGTGCGGCTGTTCGAACGTCCGGGCGGGACCAACGTCAGGCTCGAACGCATCAGCCTGACCCACACGCCGCAGGCCACGAACCTCTGGTTCCGCGTCGTCAGGTGAGCGCAGGCCCGGGGTTGTCGACCGCCGGTGACCGTCGGTTGCGGTGGTGCACGTCGGCGCGGAGCTCCTCGGTCGCCCCCTGGTATGCCTCCGCCGCCCGGGTGAAGTAGTCGAACAGCGTGGCGAGCTGGTCGGCGGAGTAGCCGCCGAGGACCTCGGCGATCTTGCGCCTGGCTGGTTGGAGCGCCTGCTCGATCTCGGCGGGGTGGTCGGTGGGCTGGATGATCACCTTGCGGCGGTCGGCGGGGTCGGCGACGCGGCGCGCGTGGCCGCGCCGTTCCAGCCGGTCGATCAGCCGGGTGGCGGCGCCGCTGGTCAGACCGGTGCGCGCGGCCAGTTCGCCGCTGGTCATCGCGCCGACCAGCTCGAGGATGCTCAGGGCGTACAGGTCGGTGGCGTTGAAGCCGGAGGCCTCCGCACTGGCCAGCCCGTGCAGGACGACCGCGGTGACGTAGCGCCGGTAGACCGTGCCCGCGTCAGGCCGCATCGGTGGTGTCGACCTCGGCGATGTTGACACGTTCATCTGCCCCCATCTAACCTTTGCACGTAAACAGATTTATACTCAGGGCAGAGACTGCACAAGCAGGCTATCACGGGCCACCCTCATCAGCGCCAACGACGCCAGCCGCACCAGCGACGACACCGCCGCCATCCACGCCCTGCTCGACCGGCTGGCCGACGCTTGGGCCCGGGCCACCTACGCCACCTACCTCGGCACCCTCTACCAAGGTCCCGACGACATCGGCAGCTGAAGGAGCGCCCCTCGTGGACACCGTGGTCTCGCAGGACGGCACCACCATCGCCTTCGACCGCGCGGGCAACGGCCCGGCGGTCGTGCTGATCAACGCAGGGCCGACCGACCGGAACGTGCACGCGCAGCTCGCCAGCCTGCTGGCAGCGCGGTTCACCGTGTTCAACTACGACCGCCGGGGTCGCGGCGACAGCGGGGACACCGCACCGTACGGGGTCGACCGCGAGTACGAAGACCTCCAAGCCGTCATCGACGCGGCTGGCGGGTCGGCCTACGTGTTCGGCAACTCCGGCGGCGGGATCCTTGCCGTCGAGGCGGCGGCCCGTGGCGTCGCGATCACCAAGCTGGCCCTGTGGGAGCCGCCGTACATCCTCGACGGCACTCGCCCACCGGCCCCCGAGGACTACAAGGAGCGGCTCACCGAGCTGCTGGCGGCCGGCCGCCGCGGCGACATGGTCGAGCTGTTCCTGACCACCGCGGTGGGGCTGCCGGCCGAGTTCGTCGCCCCGCTGCGGCAGTCACCGTTCTTTCCGTCGATGGAGGCAGTCGCCCACACGCTGGTCTACGACGCCACGATCGTCGGCGACTTCTCGCTGCCGACCGCCCGGATCGCCACGATCAAGGTCCCCACGGTGGTGATCGACGGCGGGGAGACCCCGTGGCTGAGCGCCGCGGCCGAGGCGGTCGCCGATGCCCTCCCCGACGCGCAGCGCCGCACCGTCGAGGGCCAGCCCCACAACTTCGACGCCGCGGCCCTCGCCCCGGTGGTGTCGGACTTCTTCAAGGGCTGAATCGTCGACCCCACCGGTACGTCCGAGGAGTTGGCATGCGGAAGCTCGTCTCACAGTTCTTCGTGTCGGTCGACGGCGTAATCGAATCGCCCGAGCGGTGGCACCTCGGCTACTACAACGAGGAGATGCAGGCGGCCGTCGACTCGCAGATCGTCGAGGGCGACATCCTGCTGCTCGGGCGCACCACCTACGAGGTGTTCGCCGCCTCCTGGCCGACACGGGGCAGTGACGTGCCGCTGGCGGATCGGATCAACAGCATGCCCAAGCTGGTGGCATCGACCACCCTCGACGCCGTCCACTGGCAGAACTCGACCCTCATCCGGGGCAATGTCGCCGAGGAGCTCACCAGGCTCAAGCAGCAGCCCGGCGGGCACATCACCATCAGCGGCAGCCCGACCCTGGTGCGGTCGCTGCTGCGCTACAACCTCCTCGACGAGCTC
>DASUZB010000014.1:0-3576 GCA_036377075.1 Actinomycetes bacterium | reverse complement strand
CGAGCGCCAGCTGGCCCGCCTGGTCTACGTCAACAAGATGGACCGCGAGAACGCCAACTTCGCCGGCGCGGTCGAGGCCGCGCAGGCGCGGCTCGGCCCCCAGGTGGTCCCGCTGGAGGTGCCGATCGGCGCCGAGTCGGGCTTCGCCGGCGTGGTCGAGGTGCTGCACCGCCGCGCCTACCGCTTCGCCGGGCGCGACGGCAAGGCCGAGGAGGGCGCGGTCCCCGATGACCTCGCCGACCAGGTCGAGACCTACCGCGCCCAGCTCGTCGAGCGCATCGCCGAGAACGACGACGCGCTGATCGAGAAGTTCCTCGCCGACGAGCCGATCGAGGACGCCGAGCTGGAGGCGGGGCTGAAGCAGGCCGTCTGCTCCGGCGCGCTCGTGCCCCTGCTCTGCGGCGCCGCCACCGGCAACAAGGGGCTCCAGCCACTCCTCGACGCGCTGCTCGACTACCTCCCCGCGCCGACCGAGAAGGACCCGGTCGCCGCCCGCAACCCCAAGACCGGCGAGGCCGAGCAGCTCCCGCCCGACCCGGCCGGCCCCACCGCCGCCCTCGTCTTCAAGACGGTCGTCGACCGCTTCGGCACGATGAGCTACTTCCGCGCCTTCTCCGGCACGGTGCGCGCCGACTCGCACCTGCTGAACGCGGGCAAGGGCCAGGACGAGCGCCTCGGCCAGCTGCAGTACCTGCGCGGCAAGGAGCAGCAGCCGACCGACCAGGTGGTCGCCGGCGACATCGGCGTGGTGCTGAAGCTGGCCAACACCGGCACCGGCGACACCCTCTGCGACCCGGCCCACCCGGTCATCCTGGAGGGCATCGAGTTCCCGCAGCCCCTCTTCCAGGCCGCGGTCATGCCGAAGTCGAAGGCCGACCTCGACAAGATGGGGCACGGTCTGGCGCAGCTGACCCAGGAGGACCCGACGCTCCACGTCAGCCGCGACCCCGGCACCGGTGAGACGATCATCGCCGGCCTCGGCGAGTCGCACGTGCAGGTGGCGACCGAGCGGCTGAGCCGCAAGTCGGGCGTCAACGTGGAGGTCAACCTGCCGCGCGTCCCCTACCGCGAGACGGTCGCGGGCCCCGCCAAGGGCGTGAAGTACCGCCACAAGAAGCAGACCGGCGGCGCCGGGCAGTTCGGCGAGGTGGTCATCGACCTGGAGCCGCTGCCCGACCAGGACTTCGAGTTCGCCGAGAAGGTGGTCGGCGGCTCCGTCCCCCGGCAGTACATCCCCGGCGTCGAGAAGGGCGTGCGCGAGGCGCTGGAGCACGGGGTCCTGGCGGGCTACCCGGTGATCAACGTCAAGGTGACGCTCACCGACGGCTCCTACCACGCGGTCGACTCCTCGGAGATGGCCTTCAAGATCGCCGCCTCGCAGGCGTTCAAGCAGGCGGTGCAGGCGGCCAGGCCGGTGATCCTCGAGCCGGTCTACCTGCTGCACATCACCGTGCCGAGCGACTACACCGGCGACATCATCAGCGACCTCAACGGCAAGCGCGCCCAGGTGCAGGGCGCCAACCCGAACGAGGACGGCTCGACGACGATCGACGCGCTGGCGCCGCTGGCCGAGGTGCAGCGCTACAGCACAGACCTGCGCCAGATGACCCAGGGCCAGGGCTACTTCGCGATGGCCTTCGACCACTACCAGCCGGTGCCGGCCCACCTCACCGACGGCATCGTCGCCGCCGCCAAAGCCCAGGCCGAGCACTGACGCGGGCCCGAAGGTCGAAAGTCGCACATCGAGGGATCAGAGACTGCAGGGGGTGGTTTCGACCGCCCCCTGCAGCGTCGTCGGCCGGTGCTGGCGGACCTTCGGACTTTCGACCTTCGACCTTCGACCTGCCGACCCGCGTTCAGGCCTCGGCGTGGGCAAGCTCGCGGGCGCGCCGGACCGGCCGCTTGTCGGTCAGCTGCTGGTAGACCTGAGTGGTGGAGATGCTGACGTGCCCGAGGATCTGCTGCACGGAGCGCAGCTCCGCCCCCTTGTGCAGCTCGTGCGCGGCGAAGGAGTGCCGCAGGGTGTGCGGCGTGATGTCGTCGATCCCGGCATCCGCCGCGTAGCCCTTGAGGATCAGCCAGAAGCCCTGGCGGGTCAGCCGCCGCCCGCGGTGGTTGAGGAAGAGCGCGCGGTCGTCGCCGTTGCCGGCGATCTGCTGGCGGCCGCGGCCGAGGTAATCGCGCAGCGCGCGCACCGCGCTCTCCTTGAGCGGGATCACCCGCTCGCGCCCGCCCTTGCCGACGCAACGGATGCGCTCGTGCGCCAGCTCCAGGTATTCGACGTCGAGCGCGACCAACTCGCTGACGCGCACGCCGGTGGCGTAGAGCGTCTCGAGCATCGCCTTGTCCCGCAGCGCCTCGGGCAGCGGCTTGGTCCCCTGGCCCGGCTGCGCCAGCAGCCGCTCCACCTCGTCCGGGCTGATCGCCCGCGGCACGTACTTGTCGACCTTCGGCGAGCTGAGCTGCATCGAGGGGTCGCCGGCCACCTGGCGCGTCTCGACCAGGTAGTGGAAGAAGGACTTGAGCGCCGCGGTCTTGCGCGCCACCGTGGAGGGCTGGTAGCCGCGCTCCCGCAGGTGGAGCAGGTGGGTGACGAGGTGGTCCTGGGTGACCTGGGTCCAGTCGCCCAGGCCCTGCGCGGCGCGCAGGTGGGCGGCGAACTGGCCGAGGTCGTTGCGGTAGGCCGCGACCGTGTTCTGCGAGAACCCCCGCTCCGCCTGCAACACCGTCAGGAAGCGGTCGATCTGCGCGCTCATCTGCTCCATCCGTCCCCCCGTGGCGAGTGCTGAGTGCTGAGTGCTGAGTGCTGAGTCGGCGCGCATTGACGACGGGCCGGTGGCACTACCGCAGCCTGAGAGCCGTCCCCTCGTCCCCCTCAGGACTCAGGACTCAGCACTCAGGACTTCGTCGAGTGGCGTGTACGGCAGGCCGAAGGCCTCGGCGACCGCCTGGTAGGTGATCCGGCCGTCGTGTACGTTGACGCCCCTGGCCAGCGACGGGTCGTGGCGCACCGCCGCGGCGAACCCCCGGTCGGCCAGCTTCAGCGCGTAGGGCAGCGTGACGTTCGACAGGGCGTAGGTGCTGGTGCGCGGCACCGCGCCCGGCATGTTCGTGACGCAGTAGTGAATCACCCCGCCGACATCATACACCGGATCGCTGTGCGAGGTCGGGTGCGCCGTCTCGATGCAGCCACCCTGGTCGATCGCCACGTCCACCACCACCGAGCCGGGGCGCATCGAGCGGATCATGCCCTCGCTGACCAGCTTCGGCGCCTTGGCCCCCGGGATCAGCACCGCGCCGATCAAGAGGTCGGCGTAGGCGACCGCCTGCGCCAGGTTCTGCCGGTTCGACATCACAGTGGAGAGGTTGCCGTGCAGCACCTCGCCCAGATAGCGCATCCGGTCGGCGCTCGTCTCCAGGATCGTCACCGCCGCCCCGGCCCCCAGCGCCATCTGCGCCGCGTTGGTCCCCACCACGCCCCCGCCGACGATCACCACGTTGCTCGGCCGCACCCCCGGCACGCCGCCCAGGAGCTGGCCGCGGCCGCCGTGCGTCTTCTCCAGGTAGTGCGCCCCC
>DASUZB010000013.1:0-21729 GCA_036377075.1 Actinomycetes bacterium | reverse complement strand
CCATCTCCAGCACCTGGTAGTGGAGCCGGCGGCCGACCGGTGGGGGGAAGTCGAACCATTCTGGCTCGCGCCAGCCGTGCACCCGCACCGGCAGCCCGCCGCGCGGCGCCTGGAAGGGCCGACCGGCACCGAGCAGCATGGTATGGAACATGGCATGGCCGCGATGGCGGCGCGTGTCCGGCGCGGCGCTGCCGTGGACCGCCAGCAGCTCGTCGAAGCCAGGCCGCAGCAGCTCGGTGAACAACACCTCCATCCCCGGAACGACCGAGGCGCCGTTGAGCACCACGACGCCAGCCGCACGCGCCTCGGCGTCCGCGGCCAGCGCCCGCCGCCGGTAGGCGCGGTCCTCGGAGATGTCAACGTAGTGGACGCCGGCGGCGATGGCGGCCCGGAGCGGCTCCAGCGGCAGGTGCTGGAACGGCCCGGCGCAGTGCACCACGACCGCGCTGCCACCAATGGCCTCGCGCAGGGCGCGCGGGTCGCGCAGGTCGCAGGCGATGGGGACGACCCGGTCGCTGGGGCGCAGCCGCTGCGGCGCGCGGCGGCTGGCCACCAGGACCTGCGCGCCGGTGAAGCGCAGCAGGTCGGCGACCAGGTAGCGGCCGTAGAAGCCACTGCCGCCCACCACCGCGACTTGCTGGCCGCGCCCGAGCGTCGGCGGGCTGGTCGTCGGAGCTTGTGGGCTGTGCGTCTCCGGCCCGAACGGGCGGCCCCGCCACGGCACGGCGCTCACCCAGCAGGGAGCAGGCCGTCTGCCTGCCTGGCCGTGGCGGCCGGCTGGACGAGCCTCGGCCGGCCGATGACGGCGTCGGTCCGGCCGGCCCAGTGGACCAGGGGCTCGCCGTCAGGTTCGCGGAGCCCGGTGGCGGCGATCAGGCGCTCGTCGACCTGGAGGGCGGCGCCCCGGGCGAGGCGCCACGGAGGATGGTGGGCGGCGGTCCGGGCAAGACCCCTGGGCGAGCGAGTGTAGAAATACCAGCGGGCGGTGAGGAAGCGATCCAGCGTCGTGAGCTCCTCTGGCGGGTAGGGCGCGCCGATCCGGAGCACGACGCGGCTGGACGCATCGCGCCACCCGGGCCAGCGCCGCCGGGATGCGTAGGTGACCAGATCCTCGTCCCGCCTGATCCGCATGGCCGCCCAGTGGTAGGGCAGCCGCCACGCTGACGCCCGAGCGACGGCGACCGCGCCGAGGCGGGCGGCGTCCAGGGACAGGAAGATGATGCCTGGCTGGTCGGCGGGCCCGCGGACATAGGTGCGCACGTTGGCCTCGGCGAACGAGCACATCCAGGGAAGGGCAGGCAGCCCTGCGGGGCGGACGGTGAGGTGGAACAGGACCAGGCCGACGTAGGCCCTGCCGTCATGGGTGTCGGCGACCAGACCAGAAGGCAGCAGCCCATGCAGGGCCTCCGGGTCGTAGGGCCAGTGCAGGAAGCTCAGCGAGGCCCAGGTGTGGCGCATCGACGGCCGCTCGTCGAACGGTGGCGGGAAAGTGCCCGCCGGGTCGAACCGCCGCCAGCTTCCGACTGGTGCCTCGTTGCTGGTCATTGTGGCCTCCGGCAGGCATCATCGCGGCGTCAGTCGGCTGAGCATATACCTGGATTGAGCGCTCAGTCAAAGCAGTCGCTCAAGCAAAGGGTTGGTCAATGGCCCGATCGGCACGACGAGGCAGGCAAGGCAGCCAGGGCACGCGGCAGCGGATCACCGACGCCGCCCTGGAGACGCTCAAGCAGGAGGGGTTCACGGGCGCCAGCGCGCGGGCCATCGCCGACCGCGGCGGCTTCGCCCAAGCGCTGATCTTCTACCACTTCGGAACGGTCAACCAGCTGCTGCTGGCGGCCCTGGACGACACCAGCGCGCGGCGCCTGGGCGCCTACCAGGCGGCGGTGGAGCGCACCACGACGCTGTCCGAGCTGCTGCAGACCGCCACCAGGCTCTACCGCGAGGACTTGGCGGCCGGACACATCACCGTGCTCAACGAGCTGATCGGCGCGTGCCTGGCCTACCCCGAACTCCGCCCGGAGATCGCCGCGCGCGTCCAGCCGTGGGTGGACTTCGCCGAGGACGTCATCGTGCGGGCGCTGGCCGACGGCCCGCTCGCGGAGCTGGTCCCCAGCCGCGACGCCGCCTTCGCCACCGTCGCCTTGTACCTCGGCGTGCAGATGCTGACCCACCTCAACGGCGACGCCGCCGCTGCCGAGTCGCTGTTCGCCACCGGCGAGCGGGTGGCCGCCCTGCTCACCACACTGCAGCCCTGACCATCCCACCAGGCGAGGCGAACTCTACGGACGGCACCCCGGCAGGCCTCGCTGCGCCGGCACCGCCGTCTTGTCGCCAGCGCGGGGATCGGTTCGGAACGCTGGTCAGACCGGGCGGGCTTCCCTCCGACTTCCCTCCGCCCGACGCCAGGCCGCGCGGGACGGGGCGGTACGGGCGGGGACGCCGGGGGGTCTGTTGCAGCTGCTGTGATCGGGCTTGAGCAGGCAGACTCCGGCGATGCGACCACCACCTTCACCCCGCGGCCATCAGCCGTTCCTCGTTCGCCGGCTTCTGCTTCCCGCCGGACGTCATCGTGCTCGCGGTGCGCTGGTACCTGCGCTTTGCGCTGTCCTACCGCGACGTCGAAGAGCTCCTGGCCGAGCGTGGAATCGAGGTCGACCGCACCACCATCTACCGCTGGGTCCAGCGGTTCACGCCGCTCTGGCCGACGCCGCCCGCCCGTGCCGCCACGCCGTCGGGATCCGCTGGTGGGTCGACGAGACCTATGTGAAGGTCCGTGGCCAGTGGCGCTACGTCTACCGGGCCATCGACCAGTTCGGCCAGGTCATCGACGTGTTCGTCTCCCCGCGTCGTGACACAACAGCGGCCCGACGGTTCTTCCAGCACGCCCTCGCGACCACGCAGGTGACGCCGACAGAGGTGGTCACCGACAAGGCGGCGACCTACCCGATCGTCCTCGAGGAGCTGCTCCCGGCGGCGTGGCATCGCACCGAGCCCTACGCCAACAACCAGATCGAGGCTGACCATGGCCGCCTGAAAGCGCGGCTACGGCCGATGCGCGGACTCAAGCAGGACCGCAGCGCGACGATCATCATCGCTGGCCATGCTCTGGTCCAGAACGTCCGCCGCGGCCACTACGAGCTGGCGGTCGAGGTCGCGGCGACCCAGCGACTGGCGGTCGCGTTCGGCGAGCTTGCCATAGCGATCTGACACCCGACCACCGTCACGGCTTCAGCACGCCCTGGACTGATCAGATGCAACAACGCCTCCCCAGGCGGGGCCGTCGATCGCCGCCCACCACGTGCCTCAGCGCCGTCGGGGATGGAAGCGCGACGTCGCTTACCGGATGCGGCGAGCAGCGGACCGCGGGCACCGCCAGCGGCCCGGTGTGCCATGGGATGGCAGCCGTGTGCCGCGCTGCGCTAGTGGGCGTCGCCGGCGGAGCGGCGGCCGAGGGTGAGCATGGCCCGGTGGACCTGGCGGGGTGACAGCGGCGGCTGGGGCAGGGGGTGGGCCCGCTCGGCGCGGAAGCCGTCCAGCAGCAGGCCGAGGTGCCGTTGCCAGGTGTCGGGGGCGCCGGCGGCGCGGACCGCCGGCAGGATGCGGCCGTTGGCCCAGTTCAGGAACGCCAGGTCCTCGAGGGTGAGGTCGGCGCGCAGCTGCCCGCTCTGCTGGGCGCGGTCGACCACCTGGCCGACCAGCTCGAACAGGCGGGCCTTGGCGGCCTCGGTGGCGGTGGCACGAGCAAACCGCATGCCCATCGCGTCGCTCAGGCCGCGGTCGGCGGCCTGCAGCCGGCAGGTCTCCTCCAGGTAGGAGGCGAACCCCTCCCAGGGGTCGTCCACGGCCAGGGCCCGCTCGGCCGCGGCGACGTGGGCCTGGACGGTGTCGGCCAGGACCGCGTCCAGCAGCTCCACGCGGCTGGGAAAGCGACGGTACAGGGTGGCGATGCCGACCCCGGCGCGGCGGGCGATCTCCTCCAGCGGCGCCTCCAGGCCGTGGTCGCAGAACACCTGCCGGGCGGCGGCGACGATGGCGTCCCGGTTGCGCTGGGCGTCGCGGCGCAGCCGCCTGGCAGGTCGCGGGGGGTCGCCGGGGCGGTCAGTGCTGGCCATGCCGCCCAGTGTACCGGGAATATGGAGGCATGCCTCCGCCTTATACGAGCTGACGGACCAGATCGGAGGGCCACCTCCGTTTGTGGAAGGAGTCTGGCGATGACCACCGAGGTTGGGACGAGGGGGCGGGACGCCGTGCTGGTGGAGGACGCCGCGCGGATCCGGATGATGGGGCTGCCGGTGCTCGAGGCGCTGCCCGCCCGCGGCGTGCCGTACGAGCTATCCGATCCTTTCATCCTGGTGCACGAGAGCCGCTTCCGGCTCTCCGAGCTGTCGGGCATCGACACCAAGCACCCCCACCGGGGGTTCGACAACCTGTGGTACATCCTCGAAGGGTCGGCCAGCACCGGCCACAGCACCGGGCCCGGCGGAGCCATCGAGCGGGCGCGACTGCCCAAGGGCGCGCTGCTGGCGCTCAGGACCGGGCGGGGCGCCTGGCACGCCGAGGCGATCGGCGCGGAGGAGCGCACCGAGGGCCTGGGCGACACCCAGTGGCGCAGCGTGCTGTTCTGGGTGAACCTCGCCCGCAAGGACAAGCACGCCGAGCCGAGCGCCCAGGTGCTGTTGCCGCAGCAGCTCCCGGTGCGCCAGGAGGGCGACGCCATCGTTCGGGCGCTGGTCGGCGAGGGCTCGCCGGTGCACCTTGGCACGCCAGCGCTGGTCCTGGACGTCGAGCTGGCCGAGGGGGGACAGGTCACCATCCCGGTGCCCCCGGAGTTCCAGGGCTTCGCCTACCTGCTGGACGGCGAGGCCACCTTCGGCGCCAACCGGCGCCCCGCCAAGCCTCCCCAGCTCGTCCTGCTTGGTCCCGGCGAGGAGCTCACGGTCAGCGACGCCACCCCCGGCACCCGGTTCCTGCTGATGGCGGGGCGGCCGTACGGGGAGGTCCCCGTGTTCAACGGCCCGTTTGTCGACTAGGCGCCGGGATGCCCATCGGCGCGTGGGGTGCCAGAAGTCGATCAGGGCGGTGACCAGCAGGTACTGCCTGCGAGCGGACTACGATGCGCCGTCGCTTGCTCGTCTTCGCCGGTGGAGGTCTCGCGTGCTCTGGTCGTTCGTCTACCTGGCGCTGCGGCGCAGCCTTGAGCTGGTCCTGCTCTGCTTCCGGTCGGCGGAAGCTAAGGAGGTCGAGATCCTGGTGCTGCGCCACGAGCTGGGCGATGTTGCGCCGCCAGTACCCTCGTCCCCATCTCCAGCCCACCGACCGTGCGCTGCTGGCAGCGTTGAGCCGGCTACTCCCGCGGGCGCGCTGGCCGGCGTTCCTGGCGCGGCCCGAGACGCTGTTGCGCTGGCACCGGCGCCTGGTCCGCCGACGCTGGACCTACCCGACCACCTCCACCGGACGGCCGCCGATCTCCGGCGAGGTCCAGCAGCTGGTCGTCCGGCTGGCCCGCGAGAACCCCGGTGGGGCTACCAGCGCATCCACGGCGAGCTGTTGCGCCTCGGCTGGCGGGTGTCGGCCAGCTCGATACGGAGGATTCTGTCCACCTTGGTGGCGTCACCGACCATCCCACCGGCCTGTGGGTTGCCCAGCAGGCCCGCAACCTCGTCACCGTCCTCGATGAACAGGCCACCGCGTGCACGTTCCTGATCCGCGACCGCGACGCCAAGTTCACCAGAGCGTTCGACGACGTGTGGCGCTCGACCAGCACCGAGGTCGTCCGCACGCCGGTGCAGGCGCCCAACGCGAACGCGATCGCCGAACGCTGGGTCGGCACGGTCCGCCGGGAGTGCCTTGACCAGCTGCTCATCGTCAGCTGCCAGCAGCTGGTTCGCGTTCTGCGGGTGTACGTCGAGCATTACAACCAGCACCGCCCGCACCGCAGCCTTTGTCATATGCCACCCGTGGCGTCGGTGGTCGCGGAACCGAGGAGCGGACCGATCCTTGGCGGGTTGCGCCGGCGTGACCTCCTTGGCGGACTGATCCATGAACACGAGCCGGCAGCGTGACGAGCCGACTCTTGACACCCCACGGGCTGCTGCGTGAGCAGGGCTACCGGCTGCAGCGCACGGTCAAGACCGTGGAGGGCGCCCAGCATCGCGACCGGGATGCCCAGTTCCGCTACCTCAACGAGCAGGCCAAGCAGCATCTCGCCGCCGGGCAGCCGGTGGTGAGCGTGGCCACCAAGAAGAAGGAGTTGGTCGGCCAGGTCGCCAACGGTGGCCGGGAGTGGCAGCCCTCCGGCGAGCCCGAGGCGGTGAATGTCCATGACTTCCCCGACCCCACCCCCAGCAAGGCCATCCCGTATGGGGTCTACGACCTTGGGCGCAACACCGGCTGGGTGAGTGTCGGGACCGATCACGACACCGCGGCGTTCGCGGTCCAGACGCTGCAGCGCTGGTGGCAGCAGGTCGGCAGGCTCGCCTACCCCGAGGCCGAGCGGCTGCTGGCCTGTGCCGATGCCGGCGGGTCCAACGGCTACCGAGTCCGGGCATGGAAGACCGAGCTGGTCTGGCTCGCCACCGAGGCCGGGCTGACGATCACCTGTGTCACCTGCCGCCGGGGACCTCCAAGTGGAACCGGATCGAGCACCGGCCGTTCAGCGCCATCTCGATGAACTGGCGCGGCCGCCCGCTGACAAGCCACGAGGTGCTCGTGGAGCTGATCGGGGCGACCACGACCCACACGGGCTTGCGAGTCCGTGCCGAGCTGGACCGGGGCCGCTACCCGCTTGGGGTCAAGGTGCGTAACGAGGAGCTGGCGGCAGTGCCGCTTGCGCGCCACGAGTTCCACGGCGAGTGGAACTCCACCATCCAACCGGCCGCGTAGACCATCACGGACGGCAAATTCACCGAGCGGGGACCCCTCAGGGTCACCGGGGCGCCCGCGCCGTCAACCCGGAACCAGCGGCGATCGACGTCCTACACCAACACCGCCAACCGCCCACTCGCTGGCTCGGTCACCATGGGAAGCTCCAGCCAGCCCGGCAACCCGGGCGATGCTGCGCGCCTCCCTGCAGTGCACCGTCGCAGCCATCGGGCCCGCCGCCGGCACGGCACCCCCGAGGTGAACCCCACCTGTGGAGGGCTCCAGGTCGGTATGCGACACTCAGCCGTGAGCCGGTCGGGACAAGACCGGCCGGCGGACAGCCTCACGACCGATGGGAGTTGCCTGTGACCTCCGGAGGTTCCCCGCAGTGGGTCGAGCGGGAGGGGTTCCGCATCGACCCTGCCGTCGTCGAGGTCGCCCGAGGGGCACGGATGGTCGCCGCGCCAACCGATGACGGCCGAGATCCCACCTACGCCACCGTCAGGCAAGCCGCTGCCATCCTGGCCAGCCAGGCCGGGGCGCGGGTGGTGCTCGCCGACCGCTCGACCGAGTCGCGCTTCGTGGACCCGTACGGGTCCGGGCCCATGACCGGTGATGCCGGGCCGGTGTACAGCCACGGCGAGCAGCTGTTGGACCGGCGGGAGCTGAACGCGCTGGGTCGGGCCTACCTGGTCGAGCAGCTCGACGAGCTCGCCCAGGCGGGGGTCGAAGCGGCTGGCTGGCTGGCACGCCGGCCGGGGCTGCCTGGCCTGGAGGAGCTGGTGCGCCGGTTCCCCGTCGACGTGGTCGTCGTTGCCTACGGGCACGAGCACCCCACGACGCTGGAGCGGTTGCGGCGGGGAAGCCGGGTGGACCAGGCGCGGGCTGCGGCCGGCCGGGCGGCGGTGGTGTGGGTGCATCCCGACCGGACCGTCCGCATCGACCTGACCGAGCCGAACGGGCCGTCCTAACCGGCGCTGTTGCATCTGGTCAGTCCGCGGCGTGCTGAAGCCGTGACGGTGGTCCGGCGGGCACTGTTGCATTGAGGCCCACGGCGTCGTCCAAGCTCTGCGGAGTGGAGGTCCGTCCCTATTTCGAGGCTTTGAGAACGGCTCCGACGAGACGAACAGGAGTGTAAGCGCGGCCTTTGGGCGCCCAAGTGGAGAACATCAGATCGGTCGATGGCTCAATGCAACAGTGCCGGGGTGAGCGCCGAACGGCGACGTCTGCCTGGTCTCGGACCACCGATGAAGCGTGCACGGTCCGGCGGCGCGGGCGCTTCGCCAGGGACCCGCAGGTGGGCTGGTGCTGCGGATAGGAGTTCGGCTCCGTGATTGCGTGAATGCGCTCGTGTAGCTCGTCCTGAGCGTCGTCGGGCTGGACGGCCACTGTGGGCAAGAGGTATGCCGTTGTGGAGACCGCGCGGTGAATGCCGGATGGTGCTTCAGGCATGGAGCGAGGTGCTGGGATGCGGAAGTACATCATCATGGGCGTGCAGGGCAGCGGTAAGGGCACCCAGGCCAAGCTGCTCGCCGAGGCGCTCGACCTCGAGCACATCAGCGTCGGCGACATCTTCCGCTGGAACGTCCAGCACCACACCAAGCTGGGCGCGCAGGTCCGGCGCATCGTGGCCGCCGGGGAGCTGGTCTCCGACGACCTGGTCGCCGCCGTGGTGCACCGCCGCCTGGACGAGCACGACTGGAACTTCGGCTTCATCATCGACGGGTTCCCGCGCAACCAACCGCAAGCCCGGTTCTTCCTGGAGAGCTACGACATCGACGCGGTGATCCTGTTGGAGGTTCCCGACCGGTTGGTCGAGGAGCGCATCCTCGGCCGCCGGCTGTGCTCCGGCTGCGGGCTGGACTACAACCTCATCTCCCACCGTCCGGCCGAGGCCGGCGTCTGCGACATGTGCGGCGGCCGGCTGGTCCCGCGGCCTGACGACACGCCGGAGGCCGTCCGCGCGCGCCTGCGCGACTACCACGCCAAGACCGAGCCGGTCCTCGACCTGTTCCGGGCCAAGGAATTCGTGGTCGCCATCGACGCGACCGGCCCGCCGCTGGAGGTCCACGCGGAGGTCCGTCGGCACCTGGACGCGAAGGCGGCGGCCTCGGCCTGACGGCGGTACGGAACGCCCGCGGCTGGGCCTGCCGCGGTAGGCCATTGGAGGAGCTCCTGCGAGTCCACGTCGAGCACTGCAACCGGCACCGGGCACACCGGGCGCTCCAGCTTCAGGCGCCCGACCCTGCCACCGGATTGACCTTCGACGGTAAGGATCGCCAAGGCGTCGTGCATCGACGAGACCTGCTCGGTGGCCTGCTCCACGAGTACCGGCGCCAGGCTGGCTGGTGCCAGCGGCGCCGCCTCTCCCGGCCTCGACGTCGAGGGCCGCGCTTGTGCCACGACCAGTGGGCGGCGCGCCAGCCAAGCTGGGGCGCCGCCTGGTGGGGTCGCCGCGCCTGCTCAGGCCGACGACCTCATGGCGTGGCGACGACGTCGACGCGGCCGGTCATGCCGACGTGCAGGGTGCAGGAGTAGCGGTAGCTGCCCGGCGCGGCGAAGGCGTGGCGGAACGTGCCCGACGCCTGGTTGGGCGAGCCCCAGCCGGTGCCCTTGACGTTGTGGGTGGTGCCGTTGTCGGTGAACGACCAGGTGACGGTCTGGCCCGGCTTGACCTGGATGACGGCCGGGTGGAAGCGGTTGCCGCGCATCTCGACCGAGGTGACGCCGGCGACGGCGGGGCCGTCGGCGGGGTCGGGCAGCAGCCGGATGACCACCACCGCGCTGGCGGCGATGGCCACGACGGCGACCAGCAGGATCGCCCACCAGCGCGGCCTGCGGCGTCGTCCGGGTGTCGGGGGAGTGGGGCCTGGGCTTGCCCGCCGGTCGGCGGAGGCTGCGTCGATTGCCATGGGATGTTCCCTCCCACTTCGGTGACGCTCGTGCGTCCTTGCCATGGTCCGCCACCGGCGCGTCCGCGTCGTCGGCTCGGCGGAGGCTTCGCGGCTACGCCGGTGGGCGCAGTCGAGACCGCCGGCCTGCCGCCATGGGGGTACTGGCGTCCGCACAGGGGCACTGTTGCAGCTGCTGTGATGGGGCTTGAGCAGGCAGACTGTCGCGATGCGACCTCGCCGCCCTTGCTCCGCGCCCCTCACCGGGTCCGCCTTCGCCGGCTTCTGCTTCCCGCCGGAGGTCATCGTGCTGGCGGTGCGGTGGCATCTACGCTTCGCGCTGTCCTACCGCGACGTCGAGGAGTTGCTCGCCGAGCGCGGGGTCGAGGCGGATCACACCGCGGTCTACCGCTGGGTGCAGCGGTTCACGCCGTTGCTGGCCGAGGCTGCCCGTCCCTGCCGGCACGCCGTGGGGGACCGCTGGTGGGTCGACGAGACCTACGTGAAGGTCGCCGGACGTTGGCGCTACGTCTACAGGGCGGTCGACCAGTTCGGTCAGATCATCGACGCGTTTGTGTCCCCACGGCGGGATGCGACGGCGGCCCGGCGGTTCTTCCAGCGGGCCATCGCCACGACCAAGCGGGTGCCGATCGAGGTGGTCACCGACGGGGCAGCGGCCTATCCGATGGTGCTGGAGGACCTGCTCCCAGTGGCCAGGCATTGCACCGAGCGGTACGCCAACAACCGCATCGAGGCCGACCACGGCAGGCTGAAGGCGAGGCTGCGACCGATGCGTGGCCTCGAGCAGGATCACAGCGCCAGTGTCGTGATCGCCGGGCAGGCCTTCATCCAGAACGTTCGCCGAGGGCACTACGAGCTCGCGGTCGGGATGCCGATGCCCCGTAGAGTCGCGGCCGCATTCGGCGAACTTGCCTTGGCGATCTGACGGCAGGCCGCTGCCGCGACTTCAGCATGCTGCCGACCGACAGATGCAACAGCGCCCGCGCAGGTCGCATGAGGTGACCGAATATCTGGCATCCACACGTCAGGGACCCTGATGGCCGGGCGGCGGTCGCGTCAGCCGGCCCGGTCGCCGCTGGGCGCCGGCTCGGGCTGGCCGTCTGGCGCTGCACGCAACTCCTCCCCGAGCTGCTCCAGCGCCTGGATCGCGCCCTTCAGCATCAGCAGCCGCTCCCGCAGGAAGGCCTGCTCGACCTCCAGGTCGCGCAGGCGGGCCTGGCCCGCCTCGAACTCCTCTCGCAGCGCGGCGAGCCGTAACTGGAGCTGCTGTCGCATGTCGGCTTCCTCCGTTCCTATGGCAGCGGGCCGAACGCGAGCCAATCGGCGATCAGCCCGTAGATCCTCGTGTCCGCCCAGGACTTGAACATCAGGTTGAATCCGGTCTGGGAGACGTTGTTCGCGAAGACGTCGAAGCGCAGGTTGCGGTTGTGGTCGGCGTCGAGGACGCGCACGGCCACGAATACCGTCGGGGGGGCGGCGAAGGCAGAGGAGAAGGTGACGGGTTGGGCCTTGAACAGGTCGGAGCCGCCGGGATCGAGGCCGTCGACGCTGGCCTCGCCGGCCTGGATGGCGAGGTGGCGGTCCACGTAGCTCTTGACCGCACGCTCACTCGGCACGGTCGCGTCGCTCGCCGCCGCCAGGTTCACGTCCCGGGAGATCCCGCTGAGCGGCGGCGCGCCGCCGAACTGCAACCCCGAGATCAGGGTGAGCGGGCCCTGCACCTGCAGCGCACCGGTGCCGCCCCACTCCCTGCCGATTATCACCCCGCTCTTGTTGAGCAGGTACAGCAGCTCGTCGCCGAAGACGTGAAGCCGCCCCGGTGCGGAGATGGTCTTGGTCGCGCCCACGGTCAGGTCGCCGTCGATCGTGGCGCTGCCGTGCACGGCGAGCGGCCTGGCCGACTGCGGCTCGCCGACCGCGACGGCGTTGGCGTCCACGCGCAGCAGGCTCACGTCGGACGTCCCGACCACGCGGACCGCGCCGTCCGCCCCGACGACGAGCCGCGCCTGCCCGGGCGTGGCGCCGGTGAGCAGCCGCAGGTCGCCGGTGGAGCGGATGCGACCGTCGTCCTGGAACAGCAGCGCCCGCTGGCTCTCGAGGCGCAGGTCGCCGGCGAGGCTCACCTGGTTCGCGTCGGAGGCGGTGAACCTGGGCCACGCGCTGGCCGGCTGGCCGACGCGCCGCAGGGTGAGGCTGAAGACGCTGACGTCGCCGATGGCCGCGCCGGCCCTGGTCCTGACCTCGTTGTCGGGTTCGGCGGTGAGCTTGCCGTCGGCCAGGGTGAGCTTGGCGAGCAGCACGCCACTCGCGGGCACCGGGCCGGTGCCGACCCGGAAGCTGAACCGGGGGCTCTCGCGGATGCGCGTGTTGCCGACGATGCCCGGGTCCTTGCTCTGCTCGGCCTCGGCCTCCCCGTAGCCGACGTACAGCTCGGCGCTGCCCGTGGCGGCGGGCAGGTCAATGGCTTCGGTGGAGGTCAACAGCACGATCGGCCGGCCCTGGTCGTCCAGCGCCGTGCCGGCGTCCACCGTGGCCTCGGTCGCATCGACGGCACCCCGGACCAGCAGGCCCTCGCCGACGCCGGGCGTGTGCAGCAGACGCAGGTGCCGGCGCAGGCGGTCGACCTGGTAGTCGGACTCGTCGGCGAAGTCCTGGGCGCGCAGGAACTGGCGGTCGAACCAGTTCATGCGCTGGTCGAGGTGCTGGTTGCGGGTGACCATCTCGCTCCTTCCCTGTCGTCGGCTCAGGGCTGGTCGCCGTCGAAGACCGCCGGTTCCTCCCACAGCAGCGCCGTGCCGAGCAGCGGCGGGTCACCGGTCAGGTCCTCGAGCTGGGCGTAGATCTCGCCGGCCCGCTCCTCGGCGGGATCGGCCGGCTTGAGCTGCATGGTGGTGGCGCGCACGCGGAGCTGGTAGTAGCTACTGGCGGGCTTCTCGGCGTCCAGCAGTGTCCGCGTGGCTCGCTGCAGCACATCCAGCCCGATCGGGTTGCGCAGCTCGCGGACTGTCGGATCGGCGGGCAGGTCGACCACGAAGAAGAACGGCGGCCCCTCGCCCAGGACGGTGTCGACGCCGAGGACCGGAGGTTCGGCGGGGTCGAGCTGGAAGACCGCGTCCACGTCGTTGCGGGTCCGGGTGAGGTCGGTCAGCAGGAGCAGGGGCGGCTCGGTCTCCAGCAGGTCACCGTCGAGCCACACCCGCAGCAAGGCGTCGAGGCCGCCCAGGGTTCCGCGCCGATCCGACAACCCCAGCGCCCGGCGGAAGTAGCGGCGGTTCCAGTCGACCGGCTTCTCGGGCCGCAGGACCAGCCCCACCCAGCCGGCGAGGTAGCGCAGGAAGTCGAAGGCGTCCCCTTGGCGGTGGGGGAACTGCGCGGGCGGGGTCAGGTCCGGGTCGACCAGGTCGGGGAGGCCGCCGGTGCCGTCCGGCAGCCCCTCGACCTCCCGCTGGAGCTCCTCGAACAGGATCTCGAACGCGGCCAGGAACCGGTCGAGGAAGTCGGCGGCTCCGCCGGCGGCCTGCCCGGCGCGCGCCCCGCCGCCGGTTCGGAACACCTCGGGGAGGTAGTCGCCGAACCTGACGCGCGGCACCACGTCGTTCACCATGGCACGGCTCCTAGGCGTCCACGACGGTCACGGCGACCTCGTCGAGGGCGACCAGCGACTCCGAGGCCAGCACTTCGTCGTCGGCCAGCGGCAGCTCGCTGCGGGCAGGGTCGCCGTCCAGCAGCAGGCGCCGGACGTGGTCCACGCCGGGCGTGTCCTCCAGCAACTGGTACAGCTCCGAGCGGTAAACCGCCCGCCCGAACGGCCACCCCGTGCCGGTGTCGCCGCCGCGCAGCGGGCTGAGGAACTCGCGCACGGCCGCCTCGGCGGTGCGCTGCACGGTGTCCTTGCGCAGCAGGCTCGCGAAGTCGCGCACGACGGTGGCCGCGATGCGCACGCGCCGGTAGGTCGGCTTCGCCACCCGCACCCTGGTGGTGATCGGGCTGCGGACGCGGAGCAGCGCGAACGCGGCCTCGGCGAGCGCGTCGCTCGGTTCGGGCGCGGCGGCCCCGGGCTCGTCGGGGACCAGCAGCACCTTGACCACCTGCTCGTCGGGGATGACGCCGGCGCTCCGGGTGAGCTGCGTCACCGCCATGGCCCGGGCGACGGCGCGGGCGCGGACGAGCGCGGCCTGGCCGTCGGGGCCGAGCCGGAGCACACCGCTGCCGCGCAGCTCGGCGAGCGGGTCGAGGGTCACGATGCTGGTGCCCGCCGGGGCAGCCCGGGCCAGGGCGGTCACGACCGGCGGGTCGGGCTCGACCACGCTGGCCAGAGCGATGCCGGCGTCGTGGTGGTAGCGGAGCTGGGCGCGCAAGCCGAGGCTGGTGGTGTCCATGCCGGGCTGGACCGACGCGACCTCCACCACCTCGGTCCGGTCCGCGCCGGGCTCCTCGTCGTCGACCAGCAGCAGGTCGCCCTGCCTCAGCGGGGGGGCGCCGGCCAGCACCAGGACGGTGGCGCCGGCATCCACCGGATCGTGCAGGAAGGCCGCGCCGGCGAGCAGGTCGAGCCACTGGGCGACCGCGCCGGCGTCGAGCGCCGCGTCGAGCGGAGGGTGGACCGTGAACAGGCCCTTGGTGACCACGAACTCGACGTCGCTCGGGGTGATCGCGCGGCTGATCGCGCCGAGCGCCTGCACGGCGCGGCGCAGCAGCTCGTCGACCGGCTCGCCCGGTCGTGGCTTGGCGCCGGTGAGCTCGGCGAAGCGCCGCACGGTGCGCTCGGGGACGCGGTCGAGCTGGTAGAAGACCGCCTCGGCGAGGAAGGCGAACAGCTCGAGCACGGTGATGCCCGGGTCGGAAGGGTTGTGGTCGGTCCAGGCCGGAAAGGTCCTCGGGATGAGGGCGCGCGCCTCGGCGGCCAGGTCGTCGAAGCCCTTGTCGTCGAGCACGGGCACGGGCAGCGGCACGAGGGTTGCTCCTTTCACCTGCCGGTCATGCGGATCTGGTGCTCCCTGGCGTAGACGCAGACGTTGGGGTCGAGGTAGACGATGTCGTCGACGGCCGTGACCTGCTCGACGGTGGCCACCAGGGCCGCTGTCCCGGCGTCGGGGGACTCCACCAGGACCTCGTCGCCTGACGCGAAGTCCTCGAGCGCCAGGGAGTCGATCGTCCCGGTGACCGGGTCGGGCGCCGCGCCGGCCGCGAGCGGCACCCGGACGGGGCCGTCGACGGCGGCGAGCACGGTGCCGGCCGGGAGGGTCGCGTCGGTGTCGTAGGGGACCAGGCGGGCCGTGAAGACCGGCACGCCAGGCGGCCCGGGGGCGACCCCCGCGACCGTCACCGGCGACGGCGCGAAGATCGTCAGCCGGTCGCCAGCAGCGAGCTGGCCGGCGAGCCCGACGTCCTCGACCCGGATGACGATGTCCTGTGGCGCTCCGCTCGGGGGGACGCGCGGCAGCCCTTGCACGAGCCGGGTGCTGCGGCCGTCGGCCGCCACCACCAGGCTGCCGGCCGGAAACCCGAACGGGCTGCCCCGTTCGCTCGGCGTGCCGTGGACCACGCCCTGCGGTTCTGTCCCGGCCACCCGCACGTCCAGCACGACCGCCAGGCGCTGCCCTTCCTCGAGGCCGCGGACGACCAGGCCGTCGACCAGCGTGGCCGCGACCACCGGCGCGGCCAGCCGTGCCGCCTTGCGGAGGTCGGGCGTGACCACCCCGCTCCCCTCCGCCGCCGCCACCCGGGCGATCGGCCGGGCCGAGGCCGCGAAGGCCAGGCGGCGTTGCACCGCCCCGGGCACCAGCCGCAGGCGGGTGACGTGGCTGACGCCGGGCACCCGCTCGATGACCTGGGCGACCTCGGAGGCGTACACGTCTCGTCCGAGCTCCCAGCCGGCGCCGGCCGGGCCGCCGGTCAGCGGGTGGAGGAAGCGGCCCAGGGCGGCCACCACCCGGCGCTCGGCCTCCTCCGCCATGGCGAGGTCCCAGGGCACGACGTCGGCGGCGACGGCGACCTGGACCCAGCCGGGACCGATGACGTTGACGCGGCCGGGCAGCGACTGGACCAGGCCGGCCGAGGCCCGTGCGGCAAGCTGCCGTTCGATGGTGGCGACGAGCTCCGCACCGGGTTCGAGCTTCGGCTCCTCGCCCTGGGGGATGACGACCAGGGTCACCCAGCCGGGCTCGAAGCGGAGGTCCCGGTTGACGTTGGGCAGGCAGGTGGCGCGCGCCACGCGCGTCCCGGCCGCCTGCCGTGCCAGCCACTCGAAGTCGCCGCCGGCGATGGCACGGTCGCGGTGACGCAGCGCCTGCGGCCCACGCGCCCGCACCCCGGCGACCGTCTCGGCGGCCGCGCCGCCGTCGGCCGCCACCGGGTTGGTGACCCTGGCGACCGCCGGCAGCGGGCTCACCAGCTGGGTGACCGAGCCCGCCGGGACGTTGCCGGCCGGCCCGGCGCTCGTCCGGTAGGTCGCGTGGACGTTGCCGGCCCCGCGCGGTGGGATCAGCCCTCGCGTGCCGTCCCCGAAGGTGACCGTCCCGCTGAGGCGGTCGAGCGTGTAGTGGCGGCTGGCCGGTCCGGAGCGGACGAAGTTGGGCACCTCCCGCCAGCGCACCCAGACCTCCGGCCGCCCGGTGGCCGCGTCGAGGCGCTCGCGGACGGCGTCCGGCCCCTCCTCGAGCTCGATGACCTGCCGCTCGGCGCCGGACGGCCGCTCGGGCTCCCGCACCTCGAGCCGTTGTCCGGGCAGGACCGGAGGGCGGGCGAGTCGCAGCGTCTGGCCCGGTTGGCCGCCGCTCGAACCGAGCGGCTCGTCGGCCACGGTGGCCCCCTGCACCGCCGGCACGGCGTTGAGGAACACCCCGGCGAGGCGGCGGGGGTCGGTCGGGTCGTCGCGCCCGGCACGGGCCCGGACCCAGGTGCGGGCCTCCCGGCCGAACCGCGCCAGCGGGGCGGCGTCGGCCGGCGCCAGGAACACCACCGTGCCCGACGTGGTCAGGTGCCGCGTCCCGTCGAGCACCGCCAGCGGCCGCCAGCCGCTGCCGTCGAAGTAGTCCCAGGCCGCGGGCCGGAGCGGCGAGCTCGGCGGCGCGGCCACCGGGGGTCGCATGACGACCCGCCCCGATCTGAGCCCCGGTGCGGCCGCGGCTACGTACAGCGTGACCGGCCGTTCGGCCGGCAGGTCGTCGAACCCCAGGTAAAGGGCAGGGTCGCGGTCGGCCAGCGGCTCCGGCAGGGCGGCGGGCGAGACGAAGGCTTCCAGGTCCGCACCGGCGCGCTGGGCCGCGGTGAGGTCGGTGAACACCGTACCGGTCTGGCGAAGGACCGCCGGCTCGGCCTGGACGCTGTAGCTGAGCGCGACCCGCTTGACCCTGGGCGGGTCGAGGTCGCCGGTGCCCGCCTTGACCCGGAAGCCGGTGCCGTTCGGCACCGGCTCGTACTCGGCCGGTTGGCCGTAGCCGCCGGCGGTGAGCCGCACACGGACCCAGCGGCCCTCCTGGCCGTCCAGCTCGCCACGGGGCACGGCGGGCAGGGGCTCGGTCACCGCGGAGTTGGTCACGGTGAAGTCGATGCCCGTGCCCTCCATGAGCTCGAGCGCGGTCCAGCCGCCCGCGCCGAGGTACTCCCACACGAGCTCGGGCGCCTTCGCCGTGCCCGAGCCGGCCTCCACCCAGATCCAGGCGGTCCCGCCGGCCTTGCCGAACACCTCGTCGCTGGACAGGTAGAACGCGTCGCCCACCCGGGGGTACTCGCCCAAGGGCAGGAAGTCCTTGCTCGTGTCGAGTGGCCCGTCGTCCCTCGCGGCGGCCTGCGGCGGCACCTCGCTGGCGTTGACCGACATGGCCAGGACGTTGACCCGCAGGTCCTGGGCTACCGGCGTCAGGTGCAGCGGCGCGGGCAGCCCGATCCGCAGCCAGCCGCTCGACACCGGGTGGTCCAGGCCGGGGGCCTCGAGGATCTCGCGGTCGACCGGCTCCACGGTGAACCAGAGGTTGACCATCGGATTCTCGCCGGGCTCCACCAGGACCGACGGGTGGGCGGTCTCGAGCGTCCCCCGCGTCCGGTACCCGACGTCCAGCTGCTCGAAGAACCGGGCGACCTCGTCGGTCGGGCGGCTGCTGCGGTAGCGGAGGACCAGGGCGACGTCGAACGGCCGGCCGGCGTCGAGCAGCGCGTCGCTGCCGAGCCACAGGACGTGGGGAAGGGCCGCGGTGCCCGTGAACGGGCTGAAGCCCTGGACGCGCCCGCCGCCGGTCGCGGCCGTCTGGTCGGCGAACCGGTCGGCGACCGGGTCCACGGTGTGCGCGGCGACCAGCCCGGCGGTGGTCGCGGTGAGCTGGGCCTCGGTCTCGAACGTGATGCCCGTGCCGGTAGCCACCTGGGACCCGGCGGGCACCACCGTCGGCGGGCTGCCCGGCGTGAGCGTGAAGGTCACCGGCACCCGAGCCGGCGCGGGGGCGAGCAGGTTCACGCCCATCGTCTCGAGGAAGGCCAGCAGGGTCTTGTCCGGGACCTGGTTGAGCCGCTGCAGGATCAGCTCGAGCAGGCGCGCGAACCCATGCTGGAGCGCGGTGCCGGCGTCGCCTTCGGGTGGCGGCCGCCATTCCGGCAGGTGGTCCCGGGCCAGCTCCCGGAGGCGGCCGACGACGTCGCCCTGGGTCCGGCCGTCGAGGACCGGCGGCTCGGCGGTCACTGCTCGCTCCGGTCGAGGAAGAAGGGATAGACCAGGTTGAACATCGTGTCGGTGCGCCGGACGCGGTAGCGGAGGTGGATCAGCAGCCGGCCGGGCTGCTCGTGGTCGACCGTCGCCTCGACCCGGTCGACGTCGATGCGCGGCTCGAAGCGCGTGAGCGCCTCGCGGATCTGGTGCTCCACCAGGACGATGGTGGCCGGGCTGGCCGGTGCGAAGACCAGGCCGTGGAGGCCCGACCCGAAGTCCGGCCGCATCACCCGCTCGCCCGTGGCCGTCTCGAGGATGAGCCCGATCGACTGGCGCACGTGGTCCTCGTGGTGGTTCATGCGGAAGCGGCCGTGCTCGTCGACGCCGAGGGGGAACGCGAGCCCCGCGCCGAGGAACTCGCCAGCCCCGTCGGCGGTCACCGCCGCGCTCCGATCCGGACCGTTCCCGCGGCGGCGATGCTGCCCACCGGCGCGTCGACGGGATCGTTGCAGGTGGTGACGGGGTCCCCGTCCCGCGCCGCCGCCCGGCCGTTGATGAACACGGTAGGGCTGCCGGCCGCGACCGTGCCCCGGTTGGACGGCGGCTTGGCGAACGATCCCCCGACGGGCAGGTGCGGCGGCAGGTTGGTGGCGGTGCTGCCTTTGGTCGCGGCAGGGCGGCCCATGATCCGCACGTTGCGGCTCAGGCCGCCGTCCAGCCGGCCGGAGAAGTTGTGGGGTGTCGACACCGGCGGGCCGGCCGACGGCGGCACGATCAGGTGCATGTCGGTGGCCGTGACACGGTCGCCCTGCTTGGCCGCGGGCCTGCCCATCGCGTCCCCCCCGGTCAGTTGATGTCGACGGTCGATCCCCTGAGGCCGAGCTTGCCCTTGGCGGCCACCGCCGTGTCGCCGGTCGAGCTCGTCTCGATGCGCTTGGCCTCGAGCCGGATCGTGCCATCAGGTGCCTTCAGCACCAGGTCGTTGCCGGACTCCACGGTCAGGTTGCCGGTCGCCGTGTCCAGCGTCACCCGGTTCTTCCCCTCAGCGTCGATGATCTCGACCTTCTCCTTCCCGTCGCTGTCGTCCAGGCGGATCAGGTGGCCGCTGCGGGACTTGATGAAGCGCAGGTCGTTCTTGCCGTTGGCGTTGGCGTCGGGCTGGGCGTCGCGGCCGTTCCACAGCGCGCCGACGACGAACAGGCTCTCGGGCCTGCCGCGCTCGAACGCGACCAGCACCTCGTCGCCCTCCTCGGGGAGGAAGAACGTGCCCCGCTCGGGGCCGGCCATCAGGGTGGCCAGGCGCGCCCAGTGCTCCGCCTTGTCGGCCAGCGCCGGCACCCTCACCTGGACGCGCCCGCGGCGCTCCTCGTCCTTGTTGCCGGTGACGATCGCCGGGACGACGCCGTGCATGCGGCGCTCGGACGGTTCCTGGCCGGACGCGAACCGCGCGGTGGCGGCGGCGGCGCCGTCGACCTGGAAGGTCGTCTGGTAGCCGGCGCCGCCGAGGGTGTGGGTGACCTCGGTGGCCGTGTAGGTGCCGCTGAAGCGGCCGAGGTTGCTCAGCTCGAGGGGCGTGCCCGCGCCCATGTCCGGCTCCCCGTAGGACGTGCCGCTCCCGGACAGGGCCGCACGGAGCTGGTCGGCCAGGATGCTCTCGGCGAGCGCCTGGGCCTCCTTGGGACTCGAGACCGACGCGTCGTCGACCACGGTCCGGGACCCGCCGTCGGCGCCCTGGCGCAGCTCCCGCTCGCCGCCGGTGGACAGCCGGCCAGGGCCGCCGGGTCGGCGGCGCTGGGCCCGCTCCGTGAACTGCCGCTTCTCCTTGGGATCCCAACCCCGCACCTCGACCGACTCGACCTGGCCGGTGGTGGAGACGCGGGGGGTGAAGCTCTGCAGGGTCCGGCCCCAGGCCAGCCGGATGGTGGCCGGGTTCCGGGGCCGTCGCTGGCGCTGGAAGTGCAGCGTGCGGTCCTGCACCCAGAGCGAGAAGCCGTTCTCCGCGGCGATGGCCTGCAGGAAGTCGAGGTTGCTCTCGTGGTTCTGGACCCTGGGCGTGCGCCGCTCGGAGGTTTGGTCGACCACGGCCTGCAGGCCGGCCTCCTGGGCGATCAGCGTGGCGATCTGGCTGTCGGGCGCGCCGCTGCCCGGGGTGGAACCCTTGAAGGGGCGGTAGGCGGTGCCGCGGGCGAGGTCGAGCAGCAGGTCGAAGCCCTGCACGGTCACGGTCGGCGGTCCGCCGCTCGGGAAGTCGGCGGCGATCGACGAGATCCGGCCGGTGATGAGCTTGCGGGTGCGTCCGACGTAGCCGAGCGAGAGCTCCACGATCGCGCCCTCGGTGAGCCGCCCGCCGTCCGCGTCGACCAGCTCCAGGGTGGGGTCGTACAGGTCGAAGCTGAAGTCGTCGGGGACGCTCAGGTGCTCGGTGACGCTCACCCGCAGGATGCGCTGGGCGATCGCCGCTTCCAGCGGGCGGCCGTCGACGCTGATCGACAGCGCCGGGGCGTAGACGTCGGGGAGCCGTGCGGCCGGTGTCGTGCTCATGCCTTCACTCCAGCGCCGGGATGGTGAGCCGCTGCCCGATCCGCAGGGTCAGCGGGTTGTCCAGGCCGCTGGCCAGGGCGATCGGCCGCCAGCGGCGCGGGTCGCCGTACTCCTCGGCGGCGATCCGCTGCAGCGTGTCGCCGGCCCGGACCACCCGGCCCTTGGTCCGGTCGGCCGACTCGAACGGCACGCTGGCGAGCAGGCCCTCCAGCAGGTCGTCGCCGCGCAGGGTCACCGACAGCTCGGCCCGTAGCGGCATCCCGATCGCGTTGAAGTAGACGAAGCGCTGGGTCACGTTCTCCAGCACGCAGGGGAAGACCAGCGACCCCCAGAGGAACAGCAGGCGGGGCGGCGCGTGCGTCTGCGGCCGCAGGGCGGTGAGGCCGACGACCGGCCCGGTCATGACCCGCACGTCCACGCCGGAGTCGGTGGTGTCGAAGAACAGGTCCATCGTCAGCGTCTGGGCGCTGCCGCGGATGAACTGCAGCAGCGAGGAGCCGAGACCGGGAAGGCCGATCTCGGCGTACTGGTTGGTCCGCACCAGCTGGTACTCGGGCGGGTTGAACATCACCGGCAGCGCGATCGGGGGCGGCGGCTCCCGGATGACGATCAACGCCTTGGCCAGTGGCATCAGTACCGGCCCCTCCGCTCGCGCTCCAGCCGCTCGCGACGTAGCAGCCGCTGGTAGACCCGCTCGGCGACGGCGTCGACGTCCGGCTCGGCCGGGGCGGGCCGTGGGTCGGGCACGCGGTGCCCGACCCCGTCCGCGTGCTC
>DASUZB010000012.1:0-74757 GCA_036377075.1 Actinomycetes bacterium | reverse complement strand
GCCGCAGGGTGTGCACGTGGATGGCGGCGGGCAGCCCGGCGCGGCGGACCAGCGCGCGGAAGGCACCCGACACGTAGTCGGGCCGGAATGGCGCCCCGTCCGCCTTCGCGATCACCAAGTCTCCGGCCGTGTCGTAGCGCGGTCCGATCATCAGCCGCCGCTCGGTCTGCGCGGCACGGTGGCGGCGCAGCTCCCCCACCGTCGAGCGGGGCAGCGGCACCAGCCGCTTGCCGGCCTCGCTCTTTGGCAGCTTGACGTGCAGCTTGCCGCCCACCAGCTGCAACGACCGCTCGATGCGAACCACGCCGGCCTCCAGGTCCACGCCGGCCCAGCGCAGGGCCAGCAGCTCGCCCCGGCGGGGACCGGTCGCCAAGCCGAGCGCGACGAAGATCTCAAGCGTCGAGCCCTCGGCCGCCGACCGGAGCCGCTTCGCCTGCTCCCAGTCCAGGGTCACCATCTCCGCCCGCTCCCCCGGTGGCAGCTCGGCGTCGCGGACGACGTTGCGGCTCAGCAGCCGCCAGCGCACCGCCTGCTCCAACGCCCGGTGCAAGGCCCGGTGCACGTGCCCGACCGTGGTTCGCGACAACCCACCCGGGCGGCCGTCCTTCCGGCCCGAGGTGAGCAGGTGCGCGTAGAGCCGCTGCACTTCCAGCGTCGTCAGCGCCTGGACGGGCACGCGGCCAAGCTCGGGCAGCACGTGCAGGCGCAGCAGCTCCCGGTAGCGCTCGACCGTCCTCGGCGCCCGCCCGATCACCTCAAGGTGCGCCAGCCACTGCTCCACGAACGCGGCCAGCGTCACCCGGCTCGGCTCCACGAACGTCCCAGCTGCCCGCTGGGCGTGCACCTCGCGCAGCGCCAGCTCGGCCTCACGCTTGGTGCGATACCCGCCCTTGGTGCGCTGCCGGCGCTTCCCCGTCACCGGGTCCACGCCAACGTCCAGCACCCACGTCCAGGTGCTCCCGCGCTTGTAGACGCTGCCTCGCATGCCGGCCTACGACGAGTCCTGGCCTGAGGAGTCCTCGGGCGGAAGGCCAAGCAGTTGCAGCAGGCGCGCGGTGGGCACCAGCAGGCGCCGGCCGAAGCGCAGCGTGGGCAGCTCCCCGACGCTGGCCGCCTGGTAGGCAGCCCGGCGGCTGATGCCCAACAGCTCCCCCGCCTGCCTCACGCTGATCGTGGGTGGAAGCTCCGAAAGCTCCGCCAGTGTATGCATCCTGTCTCCCTCGTTCCGAACCTATGCGGCCGTCGTGGTGGTCAGTTCCTCCCGGGCGATGCGGCGCCGCTCCCTGGCCCTGGCGGCAGCGGACAGCGCCAGCCACGCCTCGCCCTCGGTCTGGTAGCCCCGGCCGACGTACGCCCAGGTGGCCACGGTCTCGACGAGCTCGTCGTCCTCGGGGCGGCCCCAGGCGTCCAGCGGCACGCCGTCGCGCGCACGCCGCCGCTTGGCGTACTCGGCGCGCGCCCGGTGGAGGACGGTCATGGTGACCGAGTAGCGGCGGCTCTTGGTCTGCCAGTGGCCCCGGAAGCCGAGCATGTGCGCCCACCGGCGCAGCCGCAGCCCGTCGAGTTCGGCCCGGCCGCCCAGCTCCCAGCAGGCCCGCACCAGGGCGGCGACGTGGGCGGGCAGGTGCCGGTCGAGGTCGTCCAGGTCGTCGGCGCCGATGCGGTGGTCCAGGCGCGTGCCGAAGTCCTCGGTGGCCTTGGTGGCGTACTTGGCCACGTAGGCGGCCACCTGCTCGGCGCTCAGCTCGGTTGGGTCCTCGCCCGTGGTGGTTCGGGTGACGTTGCGCACGTCAAGCTGGGCGCCCCAGCGCGCGTACAGGACCGGCGCGGCGGGGTCGTCGTCCAGGGGTGGGCACGGCACCCGCACGCTGGCGACGGCCTGGTGAATCGCCACCTCGAGGTGGTCGGCAGTGACGCCCTCGGGCGGCGGCGCCAGGCAGCCCGGACAGCGGCACGCCGTGGCCGCGTCCAGCCGCACGATCGCGTGGAAGTGCACCGCGCCCCGTCGTTGGAACTCGGCCACCTTCACGTAGGAGACGCGCACCAGGGTGCGGAGCTGGGCTGGGGTGAGGCCGAGCTGGCGGGCAAGCGCCCGCTCGGCGTAGGTAGTGGTGTAGCGCCACAGCACCGGTGCCAGCGCGTTCCACAGCACCTGCCCGCGCGCGTCGTAACAGTCGCCGCAGATCGGCTCGCCCAGCTCGGGATCGTCGTCCTGGTGGCGCTGCCAGCAGCCGGCCCGGCGGCCGTGGGGGCAGGTGCGGCCCTGGCGGTGGGGGTGGCAGGGCAGCACCAGCCGCCCCTGCGCCCGGCGGGTGTGGACCTGGCCGAACGACGGGGCGGTGAAGGTCACGAACAGCCGTGGATGCTGCGCGATCGTGTCGGGGACGCCCTTGCCGCCTTGCAGGCCGGCGGCGACCAGCTGGTAGGCGTCGGCCTGGTAGACCGCCGCGCACGACGGGCACCGCGACGCCCGCCGGGTGCCGCAGGCCATGAGCAGCACCCCGTCCGGCTCGCGGTCGGTGGCGTAGACCTCGCGCAGCTCGCCGGTGGCCCGGTCGACCTGCTCGACGTAGCCGGCGAGCCGGATCGGGTGGGCGCAGTAGCCGGCCTGGGCGACCAGCTCGGCCCAGCGTTCGTACCGGTCGCCGGCGCGGTCGACGACCTCGGCCAGCACCCCGGGCAGGACCTCGCCGATCCTGGTGGGCGCGGTCATGCGACCTCCCCCGGCGTGGGCGGCGGGGCGACCCGCAGGCCCGGGACCTGGCCGGCCAGCAGCTCGGCCGGGTCGCGGCGCAGCCCAGCCGACGCGCGGACGATCGTGGCGAGCTGGGCGGGATCGACGGCCGGGGTGCGCACCTGGTGGAAGCCGGAGCGGCCGGGCAGGCTGGTCACCGCCACGCCCACGTAGGCGGGGTCGTTCAAGCGCACCGGCGAGGCCTCAGGGTGCTGGCGGACCTCCTCGCCCAGGGCGGCGACGGCGCCGTCGAGGGTGCGGGTGGCGAAGCAGACCGCGACCTGGCAGTTGTCGCGAGTCGAGCGTTCTTGTAGCACGTCGGAGTCACCGCCGGCTTCGCGGTCACCTCCGTCGCCGTCCAGCCCTGGGAACGCCTCTCGGCAGCGCTGCGCCAGCCCAGCCGCCTCGACCGCGAGATCATCACCGAGCTCGAACACGTCACGGTGACGCTGGAAGGACTCGAATCCCAGGTCAGCCCCAAGGCCCTGCTCGGCCCGGTGGTCGGCCACCTCGACACCGTGGCCTCACTCCTCAAGGGATCGCCGCGGCCGTCGCTGCGCCAGCAGCTCTGCTCGATCGCCGGTGAGACCGCCGGCCTGGCCGGCTGGCTCACCTGGGACCTTGAGGACCGCAAGGCCGCCGGCGCCTACTTCCGCACCGGCATCGAGGCCGCCCAAGAGGCCGACGACCGGGCGCTGGGTGCCTACCTGGTCGGCAGCTCCTGCGTCCAGCCCGCCTACCGCGAGCGTCCTCATGCCAGGCTGCGGCGGCTGGAAGGGACCACGCACGGGTTTGGCCGTAGCGACGCCACGCCCAGCACCCGGGCATAGCTGGCCACGCTGGAAGCTGAGGCGCACGCGCTCGCCGGCGACGAGCGCGCCACCCTCCGCGTCATGGACGAGGCCGACGCGATCATGGGCCGCCTGGCCGACGAGCCCACCTCCCGCCGGCCCCGGGTGGCGTTCTTCAACCCCGCCTACCTCGACGGCGAGCGCGGCGTGGCCCTTGCCCGGCTTGGCAGGCCCGACGCCGCCCAGGAGGTGCTGGCGTCGGCGCTGGCCTCCCTCGACCCCGAAGCGATGAAGACCCGGCCGCGGCTACTCACGGCTCTGGCGACCTCGCACGTGCGCCAGGGCAACATCGAGGAGGCCTGCCAGCTCGGCGCCAATGCCCTCGCGCTGGCCACCCGGCAGGAGGTCGCGCCCAACCTCCAAGACGTGCGCAAGCTCCGCCTTGAGCTTGAGCCCTGGCGCGACAGCCGCCCCGTCCGCGCCCTGGACGACCAGCTCGCCCTCGCCGGGTAGTGCCACCAAGGCATACCTGCGCCTAGACTCCTGGGAGCATCGCTCCGGTTGGAGCCCGCTCGGACGAGGACTCGATGGCCCAGGACGCAAAGCGGTCGTACCACCGCACCACCATCTACGTGACCGACGAGCAGTGGCGCTGGCTCAGCCGGCTCGCCGCCCAGGCACGCCTGGACGAGCAGCCCCTGTCGGCCAGCGACGTCATCCGCCTTGCAATCGCCAGGCTCCGCGACCAGCTCCCCGACGACGACCTGTGGACCGAGCTGATCGCCCACGTCCGCGCCGAAGCCAAGCAGTACCCCGGACGAGCCCGGCGCGGCCTCCCCAAGGACAGCCAGCCACAGGGCTAGCCTGTTGCCTGGGACGAGGTGCGGGCAGCTCTCGCAGCACGAGCCTCGATCTCATGCTGCGCCCAGGGCGGAGGGATCTGGCCGGACGGCAGTGGCATGCCCGCCGCCCCGCCGCAAGCCCGCCAACCAACCCGGGCGCCCGAGCCGAGCGACGCTCGGCACCCTGACCCACGGCCGAGTTCGTTGGCTCTGCGGCTTGCCCCTGGGCGCCTTTCGGCATGCCAGCCGGTCCACCGTTCCCCGGTTCCACGGGGACGGGCAGCACCGCCCGGCCAGGCACCAGCAGGAGGCAGCACCATGGCCGAGACGAGCATCTACCTCGCCGGCAACCTCACCGACGACCCCGACCTGCGCTACACCACCAACGGCACCGCCCGGGCGACCTTCCGGGTGGCGGTGTCCAGCCGGGTCCGCGACGGCGACCAGTGGCGGGATGGCGAGCCGGCGTTCTTCCCGGTGGTGGTCTGGCGCGACCAGGCCGAGCACGCCGCCGCGTCGTTGTCGAAGGGCAGCCGCGTGGTGGTCGTGGGCCGGCTGCAGCAGCGGTCCTGGCAGGCCGAGGACGGCACCAGCCGCTCGGCGGTCGAGGTCGTGGCCGACGAGCTGGGGCCGAGCCTGCGGTGGGCGACGGCGACGACGACCAGGGCGACGCGCAGCCCGAGCCCGTAACAGCAGCCAGCCCAGCATCGCTCTGCAGCAGGAGCGGGGCACGAGCCGACCACCCCCTACGCGCTGGTGTCCCGCTCCTCACGGCACGCCCATCGAGCTGTGAAGACTTTCTCTACACCCTCAAGGCCGGCCCTGCGGGCGGCCGCCTGCGGCGGCCGTCCTCGGCCGGCAACGACACGACGGCCACCGGGGATCCGGCCTCACCCTCAAACCAGGGCATTGCTTGCCGCACCGCATCTGCCCACGGTCTCTGGCCTACTCCTAACCCTCTGGCTCGAACACCTGACGGATCTCGATCTCGACCTCGGCGCCGTACTCGCCCGGGTAGATCCGGGACCACGCCTCGAACGGGAACCGCTCAGCCCATCCGACGGCCTCGTCCATCGACTGCACCTGGAGGATCCAGTAGCCCGCGACTACCTGCTTCGACTCTGGGAACGGCCCCTCGATGACCGCGCGGTTCCCCCCAGCGAGCCGCACTCGCCTCCCCATGCCACTCGGGAGCAGCCCCGCCAGGTCGACGAGCACGCCGGCCTCTTTGAGCTCGTCGTTGTAGCTGCCCATCGCGCCGAGGAGCTCCTCGCTGGGCGCTGCGCCCGGTTGCGGATCCCCCTTGATCATCAACATCACCCGCATATCGTGGCTCCTTCCTCGCCGAGGCGGCCTCGGACGGTCTCGACCAAGGGTGACCCCTGGACCGGATCAAGGAACCCACTACCCGCGCTTGCTGAGTCCAGCCCGGTCGGCTCCTACCCCTCCAATCCCTACACGGGCCGAGCAGGGGCCGCGAACCATCCAGGATCAGCGGTCAGCAGCAGACAACAACACCGCAGGTCAATCTGCCTGTCGGCTGGTAGCGTAACCGCCCGACCTCGGATACAACGGCGAGGTCATTCCCGGAGCTGCCGCGCGCCCTACGGGCGCTTGCCAACGAAGCAGGTGGTAGCCGAGGACCGGCCCCACCCTGCACGCGAGCTGGTAGCTATCGCCACCAGGCCTGCGCCACGTTCGTACTCACCGGCCATGCCCACCGCGTGCCCGTAGCACCGGATGGAAGGGTCGCCTACGGTCAACAGCGGCTACCGAAGACCGGTTGCGACCTCGGCATGTGGCCGACGACCCTGGCTCGCACGCCGGACCGGACGCGCCTTCCAAGCTCGTGACGCGGGTTCGATTCCCGTAGGCTCGGCCGGCGAAGCAGCTGATCAAGGAGGGCAGCGTGGACGAGCAGGCGGTCGCCGCCTGGCTGGACGGCTACAGCCGGGCGTGGAAGACCTACGATCCCGAGCAGATCGGGGAGCTCTTCAGCGAGGACGCCGCCTACTTCGACAACCCGTTCGACGAGCCGGTCAGGGGGCGGGAGGCGATCGTGGCCTCGTGGCTGGAGGACCCCGACGAGGAGGGGACCTACGAGGGCCGCTACCGGCCGGTGCTGGTCGCCGGCGACCAGGCCGTCGCCAATGGCTACAGCCGCTACTTCGACGGCGACGGCGGCGTCGTCAAGGAGTTCGACAACCTGTTGCTGCTCCGCTTCGACGCCGATGGCCGCTGCGTCGAGTACCGCGAGTGGTTCATGCGGAAGCCCGACGAGGGGGACGGCTGACGGCGGTGTGGTAATGCTCGACGCGCTCGAACGGGGGAACTGTCGAGGGCGTGCTAACGACTTGTCAACGGGACTGGACAGGACGCCCCGTTCCTGGCTATCACCACGCAGTACCGAGCATCGCCGGATTCGCTGCTCAGACCAGCCAAGACGGCACCACCCGACACCCCCGGACCACCCCCTCCCGAGGACTTCAAAACCGGTGAGGGCAGCGACCCTGCCCTGGCGGGTTCGATTCCCGTCCGCCTCCGCTCAGACCTCGTTCGGCGGGCGTTCAGGCCCGCTCAAGCTGGCGGTGCTGGCAACCGATCACCCAGCGGAGGACTGTCGTAGCAGGTTGCCGGTGATCGGCCGCCGCCTATCTGGGACTGACGGCGAATGGGGCAGCCGAGCGGGTGGATGCCGGAGGCTCCCGGCACCAGGGTCGTGCCTTGGGGCGTGCGGCTGGGGCTCGTGCTGATCGCCGTGGGCGTGTTGCTCGTGCTCGGTGGCGGTCGCGCCAGAGCGGACTCGTCCGAGCGGCGGCGGGCGGTCAGCCTGACGAGCTCCGAGCCGCTCACCTCACGCGTGACGCTCCGCGAGCGGCTCTCCCCCGTCACTCGTGCGCCCGGACGGCGGCATGCACCGGCCATTCAAGCTCGTGGCAGGACGTCGAGCCTGGTGCGGTCCGGCCGGCCTGGCGACGCGCTCACGCACCGTACCCGTCCGGCCGCGGCCGGGTCGCTCCGACCGGTGCTCGGCGCCACCGCCGAGCGTGTCGGCCTCGTGCTCGTCCCAGTCCGGCGGCTGGTCGATCCGGTCCTCGAGCCACTCACCCAGCCCCTCGACGAGGCACTCGGGCCCGTCGTCCGGCCGGTCGGGGACCTGCTCGACCCTGTGGTGCAACCACCGGTACCGGCGGGCACAGCCCCGCTCGGGACCATGGCTCGGCCCGTGGTGACCTCGGCCGGCATCGACGGGCCATGCGCAGCCACCGGGACGGTGCGCGAAGGGGCCGTCGCAGCCGGCGCTCCCAGCGCCAAGCGGTCCGTGCCGGTTCCCGGCCCCCAAGAGACTCCCGCGTCGACCCAGGTCACGACGCGTGATGCGCCCACGGGCAGCCTGACCTTCGCGACGCTGGCGCTGCCGCTTGTCCTGCTCTGGCTGGTCTCCGCCGGCCGGGACGGGCTCCGCGAGCGCGCCCGCCCACCACTCCTCTTCCCCGCCTAATTAGCCGGCCTCGGCCGCACAGCGACGGCGGCGGCCGCGTGGCCGTCGTATCCGCCAACGGGAGAGGAGCACCACCGTGAGGACATGGTTCAAACGCGCCTTGGGCGCGGCCACGCTCGCCGGGGGCCTGCTGGCCCTTGGGAGCGCCGCCCAGGCCACGGAATCGGCGCCGGCATGCACCTGCGACGCGGTCGGGCAGATCGCTTCGCGCGCTGGCACCAGCACCGCTGGCGCCTCGGAGACGCTGAGCCGGCTGACCGACCAGACCGCTCGCACCAGCCGGTCGAGCGTGAGGCCCACCGCGCGCGAGCTGGTGCGGGCGGTGCCCCGCGCCGTCCAGCGCCTGGGCGCCAAGGCTCCGGCCGTTCGGGCCACGGCCAGGCTCGGCCACGACGGTGAAGGCGTGCAGGCAGACGCCGGCGCCAGCGTGGACGGCTCGGTCGCGGCCGCCGCGGGCCTCACCGTGAAGCGGCCCAGCGCCAGTAGCGCGCCGGTGGCCAAGCGCGACGACGCCACCGCCGGCGTCAGCGCGAACCTCGGCACCAGCGGCGACGGCGCCGGCGTGGATGCCGAGGCAGCCCTGGCCACGCGCGGCAGGAGCCTCAACACCAGCGCCGCGGCCAACCTCGGCGCAACCGGCCGCGACGCCCCCGCCGCGGCCAACCTCGGCGTCACGGCAGCCGCCAACAGCCGCACCAGGCAACTCGATACCACCGTCGACGCCAAGGCCGCCGCGGCCAAGGGCGACGACACCGCGGCAGGGACGACCACCGACCTCAGCACCACCGGCAACGGCGCCACCACCGGCTTCGGCGTCAGCGCCGCCCTCACCCATGTGAAGCAGGGCGGAACGGCAGCAAGCGCCGCCGCTGACCTGGTTGCCAGCGAGGCCACTGACACCTGCGCATGCGACTCCAGCTCCAGGACCGGCGCCGGCGGCGCCGTCGCGGCCGGTACGGTCCGGCCGTTGCTCGCCCGGCCGCTTGCGGGACCGCCGCAGGCCGTGGATCAGGTGGTCGACCCCGACCAGATCCTTGACGGCGTCCAGGTCGGGAAGGTGCCGGCCGACCTCGGCCTTGGCCGTCTCGGCGACCCGTTGTCCCTCCCCGAGCTGCCAGCCAGGTCGAGCGACCCTGGGCGGGCACTGCCGCGTGATCCGAGCTCGCTCGCTGCGGAGCTCCTGTTCGGCGGGCGGTCGCTGGTGGCGCTGACATTGCCGGCGGTCCGGATGCCCAGGGCGTCCGCGGTTCCGGAGCTGGACGCGGCGCGGCTGACCACGCCGCCGTCCTGCATCTGAAGCACGACCGGGACGGTATGGCGTCCAGGTCCAGGTACGAGAGGGTGATGCCGTGAGATGACCGAACCCACCACGGACCGCCGCCCACGCGGCGGTCCGTGGCGGCGTCCCTATACCCAGCCGTGGGAGCTGCCCGTCAGGAGGAGTACGTCCAGTCGGGTTGCCGTTGCGCGAATGCCAGGTCGTAGGCGAACCGGCCTGCGGTGGCGTCCCAGTCGACGATCTTGTGGAAGGGCAGCTCGCGGGGAAGAGGGCACGACCTGCCGACGTGCCCGCGGAACTCGTCTCCGAACACCTGGACCAGGCTCTGCATCAGCAGGCTCTCCCCGGTCGGCAGGGCGCACTTCTGCCCGCCGGTGGAGCCCCGTGCCTGGACCAGGATGAGCTCGATGTCCCGGTCGGACCCGCCACCTGCCTCGATCCCCTGTAGTGCCTGGGTGACCTCGCCAGTCCCGAGCTTGCAGGCTGGGCACTGGCCGCACGACTCCACGTACAGGAACCGCGAGTACCGCCAGGCCGCCTGGACGATGCAGGCCGAGTCGTCGAACACCGCGAAGCCACCCGCTCCGAGGCCGGATCCGACCTGCCGCATCGAGTCGAAGTCCATCGACGTATCGAGCTGCTCAGGAAGGACGACCGTGTTGGAGGCGCCCGGGAAGATCGCCTTCACCACCCGGCCCTCCAGCGTGCCGCCGGCAAGCTCCTCCACCAGAGACCGCAGCGGCGTCCCGAGCGGGAGCTCGAACACGCCTTCCCGCCGCACGTCCCCGCAGATGGTGAACAGCATCGTGCCGGGAGCGCGGTCGGTTCCGGTCGCCCGCAGCCAGTCGGCGCCGTCGGCGAGGACGTGGGGCACGTTCGCCAGCGTCTCGACGTTGTTGACGAGGGTGGGGTTGTCGTGCGGAGGCTTCGCGAACAGCCCCTGCATGAACGGCCGGGCCACCCGTGGGAGGGGCAGGCGGCCCTCGATCACCTCCTCGAGGCCGGTTTCCTCCCCGAACAGGTACAGGTCCGGGCCAAGGACGATCTCCACGGGGATCCCCCCGAGCGCGTCCGCGTCCTGCATCTCCCCGAGCGCCCGGCGCAGCGACTCGACCTCAGGGCGGAACGCCTCCTTCAAGCCGACGTAGGCGCGCTCCGCCCCGACCGCGTAGGCGGCGATGGCCAGGCCCTCCAGGACCTGGTACGGGTTGGTCCGCAGCAGCAGCCGGTCCTTGAAGGTGGCGGGCTCGCCCTCCGCGGCGTTGCACACCGCGAACCGGGGGCCGGCGCCGACCGCCCGGACCGCCCGCCACTTCTCACCGGTCGGGAACCCGGCGCCGCCCCGGCCGCGAAGGCCACTCTTCGCCACCTCCTGGATCACCGCCAGCGGCCAAGTGGCGAGGGCGGTCTGGAGCCCGCGTCCCCCACCTGCGGCCTCGTACTCGCCGAAGGATCGCGGGACCAGTTCTAGAAGGGGCACGGCGGGAGCTTACGTCCTCGCGCGCCAACGCTGCGCGGCGGGCGCTGGCGTGCCGGTCGACGGCGGCGCAGACTGGGTCCCGGCAGGATTCGAAGCACCTTTTGGGGGTGCAGCATGATGCCCCACGACGCGCAGCCGCCAGCGCTGCTCCCGATGCTGGCTCGTGGCAAGCACCGTAACCCGCGCCAGGGCGCATGCTTCATGGAGCTTGCCTCCTTACTGGCCGGCGAGCGCTGGAGCGATCACCCGGCGTGCACCCATCCGCTGCTGGCCGCGGTCGCCCGCCACGTCAACGACTACACCTCCGACGCCGGACGCCCGCGGCTGGCCGGCCTGATCCCGTCGGTGATCGGGCTGACCGGGGACGACCTGCACATCGACGCGCGCATCGCCCTGCGGTCGGCCACCATGGCCCTGCCGGTGGCGGCGGCCGAGCGGCAACGCGTCATGGCGGTCTCGGTACTGGCCTGCGAACGCGTCCTGTCCGAGCTGGACGGACGACCGGTGGGAGCGCTCGAGGAGCAGAGCCGGCTGGCGTTGGCGCAGGTGCCGCACGCGGCGCAGTGGGCCTACCGCTTCACCAGCGGTGCCCGGGGTTCCCAGAAGGGCTTCCGCCGGCAGGCCGCGCCCATCATCGTCCGCGACGCCGTCGAGGGGATCGCGCAGGCGTGCATCCCGGACCCGGACGGGATGCTCCGTGACCTGCTCGTCCGGGCGACCGCCGAATGCGCGGCGTGCGTCGGTCGCGACCCGGTCGGCGGCAAGGGTCCACCTCGCAAAGCGGCGAGCGCCGGGCGGCCCGGTTGGTGAGCAGGGCCGCCCGGCCGCTGGTCCGCGCCTGGGAATGGTGTCAGGGGAAGAACTGGAGAGGGCTTTCCGCGCTGAAGACGGTTCTTGCTGCCAACCGCCGATGCTGCCGCGGTGCCACTACGGCGTGCTGTACAGCCGCATCCCGCTGGGCGCCGTCCGCCTTCCGGTGGTGATGTTCGGCGTGCCGGACCGATCCAGGTACACCGTGTACTCCGCGGTGAAGGTGTACGACCGGGAGCAGGGCCAGCCGATTGGTGGCCACGGCCCCTCGGCGCGTCCGTGGCGGTCACGGCACGCAGGCGGCGCCGGTCACCTCGTGGTCCATCGCGCCGCTCGTGGTTACCACCCAACTGGTGGCCTGCAGGCCGGTACGGGTGACGGTGGTCGACCAGTCCCGCTTGTAGGTCGCGGTACGGCTACGACCGTAGGTGACCGTCGTGAGCCCCGCGCTGGTGCGCTCGGTGATGACCACCACCTGGCCGGGCTTGCAGGACAGCGTCCCGCTCTCCCGGTCGGCGGCCAGTGCGGGCTGGGCCAGCAGCGTCCCCAGCGCCAACGCCGCGGCCACCACCAGCGCCGTAGGGCGTCCAAGCAACATGGCACCTCCATTCCTCGACGGAGCGGTCTTCCGACACGCGAGGCGGCCTCTCACAGGTAAGGCCGGACGGCATCCCCCCCGTGGCCGGTAGACTCTTCCGCTGCACAGCCCCGTGATCCAGGCAACTGTCCGGCAAGTCCCCGGCAAGATCCCGGCACCTTCCTTACGGCGGCGACGATGGTGAGCGACGGCGACACCGAACTCCCCGGCGAACCGGCGGCCCTGGCGGGACTGCTGCGCCTGCTGCGGCAGCGCGCCCTGCTCAGCCAGGAGCAGCTCGCGGAGCGTGCGGGCCTGAGCGTGCGCACGATCGTCGGCCTGGAATCGGGCCGCATCCGGCGGCCCCGCGGCGAGTCCGTGCGGCTGCTGGCCGACGCCCTGGGCCTGGCAGGACCCGACCGGGTGGCGCTGGTCGCGGCCGCCCGGAGCGGACCGGGCCAGGCGGCCCATTCCCCGGTGCCCGCCCAGCTACCGGCGCCCGCGCAGCTGCCGGCGGACCTGACCGAGTTCACCGGCCGGCGCGCCGAGCTGGAGCAGCTCGACGCGGTCCTGTCAGGGGTCGGCGAGCGGCCCACCGCGGTGGTCATCTCGGCGATCGCCGGGACCGCGGGGGTGGGCAAGACCGCGTTGGCGGTGCGCTGGGCGCACCGGGTGGCGGCGCGCTTCCCCGACGGGCAGCTGTTCGTGAACCTGCAGGGGTATGGGCCTGGCGCGCCGCTGGGCGTGCTGCGGGCGCTGGCGCAGCTGCTGCAAGGGCTGGGGGTGGCGGCCGGGCAGGTCCCGGCGGAGGTGCCGGCCGCGGCGGGTCTGTACCGGTCGCTGCTGGCCGGCCGGCGGGTGCTGGTGGTGCTGGACAACGCCCGCGACGCCGAGCAGGTGCGGCCGCTGGTGCCCGGGGGTCCTGGCTGCCTGGTGGTGGTGACCAGCCGTGACCGGCTGGCGGGGTTGAGCGCCACCCACGGCGCCCGCCGGCTCACCCTGGACGTGCTGAGCGTTGCGGAGGCGGCCGACCTGCTGACCGAGGTCGTCGGCCAGGACCGGCTGGACGCCGAGCCTGAGGCTGCCGCCGGACTGGCTCAGGCGTGCGGGCTGCTGCCGTTGGCGTTGCGGATCGCCGCGGCCAACCTCGCCTGCCACCCCGACTGGTCGATCGCCGGGTACCTGGAGCGGCTGCGCGGCGGCGACCGGCTGGCCGAGCTGGCGGTCGACGGCGACCCGCGGGCGGCGGTCGGGGTCGCGTTCGACAGCTCGCTGGCCGCGCTCGACCCGGAAACCGGACGGCTGTTCCGCCTGCTGGGGTTGGTACCAGGCCCCGAGTTCACGGCCGAGGCCGCCGCCGCGCTGGCGGCGGTCCCGGTGCCGCGGGCCAGGCGGCTGCTGGAGCGGCTCGCCGCCGCCCACCTGGTCGAACCCCGCGGGCTGGGCCGCTACGGCCTGCACGACCTGCTGCGCGCCTACGCCCGCCAGCGCGCCGTACGCCGCGACCGCGATGCCGAGGGACCGGCGGCGTTGGAGCGGTTGCTCGGCTGGTACGTGCAGGCCACGGACGCGGCCAACCGGCTGCTTTACCCGGAGCGGTTGCGCCTCCCGGTGCCTCCGGCGGACCCGCGGTTGCCCGAGGTGGCCTTCGCCGGGCGCGCGCAGGCGCTGGCGTGGTTGGACGCCGAGCGGGCCAACCTGGTCGCCGCCGCGCAGCACGCCGCCGAGCACGGGTCCAGGCCGTCCGCGTGGCTGCTCGCGGATGCGCTGCGCGGCTACTTCTGGCAGAACCGGCACGTGGCGGACTGGCTGGCGGTCGCCCAGGCCGGCCTGACCGCCGCGGCGGCCGCGGCCGATCGGCGGGCCCAGGCCGCCGCCGAGCGCAACCTGGGTAGCGCGTGCGAGTGCCTGGGTGACTACGACCAGGCGGCCGCGCACTACCGCAACTCGCTGCCGCTGGCCCGGCAGGCTGGCTGGGTGGAGGGCGAGGCCGTCAGCTTGAGCGACATCGGCGAGCTTCACGCCGAGGTGGGCCAGCTCCAGCTGGCCGTGGACCATCTGGCGCAGGCGTTGGCGTTGCACCGCCAGACGGGCTTCAAGGCCGGCCAGGCGACCGTCCTGGACTACCTGGGGGACGTGGAGCTGGCGCTGGGACGGCCCGCGCAGGCGGTCGAGCATCTGGTGGAGGCCCTGGCGCTGCACCGGGAGGTCGGCTCCCGCAGCGGCCAGGCCGCCGACCTCAACAACCTCGGCGAGGCCTACCGGAACCTGGGAGAGCTGGACTGCGCGCAGGCGTACCTCACCCAGGCGCTGGCGCTGTCGCGGGAGCTTGGCAGCCGCTTCGGCGAGGCCTATGGGCTGCATGCCCTGGCTGCGCTGCACCGTGACGCCGGCCGCCATCCCCAGGCCCTTGAGCTGGCCGAAGCCGCCCTCGCGCTGACCTGCGAGATCCGCGAACCCCGGCTGGAGATCGACGCGCGCAACACCCTCGCCAGCGTCCAGCTGCACCTGGGCCGTCCCGAGCTGGCCGCCGAGCACCACCGGCAGGCGCTCGACCAGGCACGCCTGGCCGACGCCCGCTACCTGGAGGCCGAGGCGCTGCTGGGCCTGGCCGCCGTCCACCACGCGCAAGGCCAGCCGGCCCAGGCCGTGGAGCATGCCCAGCAGGCCCTGGCCATCGCCGACCAGGCAGGCTTCGGCATCCTCCAAGGCCGCGCCCACACCATCCAGGCCGCCGCCCACCTGGGGCTCGGAGACCTGGAGCCGGCGATCGCGCACGCCCGGCAGGCCCTGGAGGGCCAGCACCAGACCGGCCTCCGCCTGGACGAGGCCCGCGCCCTGGTCGTCCTGGGCCATGCCCTGCGCCGCACCCGCGGCGAAGCCGCCGCCCGGCCTTCCTGGCAGGAGGCGCTCGCGGTGCTCACCGACGTCGGCAGCCCCGAGGCCGACCAGGTTCAGGCCCTCCTCGAGGTCAACGGGTCTCGCCCCTGACCTGTCGAGGGCCGGTCAGCCGTCCCCGACGGGAAGGTCGACCAGCAGCGTGGTGCCCTGCCCGCCAGGGCTGGCGATCGAGATCGTCCCGCCCAAGGCCTCGACCCGGTCGGTGAGCCCGATGAGGCCCGAGCCCTGTCCCGGGGCGGCGCCGCCGACGCCGTCGTCGCGGACCGTCAGGCGCAGGCCGCCGTCACGCGCCCGCGCCTCGACCTGGACCACCGACGCGTGGGCGTGCTTGGCGGCGTTGGCGAGCGCCTCGGACACGACGTAGTACGCCGCCACCTCGACCGGCTCGGGCAGCCGCGCCACCACCTGGACGTCGAGTTCCACCGGCACGGCGGAGCGGCGGGCGAGGGCCCTGAGCGCGGGACCGAGGCCGCCCTCCGAGAGGATCGCCGGGTGGATGCCGCGCGAGATCTCCCGCAGCTCGTCCAGCTCGCCCGCCAGGCCCTCCGCGACCCGGGCGAGCTGTCCCCTGAGCTCCGGCAGCTCGGGCGTCACCGCCGCCTCGGCGGCACGCAGGTCCAGGACCAGCGAGACCAGCCGCTGCTGGGTCCCGTCGTGCAGGTCGCGCTCGATCCGCCGGCGCGCCTGGTCGGCGGCCGCCACGATGCGCGCCCGCGAGGCGGCGAGCTCCTCGCGGCTCTGCTCCAGCGAGCTGGCCATGGTGTTGAAGCTCCGCTGGAGCGCGCCGACCTCGCCGACGCCCCGTTCGGGCATGCGGGCGCCCAGGTCGCCGCCGGCGAGCCGTCCGGCCATCTCCGCCACGCGGCGGATGGGCCGCACGATCGCGCCCGCCAGGTAGCCCGCGAACATGGCGATGAGGACGACCGACCCCGCCAGGCCGCCGGCCGCCGCGACGATCGCGCGGCGGGCGGCCGCGTCGGAGCGGCGCTCGCGGTCCGATGCCAGGCTCCGCTCGGTCGCCACGAAGCGGTCGAACTCGGCACGGATGCCGTCGATGCGCCGCTTCCCCTCGTCGGTCAGCGCCTCGGTCCGTGCGGCGGCGAGGTTGCCGCGGGCGACGCTCACCAGCGGGATCGAATAGTCCTGGACGTAGGACCCGCCCGCCCGCGCGATCGCCCGCGCGCGTTCCTCCTGCTCGGCGTTGCCGGCGACCAGCCGCTCCAGCGTGCCGGCCTGCCCGGGAAAGGCGGCGCGGGCGTCGCGCCACGGCCGCAGGAACCGTTCCTGCCCGGTGATGACGAAGCCGCGCTGGCTCGTCTCGATGTCGACCACGAGCCGTTCGAGCTGGTTCGCGACCACCAGCACCTCCTCGGACTGTCGCGCGCGCCGTTCCGAGGAGCGCAGGTCGGCGACCGAGGAGAGCAGCACCGCGAAGGCGGCCCCCACGACGATCGCGAGCAGGCCGCTCGCGACGACCATGCGGCGGGTCAGCCCGCCCCTGGTGCTCACGGCAGCAGGCTAGCCGAAAATCCCGACCATGACGGGGTCAACCGCCATCCCGATCGGCAAGCAGCGCGTGGATCGCCCGGGCCGACAGGGTGGACTTCGAAAGGAAGCCGACCGCCGGGCTCGCCGCGATCAGGTCCGCGTAGTCCTGCTCGGCGTGGGTCGAGATCAGGATCACCCTCAGCCGGGCCGTGCTCGCCTCGTGGTGGAGGCGCCGGGCGAGCTCCAAGCCGCTGTGCCCGCCGAGGTCGATGTCGAGCAGCATGACGTCCGGGCGCAGCGCCTCCGCGCGCCGCAGCGCCTCCGCGCCGCTCGACGTGACGCCGACGACCGCGATCCCCTCGCGCTCCAGCAGCCCGCGGGCCGCCGTCAGGAACTGGGGGCTGTCGTCGACGATCAGGCAGCGCAGCATCATGGCCGACACCATCGCAGGGCGAGGCGCCGGAGCGCATTCCCGCTAGCTGGAAACCCGCGCTGGGAGACCCTCAGTCGGTCAGGATCAGCAGGCAGCCGAGGTACCCCAGCGCCTCGAACTCGACGTCGGGATCGCCGAAGTGGCGCCCGATCGCGAGCGCCTCAAGGAACAAGGCCTCCCGCACCTGCGCATCCGGTTCCGACAAGGACCGGATCACCAGCACCCAACCGCGCTCGGGCCGGTCATCGCCCGCTTCCTCGAGGATGGTGCGGGCGCGCGCGAACCGCCCGCTCTGCACGGCCCAGTCCCCGAAGACGTTTACCGGGCTGCGGCCCCTGCCGGCGCCAGCACCAGGTCGTAGGCCGCGGTATGGAAGGGGACGTCGAGGACCGTGCCGTCGGGTGCGGTCCCCGGCTCGTGGCGCTCGAACTCGGCGACCAGGGACTCCTTGACCCCGAAGACGGCGTCGGAACCCAGGTAGGGGTCGCCGGCGACGAACACGTGGGTGGTCAGCTTCTGGAAGCCGGCAGCCTCGACCATGAAGTGGACGTGCGCGGGCCGCATGATGCCGCGGTTGGCGGCGGCGAGCAGCTCGCCCACCGGGCCGTCGACCGGGATCGGGTAGGCGGTCGGCGTCACCGTCCAGAAGCGGAAGCGCCCGTCGTCGTCCGAGAACAGGTGCCCGCGCCCGCGCGGGTGCTCGAGGTCGGCGTACTGGACGTCGTAGAGGCCCGCCTCGTCGGCCTGCCAGACCTCGATGCGGGCGCCGGCGACCGGCTCGCCGTCAAGGGAGCGGACCTGTCCCTGGACCAGGCAGGGCTCACCGGGGGCGCCGCCCGAGAGGTCGTCGCCGAGCTCGAACCGCGGCGAGCCTTCCACGAAGAAGGGCCCGAACACGGTGGACTCGGTGGCCCCCGCCGGCTTGCGGTGGTTGACCCCGATGGTGAGCATCGAGACGCCGAGGACGTCGGACAGGAGGATGAACTCCTGGCGCTGGTCGGTGGTGGCATGCCCGGTGCGGGTCAGGAAGTCGATGGCGCGGCCCCACTCCTCCTCGGTGAGCTCGACCTCCCGCACGAAGGCGTGCAGGTGCCTGACGAGGCTCTGCATGACCGTGCGGAACCGGTCGCTGGCCGCCTGCTCGAAGCTGGCGACCACCGCCTGCGTCAACTGGTCGTCCACGATCTCCCCTCCCGGACGCGGATGAGGTCCTTGACAGCGGCTCGGCACAAGACCCTAGATGACGGCAGGGCGAGCAGGGGAGGCCGGATGGGCGCGTACGAGGACGCCGTGAACACGCTCGAGGTCGAGCTCGACGGGGTGGAGCGGGCCTTCAGGGAGCTGACCGACGAGCAGTGGCGCTTGCCGACCAAGCTCAGGCCGCTGGACGAGTCGCTGCCGCACTGGACGCTGTTCGAGCTCGCCGGCCACTTCGACATCTCGATCGGCCTCACCCGGATGCTGGTCGCCGAGCCGAAGGTGGGCCAGGTCGGCCGCGACCGGGTCAGCTTCTTCATCTACCCGCGCTCGGAGGTCGCCCCGGTCGTCTACGACTACGCCTACACGATGGTGGCGGGCAAGACCCCGGCGCAGATGCCGGACGTGCTCCACGAGACCTTCAGCAAGACGATCCAGGAGGCGCGGGCGACCGCGCCCGACACGGTCGGCTCCGGCTACTACGCGCTGATGCGGCTGGACGAGTTCGTCCCAAGCCGGGTGGTCGAGGCGGTGGTGCACGGCTTCGACCTGACCGACGGGCTCGGCCGCGACAGCATCGCGACCCCGGCGGGGATCGCGACGGCGGCGGCGATCCTCGACGAGCTGCTGGCCCGCCGGACGGTCGCCGGTCGGCCGGCGGACCTCGCCGACGACTTGGCGTGGGTCAGGGCGGCGTCCGGGCGGGCCGAGCACCCCGACCCGCGCCTGCCACTGATCGGCTGACGCGGACACGGGCCCTCGGCCCCTAGGCCGCCTCGCTCTCCGCCGCCCGGAAGCGGTGCGCCGCGAGGTCCAGCTGGCCAGGCCACCCGGTAGCCTGCTCAGGACGAGGGCTCGCGAGCGCGTCTGGAGGACTCCGTTGGCCAACGAGCGTCAGTTCAGGCCTTCCACCCGGTTCGTCGCCACCCGGGGAACCAAGGAGTACCGGGCGACTATCGCGGCCCTCCGCCCGGACGACGTCGTGCTGGAACTCGGCTGCGAGTGGGGCACCACCACCGTCCTGCTCGCGCGTGCCCTCCCGAACGGCGAGGTGATCGGCACCGACGTGAGCCCCGAGTGCATCCGGCGGGCGCGCAGCTCCCACCCGGAGCTCCGCTTCGAGGTCCTCGACGCGTTCGACGTGCGGGCCGCCATGGAGCTGTGCCCCAACCCGACGGTGGTCTACCTGGACCTGTCCGGACTCTCCGGCTACCGGTCGCTGCTCGACCTGATCGCGTTGCTGCAGACCTACGCCACCGTCCTGCGCCCGGCGACGATCGTGGTGAAGAGCGGCGCGTTGAAGCACTTCGCCAGCAACTGCACCCCCTGGGACGGCGGCACGCCGGCCGCCTGACGGCGGGTCCGGCCACTCCTCGCTTTGGTCACTTCTACCGGTGTCAGGCGAGGGCGACTGTCGCACCGATGGTGGAGACTCCGCGCCATCATGATGAAGCGCAGCCACGCCATCATCGGCGCCGCCGCCGGCGTCGGGGTGGCCAAGGCCGTCGGCGGACCGATGGTGGCGGGTGGGGTGGTCGCCTGCATCGCCGCGGTCCTTCCCGACCTCGACCACCCGAACTCGGCCGTCGGCCAGCTCCTGCCCCGCTGGTGGCACCACCTCACCCCCGGCCACCGCGGGCCGACCCACTCGCTGCTGTGGTGCTTCGCGCTCGCGCTGCTCGGCCACGCCGGCCAGAGCCTGGTGGTGGACGGGCAGCCGCCGCCGATCCTGGCGCTCGCCCTGTTCGCGGGCGCGCTCTCCCACGTGATCGCGGACGGGCTGACGGTCGTGGGCGTGCCGCTGTGGTGGCCGCTGCGCCGCAGGCACGTGGTGCTCCTCGGCGTGTTGGCCTTCCCCACCCATTCCTGGCGGGAGCACGTGGTCGTGCTCGGCGTGGTGGCCGCGGTGGCCTACTGGGTGGTTGGCTACTGATCCGGTTCGCAGTCGTTCCAGCGGTGCAGCGCGGGCCATTCGTGCTCGGTGCCGAGCACCGACAGGCTCGCGGTCAGCAGGAACAGGTGGCGGGCGGCGTCGAGCGGCAGGCCGAGGTAGGTGGCGGTCATGATGCGCAGCGTGTGGCCGTGGCCGAACACCAGCACCTCCTCGTCGGCGTCGGTGGCCTCGGCGAGGAACGGCCGCACCCGCTCGGCGACCGCCGCCACCGTCTCACCACCGGGGCAGCCGTCCCTGAAAAGGTCCCAGCCCGGCCGCCTGGCGCGGATCTGTGGCGTGGTCAGCCCCTCGTACTCGCCGTAGTCGAACTCGAGCAGCTCGTCGCGCGGCAGCGCGCGGGCGCCGAAGCCGGCCAGGCGGGCGGTCTCGCTGGCGCGGCTGAGCGGGCTGGTGAAGACCCGGTCGAAGCGCTCGCGGGCGAGGCGCACGCCCAGGCGCCGCGCCTGGTGCTCCCCCTCGGGGCTCAGCGGCACGTCGGTGCGGCCGGTATGCCGCCGTTCGCGTGCCCACACCGTCTCGCCGTGCCGCACCAGCCACAGTCGCATCCGACCTCCCCTCGGCGCCCGTCGCCGGCACGTTACACGAGCGGCACGTCAGCGACGCGCTCACCTTCGTGCTCCACGGCGAGCGCGGGCCCGAGTCGTCGAGCAGCTCGGCGGCGCGCTGCGCTCAGCGGCCGCGGGCGGTGCCGGCGGCGTAGCGCGCCGGCGGCCTGCCGACCAGCGCCTTGAAGTCCTTCACGAAGTGGGCCTGGTCGAAGTAGCCGAGCTCGCGGGCGAGCGAGGCGAGGTCGAGGTCCCCGAGGTCTGCGGCCAGCCGCTCGACCGCCTCGTGCAGCCGGTAGCGCTGGATGACCCACTTGGGGCTGACCCCGACGTACTCGGCGAACAGCCGCTGCAGGCGCCGCTTGCCCATGCCGGTCCGCTCGACCAGGTGGTCGACCTTGGTGATCGCCCGGTCGACCACGACCTGGTCGACGATCCGGTTGACGGCCACGACCTGCGGGTCCGCCGGTGGGAGCCGGCCGCGCAGGAACGCCTCCGCGGCCGCCACCATCGGCGCCTCCTCCCCCAGCGAAAGGAGCCGCTCGACCAGCGCGCCGCCGTCGCGCCCGAGGACGTCGGCGACGGCGACGGTGCGGTCGGTGAGGGTGGCGAGCGGCGCGCCGAGGAACGGGTGGAAACCGGCCGGCCGGAACCTGACCCCGAACGCCCAGCCCCTGCCCTGGAGCTCGCGGGCGAACCGTCCGCTGGTGACGCCGAAGATCCCCGAGCGGCCCCGGTCGGCGACCAGGTGGACGGCCGGGTGCGGCAGGGTGTGCTGCGTGTACGGGTCGCGGCCCCGCAGGTCCCAGCGCACCGTCCAGTAGTGCTCCACCAGCTCGGCCAGCTCGTCCGCCGGGGCGCGCAGCGACAGGTCGAAGCGCCGCGCGGCCGCCAGCGGGTCGAGCACACCCCTGGCCACCGGCGCCCGCGCCGGGACGATCCTGTCGCGCTTTTCCAAGACCCAACGCCCCCGTGCGCCAACAATGGCTGGCGCGCCGCGGCCAAGCCGGCCGCGACGATACGCCGATCCGGCGAGCCGAGAGAGGAGATGGGAACGACGACGACGACGCACGCCGAGGGGACCTTCAAGCCCGAGAGCTGGGACGAGGGACCGTACGCCGAGGTCGAGGGGGCGCCGAAGCTCACCCGCGCCCGCGTCACCAGCTCCTACGACGGCGACCTGCAGGGCAAGGGCACCGCCGAGTCGCTCATGTTCTACCGCGACGGCGCCAACGCCACCTACGTCGGCTACGAGCGGATCGAGGGCAGCCTCGGTGGCCGCTCGGGCAGCTTCGTGCTCGAGGGCACGGGCAGCTTCGAGGGCGGGGTGGCGCGGACCACCTGGCAGGTGGTCCCCGGCTCCGGCACCGGCGACCTCGAGGGGCTGCGCGGCGAGGGCGGCTACGACGCCCCGTCGGGCGAGGCGGCGGTCCCCTACCGGCTCGACTACGACTTCGACTGATCCGGCGGCCCGATGGTGGCGGCCTCCGGTCCGAAGCCGTCGAGGTAGGGCCGGTGGACCTCCTGCCACCGGTCGCGCTGCGCCCACGGCGGCCGCTCGCCAGCCAGCTCGTGCTCGAGCAGGTCGAGGCAGGTGTGCCAGCCGGCGGCGTCGCGCGACGCCCTGCCCAGCTCGTCGAAGGTGTTCACGAAGGTCAGCACGCTGCCGTCACCGTCGGGCCGCAGCTCGAACCGGAAGGTGTCCTCGCCCCAGCGGAACTCGAGCAGCGTGGGCGGGTGGTAGGCGAGCATCTCGCCGTCGAGCGTCGGGCCCTCGCCGTTGGGGAAGACGAAGCGCAGCGGCGCGCCGGCCGCCCGCTCCCCCTCGATCACGGCCGGGAACCAGGCCCGTAGGTGCTCGGGCTCGGTGAGCGCCCGCCACACCTTCGCCGGCGGGTGCCAGAGGTTGCGGGTGAAGCACAGCTGCCAGCGGCCGTCGACCTTGTCGAGGGTGCCGAGCATGGTGACGCCCCTTTCTCAATCGCCGGAATCGGGCATGGCGTCGAGGTGCCGCTCGAGGTCGTCCAGGCGCGACGCCCACAGCATCCGGTACGGCTCGAGCCACGCGTCGATGGCCTGGAGCGGCTCGGCGCGAACGCGGTACAGGCGGCGCTGCGCGTCGGAGCGGACCTCGACCAGCCCCGCCTCCCGCAGGACCCGCAGGTGCTTGGAGACCGCCGGCTGGCTGATGCCGAGCTCGTCGACCAGCGCGCCGACCGGCCGCTCGCTGGCGCGCAGCAGGTCGAGGATCCGCCGCCGGTTCGGCTCGGCGAGGACCTCGAACGGGGTCGCCTCGATCGCCACGGTCATGCATCTAGTATAGCTGAACAGCTATATTTCTACCAAGGAATGTGATGTTCACCACGTTCAGGCAGCATCCGGGCGTATGGGTTGAACTGGCCCAACACCGGTTTGACTGGCTGTATCGCGACCTGATACTTCTACGCTCGCTCTGCATCGGGGTCCCCCACCCCGCTCCCGCCAGACCGACCCCTCGCCCCCCACGGAGGCCTCCGGCGGACGGAGACCTTCCGTACGGATCCGGCCGTATGTCGTTCCGCCGCCAGGCGGCAACGGAGGCGAACCGATGCGTTTTGGCCGCCGCCCACGCCACGCTGCGCCGAAGTCCGGTACCCACCGGCAGGTCCCTGACGCCCGCCGTCCGGCCCGCTGGCCGTGGCGCTCGCGCACCCTCACCACCGCCGGCCTGGTGCTGGCGCTGGTGGGCGCGGTGACCCTCACGGTCAAGGCGGTCGGCCCCGCGGCCCCGGCGGCACCGTCGCCGACGGCGGCGCTGTTCGGTGCGTGGGTCAAGGGCACCTCCGGGTCGCCCGAGGCGCAGCAGGCGGCGACCAGCCAGCTCGAGGCGGCGATCGGGCGCAAGCTGGCGATCAGCCAGACCTTCGTGCCCTGGGGCAGCAGCCTCGGCAGCCTGCCGGCGACCAACGCGGCCGCCGGCCGCATCCCGCTGATCACCTTCGGCGCCGGCGCCGGGCCGAGCGCGGTCGCCGCCGGCCGCTCCGACACCTACCTCGCCTCGCTCGCCCGCAGCGTCGCCGCGATCGGTCGGCCGGTGTTGCTGAACTACGCCTGGACGGCGGACAGCAACGTGCAGCGCCGCGCCTGGCGCGGCGGGTCCCCGTTCGTGGCGGCCTGGCGGCACGTGCACGACCTGTTCGCCACCAACGGCGTTCGCGGCTCCTGGGTCTGGGCGCCCGGCGCCGACGTGTTCGGCGGCGCGCGCGGCGGCGCCGATCGCTACTGGCCGGGCGACGGCTACGTCGACTGGGTCGCGGCCGCCGGCTACAACGGCGCCGCCTGCAACGGCACCGCCTGGACCGACTTCGCCACCGTCTTCAAGGCGTTCTACGCCTGGGGCTCGGCCACCGGGAAGCAGCTGATGGTCGCCGATACCGGCACGGTGGAGGACCCCACCAACCCTGGCCGCAAGGCGCAGTGGTTCCTCGACGCCGCCGGCGCCCTGGCGCGGTCGATGCCCCACATCCGCGCGGTCGTCTACTTCGACCAGGGCGGGAGCTGCGACTGGCGCCCGGAGACGTCGGTGCCGTCGATGGAGGGCTTCGTGCGGCTGGCCCGTGACCCGTTCTTCGGCGGGACCGGCGAGCCGGCGCCCACGACGACCTCCACGACCACCGCGCCGACGACCACCACCAGGGCGACCACCACCACGACCAGCCCGCCGACCACCACCACGCAGCCCCCCGCGTCCGTGCCCGCCTCCAAGTGCGTCAGCAACGGCGGCGTGCCGATCGGCGTCGGCGACAACGCCCAGAGCGTGGTGAGCGCCCACGGCTCCGGCACCACCTACCTGGTCAAGGCCGGCACGCACGCGCGCAACTTCAGCGTCCAGCCGAAGTCCGGCGACACCTTCTGCGGCGAGCCGGGGGCGGTGCTCGACGGCGGCCGCAGCCTCGCGTCCGCCTTCGCCGGCGGGGCCACCAACGTGACCCTCGACTCGCTCACGGTGCAGAACTACAACACCGGCTGGCAGCGCGGCGCCATCCAGCCCGCCACCCACGCGAGCGGCTGGGTGGTGCGCAACGTCTCGGCGCTGCACAACTACTGGGCCGGTCTGATGGGCGCCGACGGCATGAAGGTCCTCGGCGGCCACTACACCGACAACGACCAGCTCGGCATCGGCGGCAACGCCTCCACCGGGATGGTGCTCGACGGCCTCGACGGCAACCCGGCCACCTTCGACGGACCGGAGCTGGCCCGCAACCACACCCTGCACGACAGCTGCGACGACGAGGCCGGCGGCATGAAGTGGGACGAGGGCACGATCACCATCCGCAACGCCTTCGTGCACGACAACGACTGCCGCGGGCTGTGGGCCGACATCAACGTCGACCACGCCCTGATCGAGCGCAACCTGATCGTCCACAACCGCGCCGAGGGGATCTTCTACGAGATCAGCTCCGACGCGGTGATCCGCGACAACCAGATCTACCGCAACGCCTACGCCGTCGACCGCGGCTGGTACTGGGACGGCGGCATCACCACGGCGTCCAGCTTCAACGTCGAGGTCTACGGCAACCGGCTGTCAGGCAACTACAACGGCATCACCGGCACGCAGCAGACGCGCACCGACTCCACCCCGCCGGCCCACCTGCTGAGCAACTACAGCGTCCACGACAACCTGATCTGCGCCAGCAGCAGCCACGCCACCGGCGTGATCTCCGACAACGGCACCAACTTCGCCACCCGCTCGATCACCTTCAGCGGCAACACCGTCCAGTCGGCCGCTTGCGAGCTGTAGGCGCTCGGTATCACGGGGACTGGCCCGCCTGCAGGGTCCGCTCGGCCGGCTGGGTGTCGGCGTACACGGCCTTCGCCGCGGTGTAGGCACGCTTGTCGAGCTTCAACGACTGCGCCCGGATCTCCGCCATGGCGGCCTCGTCGAGGTGCACGATCTTGGAGAGCACCAGGGTCTCGTGCTCCTTCTCCTCGCCGCCCGAGAACTCCACCCGGACGTTGCCGACCCCCGGCGCGTAGAACTTGAGCTGGTGGGCGTCCGGCTCGCCCGGGTTCCACTCGTCGGTCACCAGGACGTTGTCATAGCAGCCGGTCGGCACACAGGTCCTGACGCCGGTCTTCGACACCTTGGCCGCGTCCGAGAAGTCGATCGCCGGCGCCACTCCCTGGGAGTAGCTGGACGTGCCCGTCCGCGGGTCCACCCGCATGAGGATGCCCGCCTTCGCCTTCTGCGTCCCGGTGAGCCAGGTGTCCGGCGCCTCGGTGAACTTTCCCCCCTCGTACTCCTCCGGGTACTCGCCCATGTTCCAGACGTTGCCCGCCTTGTCCTGCGCGTGGAAGGCGAGCTCCGCCTCGGCCAGGACGCCACCGTTGTAGTCGCGGTCGAACATGACCATCGAGCGCACCCCGTCGACCACCTTGGTCAGGTCGGTGACGGTGAACACCACCCGGTGCTCGACCTTCTTGCCCTCGGCGATGATGGTCCCGGTGTAGACAAGCTGCGTCCCCGGCGCCAGCGGGAACCAGCGGTTGTCGATCCTGGGTGAGGCGGCGAACGCGGCCGGGTCGTAGTCCTTCTCGGTGACCTGCCTGGCGGGCTGCGCCGGTGCCGGTGTCGAGCCACTGTCGTGGTACTTGACGCTCCCGCCGCAGCCGGCGAGCACCAGCGCCGCCAGCGCAAGCGGCGCGAGGACCCGACCGGCGATCCTGGTCATGACGCGCTCCCCTCGGGTGCGGGTGACTTGGTGGTGCCGCCCTCCCACCGCTGCTTCCTCGGCTTGCCGAAGCGCAGGTACAGGGAGGGCACGACGAACAGGTTGAGCAGGGTCGAGGTGAACAGCCCGCCGAGGATCACGACCGCGAGCGGGTGCTCGATCTCGTGGCCGGGGAGCGACCCCGCGATCACCAGGGGCACGACCGCCAGCCCGGTCGCCAGCGCGGTCATCAGGATCGGCGAGAGCCGCTCCCTGGCACCGCGCAGGACCAGCGCCGGCCCGAAGGTCTCCCCCTCGTGGCGCTCGAGGTGCTGGTAGTGGTTGATCATCAGGATGCCGTTGCGGGCGGCGATCCCCATCACGGTGAAGAACCCGACCAGGGAGCCGAGCGAGATGATGCCGCCGCCCAGGTAGGCGGCGAGCACGCCACCGACCAGGGCCATCGGCAGGGTCAGCAGGTTCAGCGCCGCCAGGCGGAAGCTGCCGAAGCACAGCTGCAGCAGCAGCAGGACCCCGAGCGCCGCGCCGACGGCGAAGATCAGCAGGCGCTTCTGCGCGGCCTGCCGCTCCTGGTACTCGCCCAGCACCCGGTAGTCGTAGCCGCGCGGGAAGCTGACCTCCCTGAGGCGGCGGTCCACCTCGCGCGCCACGGAGCCGAGGTCGCTTCCCTCGCGGACGTTCGCGCCGACGTCGAGGCGGCGCGAGTTGTTGGCGCGCTCGACCAGGTTCGGGGTCGGCTTGACGCGCACCTCGGCCACGTCGCCGAGGCGGATCTGGCCGCCGTTGGGCGTGTCGATCGGCAGGTTGCGGATGTCGCTCACGCTGTTGCGGGTCTTGGGCGTGCTCCAGACCTGGACGTCGTAGGCCTTGCCGTCCCTGAAGACGTCGGCGACCTCCTCACCCGCCACCAGCGTCGAAGCCGCCCGGCGCACGTCGCCGGGCTTGAGCCCGTAGCGCCTGGCCTTGGCGAGGTTCACCTCGACGTCCACCTGCGGGACGTCGACCACGAAGTCGGCGTGCTGCTCGGTGACCCCGTCGATGGTGCCGAGCATCTTCTCGACCTCGGCGGCCTTGTCGCGCAGCACCTGCAGGTTGGGGCCTGAGATGCGAACCACGATGGCCTCGCTGGTGCCGGTCAGCACCTCCTTGATGCGCTCGTTGAGGTAGGTCTGCACGTCGGTGTAGAGGCCGGGGTAGCTGGCGACGGTCTCGTTCAGGGCCGCGAGCGTCTTGTCGTAGTCGGCCTTGGGATCGACGCTGATCCAGTTCTCGCCGAAGTTGACCCCGGCGATCTCCTCGCCGAGCATCGCCTGCCCGATGTGGGAGCCGAAGTTGCGGATCCCCGGGATGGTCCGCAGCTCACGGCTGCCCGCCGCGACGATGCGATGCTCCTCCGGACGGGAGGTGCCCGGGTAGGAGATCCAGTGCATCAGGAAGTCCCGCTCCTTGAACTGCGGGAACAGCGACTCCCCGAGCAGCGGGGTCACCGCCACGCCGCCGGCGATGAACAGCGCCACGGTGGCGTAGGCCCAGCGCGGCCGCTGGACGACCCGGGCGAGCAGCGCGGTGTAGCCGCGCTGCAGCCAGCGGACCAGCGGTGACTCGCGGCGCTCCAGCGGTGCCTTGCGCAGCAGCAGCAGCGCCAGCGCCGGCGTGACGGTCAGCGCGACCACCATGGAGGCGAGCACCGCCAGCGCGTAGGACAGGGCTAGCGGCCGGAAGAACGAACCGGTCAGTCCTTGCAGGAAGTAGACGGGTACCGCGGCCACCACGATGATCAGCGTCGCGTAGATGATCGGGCCCCGCACCTCGAGCGAGGCCTCGAGGACCACGGCCGCGGTCGACTTCTGTACGCCCTCGCGCCGGTACTGGCGCAATCGCCGCGTGATGTTCTCGATGTCGATGATGGCGTCGTCGACCACCACCCCGACGGCGATCACCAGCCCAGCGAGGATCATCGTGTTGATGGTGGCGCCTCGCAGGTACAGCACCCACCCGGCGGCCACCAGGGACAGCGGGATCGCCACCAGGCTGATCAGGGCGCTACGCCACTCGAACAGGAACAGGGCCAGCACCAGGATCACGAACAGGCAGCCGAGCAGCAGCGCGTTGGTGAGGTTGTGGAGCGCCGTCTCGATGAAGCTCGCCGGACGGAAGATGGTGGGATCGACGTCGATCCCGGTCAGCCCGGGCTGCAGCTCCTTGAGCGCCTGCTCCACCCCGCGGGTCACGTCGAGGGTGTTGGCCCAGGGAAGCCTCTCGACGATCAGCATGAGGCCGGGGCCGTCGTTGATGACCGCGTCGCCGACCAGCGGCTGGTGGTCCTCCACCACCCGCGCCACGTCGCCGAGGCGCAGCGGCTTGCCCTTGCGCTCGTCGATGGTCACCGAGGCCAGGTCCTTCGGCGTCCTGATCGGCAGGATGTGCCTGACGCCGAGCCGCTGGCTGGGGGTCTCCACGAAGCCCCCGGTGCCGACCACCGCCCCGTTGGAGAACTTCAGCAGGCCGACGTCGACAGAGTTCGCGGTGGTCTCCATCACCTGGTCGAGGGTGACGTGGTGCGCCCGCAGCTTCTCCGGCTCGACCTGGACCTGCAGCATCTGCAGGCGCTCGCCCCAGATCGGCACGTTGGCCACGCCGGGGACGCGCAGCAGTCGCGCCCTGATCGTCCAATAAGAGATCATCGACATCTCGATGAGCGAGCGGCTCTTCGACGACAGCCCGATCTTCATCACCCGGGACGTCGACGAGAGGGGCTGCAACATCACCGGCGGAGCGGCCCAGGTCGGCAGTGTGGGCAGTACCGTTGCCATGCGCTCCTGCACGAGCTGCCGTGCGCGCAGCAGGTCGGTCCCCAGCTTGAAGATCAGCTGGATCGAGGAAAGCTGGGGAACCGACGAGGAGCGCATGTCGTCGAGGCCCGGCACTCCGTTGAACGCGTCCTCCAGCGGGACGGTGACGAGCTGCTCCACGTCGGACGCCGTCAGCCCGAGGCAGGCCGTCTGGATCTCCACCCGCGGCGGCGCGAACTCCGGGAAGACGTCGACCGGGGTGTCGCGCAGCTGCACGATGCCGAAGCTCATCATCGCGACCGCCAGCGCGACCACGATGTAGCGGAACTTCAGGCTCGACCCAACGATCCATCGCATCATGGTTGTAGGTCTCCTACGCAGTCACCGCGGCTTGCCTGCCGCGCCCGCCTCACTCGCCGCCGACCCCGAGCTCGGCGCCGAGCAGCTCCGCGGAGCCGGTCGTCACCACCGTCGCGCCGGCCGCGGGGCCGGCGGAGAGGACCGCGTCGCCACCCTGGATGAAGTCGACGGCGATCTTCTGGCGCAGGTAGGTCAGTGGGTCGGGGTTGGTGAACGTCCAGGTGCTGCCCTGCTCGTCGTAGAGCACCGCCGCGTAGGGGATGACCTTGCGCGTGACCGCCTTGCCGCCGCCGGCGGGGGCGACCCGCTCCTCGCGCACCTTGGCGGTCTGGATGCCGAGCCGGCCGGCCGCCTGCTCGGTCAGGATCACCCGGCTGAGCTCGCTCCCCTGGACGGGCTCGACCTTGACGGCGTCGCTCGAGCCGCCCTCCTCCTCGGTCGCCTGGCTCCGCGAGCACGCCGAGACACCCACCATGAGCGCGGCGACCAGCAGCAGCGCCACGAGGTTCCATCGCCTTTCCTGCCGCATCAGGATTCCCCCTTGCCTGGCCGAGCCGTAACGGCGCTCGGTCGTCCCCCGTCGATCGAGGCCGGGCTCAGTTGCAGCTCCGCCTCCAGGTCCACCGGCTGCTCGCGCGGCGCGAACCGCAGGTACAGAAGCGGCAGCAGCAGCACTCCGACCAGCGTGGAGGTGAGCAGGCCGCCGAGGATCACCACGGCCAGCGGGCGCACCACCTCGAGACCGGGGACGCCGCCGAACAGCAGCAGCGGCAGCACCGCCAGCCCGACCATCAGCGCGGTCAGCACGGTCGGCGCGAGCCGTTCCCGCGCCCCGCGCACGACCAGGTCCGGGCCGAGCTCCCCGTCGGCGTGCAGGCGCTGCAGGTGCTTGACGAGCAGCACGGCGTTGCGGACGGCGATCCCCAGCACCGCGAACAGCCCGACCAGCGAGCCGAGGGGGGTGATCTCACCGGTGAACGCGAGCGCGGCCAGCACGCCGCCCACCAGGGTGAGCGGCAGGCTGGCGAAGACCAGCGTCGCCAGGCGCCAGCTGCCGAAGGCCGCCTGCAGCAGCAGGAAGACCGCCACGGCGACGGCGAGCGCGATGCTCAGCGTCCGCTGCTGGGCGCCGCGCCGCGCCTCGGCCGCCCCGAGCACCTCGGCGTGGTGCTCGAGCGGGAAGCTGATGCCACGGACGCGCCGCTCGACGTCGTTGGTCACGGCGGCGAGCGAGCGCCCGCGGACGCCGGCCGTGACGTCGAGGTAGCGCGAGACGGCGTCGTGCCTGATGACCGTCTGGTTGGGGGTGACGTGCACCCTGGCCACGTCCCCGAGGCGCACAGAGCCGCCGCCGGGCTTGTCGATCAGCATGTTCTGGATGCTGGTCAGGCTGTGGCGGGTGGCGGGCTCGCCCCACACCACCACGTCGAACACCTTCGACTCCTCGAACAGGTTGCCGACGGTGACGCCCGACAGCAGCGCGGCCGCAGCCCGGCGGACGTCGCCCGGCTTGATGCCCTCGCGCTGCGCCGCGGCGAGGTCGACCTCGACCTCCACGGTCGGCTCGACCGCCTGGGTGTCGATGCGCGGCGAGACCACGCCGTCGACGCCGCCGATCGCGCGCCGCACCTCCTCTGCCTTGCCGCGCAGCACCTGCAGGTTCTCGCCGTAGACGCGGACCACCAGCGGGTCGCTGGTGCCGGTGCGGACCTGCCTGATGCGTTCCTCCGGGTAGGTCGCCAGGTCGTGGGTGAGCCCCGGGTAGCCGTTGACCACCCGGCGGACGGCCGCGACCGTCCTGCCGTAGTCGGCCTTGGGGTCGATGCTGATCCACAACTGGCCGGAGTTGACGTTGACCGCCTGGTCCGAGCCGATGGCGCGCCCGACCAGCGCGCCGACGTTGCGAACACCGGGAGTCCCTCGCAGCTCGCGGGTGACCCGCTCGGTGATCCGGTCCATCTCCGGCTGCGACATGCCCGGCGCGCCCTGCCACTTGATCAGCAGGTCGCGGTCCTGCAGCGGCGGCAGCATCGAGCGGCCGCCGAGCAGCGGGAGCACCGCGAGCCCGGCGAGCGCGATCACGGCGACGCCGGCGAAGGCCAGGCGCGGCCTGGCGATCAGGCGCGTGAGCGCCGCGGTGTGGCCGCGCTCCAGCCAGCGGGCCAGCGGCGAGGAGCGCTGCCGCAGCGGCGCGCCGCCGAGCAGCAGCAGCGCCAGCCCCGGCGTGACCAGCAGCGCCACCAGCATGGAGGCGAGCACGGCCAGGAGGTAGGAGGTGGCCAGCGGCTTCACGAACGAGCCGGTGACGCCCTGCACGAAGAACAGCGGCACGGCGGCGAGCAGGATGATCAGCGTGGCGAAGACCAGCGGGCCGCGCAGCTCGAGCGAGGCGCGCATGACGGTGGCGAGGGTCGATTCCTCGTTGCCCGCGGAGGCTTGGCCGCGCTGCCGCAGCCGCCGCTTGATGTTGTCGACGTCGACGATCGCGTCGTCCACTACCACCCCGAGGGCGATCACCAGGCCCGCGAGCACCATCGTGTTGAAGGTCGCGCCGCGCAGGTACAGCACGAGCACGGCCGTCAGCAGCGAGAGCGGGATGGTCACCAGGCTGATCAGCGCGGCGCGCCAGTCGAACAGGAACAGGCCGAGCAACAGGATCACCAGCGCCAGGCCGACGACCAGCGCCAGGGCGAGGTTGTGGGTGGCCACGCCGATGAAGCTCGCCGGCCGGTACAGGCTGGTGTCGATGGTGATGCCGGACAGGCCGGGCCGGAGCTGGTCCAGCGCCTGCTCGACGCCGCGGGTCACCTCGACGGTGTTGGCGCCGGGGAACTTCTCGATCACCATCATCAGGCTGGGCGCGTCGCCGACCACCGCGTCGCCGATCAGCGGCTGGTGGTCCTCGACCACCTTGGACACGTCGGTGAGGCGCAGCCGCCGGCCGCCGGTGTCTTCCACGGTGACCTGGGCCAGATCCTTGGCGGTGATGATCGGCGAGACGTGCTGGATGCCGAGGCGCTGGCTGGGGCTGTCGATGAAGCCGCCCGTGCCCGGCGTGGACGCCTCGACGAAGCTCAGCGGCGACACCCACAGCGCGTTGCCGGTCGTCTGGATGACCTGGTCGAGGGAGACGCCGCGCTGGCGCAGCTTCTGCGGGTCGACCTGGACCTGGAGCTGCCGCTCGCGCTGCCCCCAGATGGCGACGTTGGCGACCCCGGGGACGCCCATGAGGCGCGGCCTGATCTTCCACCTGGCCAGCACCGACATGTCGATCAGGGAGAGGTCCTTGGAGGAGAAGCCGACCGTCATCACCCGGCTGGTGGACGAGAGCGGCTGCAGCACGATCGGCGCCTTGGAGACGTTGGGGATGCCTCCGGGCGCCTGGATGAGTCGCTCCTGCACCAGCTGCCGCGCCTTGAGCACGTCGGTGCCCGGCTCGAAGATCAGCTCGATGCGCGACAGTCCCGGCAGCGACTCGGAGTGGATCTGGTCGAGCCAGGCGACGCCGTTGAGCAGGTCCTGCTCGAGCGGGACGGTGACGAGCTGCTCCACCTCGGCCGCCGACAGCCCGAGCGCCTCGGTCTGGATCTCCACCAGCGGCGGGGTGAACTCCGGCAGCACGTCAACCGGCATGCTGCGCAGCTGCACGAAGCCGACCACCAGCAGGGCGGCGGCGACCGGCACGACCAGCAGCCGGGCCCGCAGGCTGGAGCCGACGATCCAACGGGTCATCGCGCCAGCCCCCCCTGCTCCCCGGCGAAGAAGATGAGACCAGCGCACGGCTGGCAGAAACGTCGCATTTGAGCCCCCCGGCGTTTACGACGCGAGTGTCTACCTAGTTTGCTTGAATCCGTGATCCGCTCAGACTGATGAGCGCAGCGCGCGGCTGCCTGATACGTCGCGTCTGAGCCCCCTTAGGTAGCCCCCCGACTACCTAGTCCCCCTCGGCCAGGTAGCCCCCCGACTACCTAGTCCCTTCGGAAGGGTAACTGCAAATGTTCACTCGTGAAATCCCTGCGTACGACGAAAATCCCCTTGAAGTCGACTAACTAGTCAGAGAAATTTTCGCAGATTCGGGAGCAAGAGTGCGATCCGGACGCAAGCTCGGGCCCCGCGCACACTCCGAAGCACCCGGGCACCCTCGGGCCCAGGCGCGGCGCGCCTCCAGGGCGGCTCAGGCGCGGTCGAAGCGGAGGAGCTCCTCCCGGCCCGAGCCGCCGCTCACGGTGATGGCCAGGACCGGCCCCACCCCGGGCGCGTAGAACTTGTGCTCGAGCACGCTCGGCTGGAGCGGCGTCCACTCCTTGGTGATGAGCAGGTGGTCGAAGAAGCCGTAGGGGACCTTGGCGCGCATGCCGAGGCTCAGCACCGTGGCGCGGTCCTCGGCCCTGCCGTCGTAGCGTTCCTGCTGGTAGGACATGCCCGGCCGGGGATGGGCGGGGAGCAGGATGCCCGGCCTGGCGCCGTCGACGCCGGCCTGCCACGACCCCTTGGTGGTGGTCGTGCCGTCGTGGAACTCCCTGGTCTGCTCGCCGAGGTACCAGACGTTCCCGTCGGCGTCCTGCGCGTACCAGTCGTCGGTCTGCTCGACCAGGCGGCCGTCCACGGTCAGGGTGTCGTGCACCACCCTGGCCTCGACGCCGAGGATGGTCCTGGTCTGGTCGCCGACGGTGACCTCGACCCGCCGCCGGCCGCCCCTCGGGTCGACCTCGCGGTAGGTCCAGCGGCTGCCCGGCCGCATCGGCCAGTAGGGGTGGTCGATGTGGCTGCTGAAGCGGGCCGGGTCGAGCCGCGCGGGCGCGGCGCGCTCGGGGTACGGGGACGGCGCCGCCGTGCGGCCGAACGGGTCCCCCGACGCCTTCGGCCCGCCGCCGCACGCGGCCGTCGAGGCCGCGAGGAGCACGACCAGCACGGCAAGGCTCGGACGGCGCACGGAGGGAGCCTCTCGTCGGGTCCCGGGGGGCACGGCAGGGGGTAGGGGCCGGAGACCACGCTACGCACCGTGGATGAGATGTCGATGAGAGGCTCGTAGGCAACGGCCGAGGCGCTACTCCAGCTGCCGGCCGACCATCAGCGCGGCGCGCAGCTCGGCGGGCTCCAGCTCGTGGAGGTCGGGGTCGGGCGTCGCGCCGACCGCGTCGATCAGGCGGCTGAACAGGTTGCGGATCGCCGCGCACAGGGCGACGTCGAAGACCTGCTCGTCCGAGAAGCCGTGCCGGCGCAGCCGCTCGACGTCGTCCTCGGTGATCGTGTGCGCCGCCACGGTCACCTTCTCGGCGTACTCCAGCATCGCCACGTCCCGCTCGGACAGGCCCGCGGAGCGGAAGTCGCGCTCGACCGCGAGCACCGCCTCGGCCGAGCCCAGGTCCTCGACGAGCGCCCGGCCGTAGACCAGCGAGCAGTAGGTGGACCGGATGTGCTTCGCGGCGACCAGGGTGATCAGGCGCCAGTCGCGCAGCCGCAGGGTGAAGCCGTCCTCGCGAGCCGCCGCCATGAACCGCTCCCACGCCAGCAGGACCTCCGGGCGGGTGCTCAGCGCCCGGGTGGCGTCCATCACGTAGCCGCGCTCCTTGCGCTCCTGGTCGTAGACGTCGGCGACCTCCCCGCTCGCCTCCTGGTCGCCGATCGTCCTGAGAAAGCTCATGCTCGCGTCCTCCCCCGCCCGGCCTGGCGCCCCATGGCGGACCGTCCAACGCCATCATCGGGCCTCTCCCCGGCCGCTGTCGTGGGTGGCCGGCACGGAACTTCCCTCCGTGGTGCCGCCTCGCCCGGCTACGATGGGTCGCCATGGCACAGCTCGGGGACGACGCCACGCTCCAGCTCGTACGGGCGGGCGTCACCCGCCGGGAGCTCGACGTCCTACGCTGCCTCGTCGAGCGGCTGAGCAACCGCGAGGTCGCCGAGCGGCTCTCCGTCTCGGTGCGGACCGTGGAGAGCCACGTCTCCGCGCTGCTCGCCAAGCTCGGCGCCGGCTCGCGCGGCGAGCTCGCCGCCCTCGGCGCGGCGCTGCTCGGCGACCGGGCGGCGCGGCCGGCGACCAACCTCCCGTCGCGGCTGACCAGCTTCGTCGGGCGCGCCCGTGAGCTCGAGGAGGTCGCCGGGCTGCTCGGCTCCGGCCGGCTGCTGACCCTGACGGGGCCGGCGGGGACGGGCAAGACGAGGCTGGCGCTGGAGGTCGCCAGGACCACCGCCGACCGGTACGCCGACGGCGTCTGGCTGGCCGAGCTGGCGCCGCTCCCGGAAGGGTCGGCCGTCGCCGACCGGCTGCTGGCCGCCCTCGGCGGCCAGCAGGTTCCCGGCCGCTCGCCGGTGGAGACCCTGGTGGCGTTCGTGGTGGGCAGGCGGGCGCTGCTGGTGGTCGACAACTGCGAGCACCTGCTCGCCGAGGCGGCCACGGTGGTGCGCGCGCTGCTGGACGCCGCCGCGCCCGTCAAGGTCCTGGCCACCAGCCGCGAGCCCCTCGGGTCGCCCGGGGAGGTGGTCTACCGGGTCGACCCGCTGCCGGTTCCGGGGCAGGGCGCGTCGGACCTCGATGGTGTGGTCCAGAGCGACGCGGTGCGGCTGCTCGCCGACCGGGCGCGAGCGGCCAGCCCGCGGTTCCGCGTGACCGCCGCGAACGCCGCGGCGGTCGCGCAGCTCTGCCGCCGTCTCGACGGCCTGCCGCTGGCGCTGGAGCTGACCGCGCCGCGGCTGCGCACCTTCACCCCCGACCAGCTCACCGGGCTGCTGGACGACCGCTTCCAGCTGCTCGCCTCCGGCGGGCCCGCCCTGCCCGCCAGGCACCGCACCCTGCGCGGGGCGATCGAGTGGAGCTACGACCTGCTCGGCGAGCCGGAACGGCGCCTGTTCACCCGGCTGGCGGTGTTCGCCGGCTCCTTCTCCCTGGCCGCGGCCGAGGCCGTTTGCACCGACCAGGCGCTGGCGCGGTCCGACGTGCTGGAGCTGCTCCCCAGGCTGGTCGACCGCTCCCTGGTGGTGGTCGACCCGGTGGGTGCCAGCAACCGCTACCGGCTGCTGGAGTCGCTGCGCTCGTTCGCGCGCGAGCGCTTGGGCGAGGCCACCGGGCGGTCGCTGTGGCGGCGCCACGCCGGCTGGTTCGTGCGGGTGGCCGAGGAGGCCGAGCCGCACCTGCGCGGCCCGGACGCCGCCGGCTGGATCGCCACGCTGCGCCAGGACCACGACAACCTGGTGCAGGCGCTGGAATGGTCGCTGGACAACGAGCCGGCCGTCGCGCTCCGCCTGGTCGGGGCGCTGTGGCAGTTCTGGGAGGATGCCGACCTGCGGCGCTCGGCCATCCTGTGGGCCGAGGGTGCCCTGGCGGCCGGCACGGGACCGCCGCCGGCCCGCGTCACGGCGCTCCTGGCCGCCTCCCAGGCCCTCCGCCCCTGGGAGGCGAAGCGGGCGGCGCCGCTTGCCGAGGAGGCGCTGACCCTGGCGGAGCGGCTCGGCGACCAGCAGCTGCTGGCCCGTGCCCGGCGCGAGGTCGCCGCGGTCAGGGCCTACAACGGCGACGTGGACGGGGCCGTGCAGCCGTTCGAGGCCGCGCTGGCGCACTTCCGGTCGGTGGGCGACCGCTGGCAGACCGCGACGACGCTGCAGACCCTCGGCCTGGTAAAGGACCCGGCCGAGGGACTCACGCTGCTCGGCGAGGCCCACCGGCTGTTCACCCTCGAGCGCGACCTCCTCCGGGTCGCGAACTGCGCCTACCTGATGGCCGCCCGCCTGGTGCGGGAGCTCGGCGACGCCGGCCGGGCCGAGCCGCTCGCCGCCGAGGCCCTCAGGCTCAGCGTGCGCCAGGGCAGCGAGCACGAGCAGGCCCACGCGAGGAGCGCCCTGGCGGAGGTCTGGCTGGCGCGCGGGGAGGACGCCCGCGCCGCCGAGCTCGGGCGCGACTGCCTGGCGGCGTTCCGCCGCGTCGGGGACCACCGCTGCGAGGGGCTGATGCTCCTCCTGCTCGGCCGGGCCGCGGAGCGGGCCGGGGCAGCGGTGGACGCCCTCGCGTACCTCCGCGAGGCGCTCGGGGTGGCCGCCCTGGCGGCGCACGCCCACACGGTCCCCGTCGTGCTCGACCGCCTCGCCGGCCTGCTGGCCGATCGCGACCCGCCGGTCGCGGTCCTCCTCCACGCCGCCGCCGACGCCAGGCAGCTCGGCAGCCAGCCCGCGCACCTCCAGGATCCCGGACGCGGCGAGCGCCTGGAGGCGCTGCGCCGGGCCGCCGACCCGGACGCCTTCGAAGTGGCGTGGCGGCGGGGCCTGCAGGCATCCCTCGACGAGCTGCTCGGCACGCTCGACGGCGCGCTCGACCGGACCGGCAGTCCAGCGGCGTCTGGCTAGGCCCGAAGCTCAGGCGCCGGTGAAGCGGCCGGCGCGGCGCTCGAGGAAGCTGCGTATCCCCTCGGCGGCGTCCTGGCTGTTGAGGATGCCGGGCACCAGCTCCGCCAGGTGCGCCACCGCCGCCCGCTCGGCCGCCGCCCGCGCGACCCGCGCGTTGGCCAGGGTGCCCTGGACCCCGAGCGGCGCCTGGGCGGCCACCAGCTGGGCGAGCTCGACCGCGCGGTCGAGCTGGCGCCCCGCGGGCACGACCTCCTGGACCAGACCGATGCGCCGGGCCGCCTCGGCACCGAACTCCTCGGCGGTGAGCAGGAAGCGCATCGCGTTGCCCCAGCCGAGCTGGGCGGGGGCGCGGAAGGTGGCGCCGCCGAAGGGGAGGATGCCGCGCGCGATCTCGAGCTGGCGGAAGCGCACGTCCTCGGCGGCCACCACGACGTCCGCGGCGAGGGCCAGCTCGATCGAGAGGGTGAAGGCGATGCCCTGCACGGCCATCACCACCGGCTTGGGCACCGGCTCGCCCCAGACCCCGAAGGGGTCGTAGCGGCCGCCGCCCGAGAGCGCCTGCACGCCCTGCTCGGCCGCGACCGGCCCGACCTCGGCGAGGTCCAGCCCCGCCGAGAAGTGCTCGCCGTGCCCGTACAGGACGCCGACGCGCACGTCACCGTCGTCGCCGAGGCGCTCGTACGCCGCCGCCAGCTCCCGGATCACCGCCAGGTCGAAGGCGTTGCGCTTCTCCGGACGGTTGACGCCGACCAGCAGCACGTGGCCGTCCTTGTCGATGGTGACACGCTCGCCCGTGGCGAGCCCTTCTGCGGCCATGCCGTACCTCCAACGGTTGCCTGCCCGGCGACCGCACGGTACCGGACCGCCGCGCCGCGCCGTACCGTGGGGGCGACCAATTCCGCGCCAGCCGAGGGAGGGCCAATTGGACACGCTGGTGGTCGGCGACCGCCTCATCCCCCACGAGGCCTTCAGGGCGGCGATCGAGCGCGAACTCGGCGGCGGCTTCGGACCCGTGCGGGCGGTCGACTGGGCGGCGCCGCCGGAGCGGCAGCACAGCATGCAGCAGACGATGGAGACCGACGGCCCCGAGGCGGTGCCGACCCCTGACGAGGTGGTCGCGGCGGCGGGCGAGGCCGAGCTGCTGGTGGTGCACTTCGCGCCCGTGCCGTTGGCGGTCCTGGAGGCGGCGCCGCGGCTCGCCGCGGTGGTGGTCGCCCGCGCCGGCGTCGAGAACGTCAACCTCGACGGGGCGAGCCGCCGCGGCGTCGCCGTCGCCAACGTGCAAGGGCGCAACGCCGCCGCGGTCGCCGAGCAGGCGCTGGCGCTGCTGCTCGCGGAGGTCCGCGACGTCGCCAGGGCCGACGCTGGGATCAAGGCGGGCGGCTGGCCCAAGGAGTTCGCCGCCCCGGCCTGGGAGCTGGCGGGCCGCACCGTCGCGATGGTCGGGTTCGGGCACGTCGCCAGGCAGCTCGCCCGGCGGCTGGCCGGGTTCGGGGTGCGGCTGCTGGTGTTCGACCCCTACGTCGACCGCGACACGATCGACGCGCACGGCGGCGAGAAGCTCACCGAGCTGGACCAGGCGTTCCGCGAGGGCGACGTGGTCAGCCTGCACGCGCGCCTCAGCGCCGAGACCAGGCGGTTCATCGGCCGCGAGCAGTTCGCGCTGATGAAGCCGACGGCCTACTTCGTCAACACGGCACGGAGCCGGATGGTGGATCACGACGCCCTCTACCAGGCGCTGGCCGAGCACCGCATCGCCGGTGCCGGGCTGGACGTGCACGACCAGGAGCCGCTGCCGCCCGACAGCCCGTGGCGCGCGCTGGACAACGTCACCCTCAGCCCGCACATTGCCGGCGCCACCGTCGAGGCCAGGGAGAAGTCGGTCAGGCTGGTCGCCGAGGCCGTCAGGGAGCTGGCCGAGCGCGGCCACACCGCCACCGTGGTCAACGCCGACGCCGTCGCCCTCGCACGGCAGTGAGCGAGCTGCTGCTCGGCCTCGACGCCGGCCTCACCGTCACCAAGGCGGTGCTGTTCCGCCCCGACGGCGCGCCGCTCGGTGCCGGCGCGGTCCCCAGCCAGCAGCGGACGCCCCGCGAGGGCTGGGTGGAGAAGGACCTCGACGACCTGTGGGCCGGCGCCTGCCAGGCGATCGGGCAGGCGCTGCGCGCCGCCGGCGCCCGCGGCGCCGACGTCGCCGCGGTGGGGCCGACGGGCCACGGCGACGGGCTGCTGGTGCTCGACGAGCGGCTGCGCCCGGCACGGCCGGCGATCCTCTCGCTGGACGGACGGGCCGGTGCGGTGGCGGCGCGCCTGCGCCGCGACGGCGTCGCCGAAAGGGCCCTGAACCTGCTCGGCGAGGCCCCCTTCGCGGTCGAGCCGCCGGTCCTGCTCGCCTGGGTCAAGGAGCACGAGCCCGAGGTCTACCGGCGCATCCGCCACGTGCTGTCGTGCAAGGACTGGCTCAAGCTCAAGCTCACCGGGCGGCTGACCACCGACCCGACCGACGCCAGCGCCGGCTTCACCGACCTGGCCACCCAGGGCTACGCGCCCGGCGCGCTGGCGCTGTTCGGGCTCGACGAGCTGCGCGGGGCGCTGCCGGAGATCGTCCGCTCCGACCAGGCCGCCGGCGAGGTCAGCGCCGCGGCGGCGGCCGCGACCGGGCTGGCGCCAGGCACCCCGGTGGTCTCCGGGCTGCACGACTGCGACGCCTCGGCGATCGGCTGCGGCTGCGTCCGCCCGGGCCAGCTCACCATGATCGCCGGCACCTTCAGCATCAACGAGGTGATCAGCGACGCCCCGGTGCGCGACGAGCGGCTGCTGTGCCGCAACTGGGTGGAGCCGGGCCGCTGGATCACGATGGCGAACTCGGCCGCGTCCGCGACCAACCTGGAATGGTTCGTCAGCCGCCTCGCCCCGCTGGAGGCGGCACGCGCCGAGGAGGCCGGCGCGTCGCCGTTCGGGTTCGTCGGCGACGAGGTCGCCGCCACCCTCGGCGAGCCCTCGCGCGTGCTGTACCTGCCGTTCCTGTACGGCTCCCCGGGCCATCCCGGCGCCAGCGGCGCCTTCCTCGGCCTCAAGGGCTGGCACACCAGGGGGCACCTGCTGCGCGCCGTGTTCGAGGGGGTCGCGTTCAACCACCGCAGCCACGTCGACGCGCTGCGCGACCACTTCGTGGTGCGCGAGCTGCGGCTGACCGGCGGCGGGGCGCGCAGCGAGGTGTGGGCGCAGGTGTTCGCCGACGCGCTCGGCCAGCCGGTCGCGGTCACCTCGTCGCGGGAGGCGGGGGCGCTCGGCGCCGCCCTCTGCGCGGCCGTGGCCGCCGGCCTGCACCCGCGGCTGGCCGACGGCGCCGACCGGGCGGTGCGGGTGGCGCGGACCTACGAGCCGGACGCGCACCGGACGGCCGCGCTCGCCGAGGCGTACGAGCGCTACCTGGCGCTGATCGAGGCGCTCGCGCCCGAGTGGGAGCGGCGGCTACCGCCCGGGTGAGGAGCCCTCGGCCAGCCGGCGGCGCACCTCGGGGGAGGGCTCGACGCCGGCCAGCCGCAGCGCCTCGAGCACCGCCCCGACCACCGGCTCGCACGCCAGCCGCACGGGGCGCGCCCGCGGCGCGACCCGGTGCAGCGCCGCGGCGAGGGCGGTCTCCAGCAGCCGGCTCCTGCCGCGGAACAGGCCGCCGGCCATGACCACGTCGAAGGCCTCGCCCTGGATGCCGAGCCGGCGGGCGACCAGCGCGGCGGCCTCCCCGAGCGCGGTCCCCGCCTGCACCACGATCTCGCGGCAGGCCTGGTCGCCCGCTGCCGCCTCCCGCAGCACCAGCGGCGCCGCCTGCGGCAGCGGGATCGCCCCGCGGCTGAGCCGCCGCAGCAGCTCCTCCGGGGAGTCGCAGCCGGCCAGCGGCGGCAGCAGCCCGGTCAGGCTGGTCGCCGGGCCGCTCCCGGTCCAGGCCTCGGCGACCGCGCGGACCCCCTCCTCGGCGACGTCGGTGCCGCTGCCGAAGTCGCCGTACATCGGGCCGAGGCCGAGCGTCCGGAAGGTGCGGCCGGCGCGGTCGCGGCCGGCGGCGACCGTGCCCGTGCCGGCGATCACCACCACCCCGAACGGCTCGCTGGTGCCGGCGCGCAGCGCGATGAACGAGTCGTTGTCGAGGGACGACGGCCCGCCGAGCCCCAGCGGGTCGAGCAGCGCGGCGAGCATCGGCCGGTCGTCGTCCCAGTCGAGCCCGGCGAGGCCGAAGGCGCTCGCGGCGAGCTCGCCGGCGGCCACCTCGGCGGCGGCCAGCGCGCCGGTGATCGCCTTCTCCAGCGCGATCCTCGCGCTGTCCAGCCCGGTGTCCTCCCAGTTCGACCGGTCGCTGGTGGCGAACCCGAGCACCCTGCCCGACTCGTCGGCGACCATCGCGTGGGTCTTTGAGCCGCCGCCGTCGACCCCGAGGACGACCCTCACCCCTTGACCCCGGTGAGCGTGATCCCTTGCACGAAGACGCGCTGCGCGAAGAAGAACAGCACGATCACCGGGAGCGTGAACAGCAGGGAGCCGGCCATCTGCAGGTTCCACAGCACCCCGCGCGAGAGCGCGGTGAGCTGCGTCAGCGCCACTGCCAGCGTCCAGGTGTCCGGGTTGGAGCCGGCGTACAGCAGCGGGCTGAAGAAGTCGTTCCAGGAGTAGAGGAACTGGAACAGCGCCACCGCGGCGATCGCCGGCTTGGCGAGCGGCACCACCACCCTGGTCAGGATCTGCAGCTCACTGGCGCCGTCGACGCGCGCGGCGTCGGACAGCTCGTCGGGGATCGTCAGGAAGAACTGGCGCAGCAGGAAGATCGAGAAGGCGTCGCCGAAGAACATCGGGACGATCAGCGGCTTGAGCGAGCCGATCCAGTGCAGCCGCACGAAGATCACGTACAGCGGCACCACCGTGACCTGGGGCGGCAGCATCAGGGTCGAGAGCACCAGCAGGAAGGCGAACTGGCGGCCGCGCCAGCGCATGCGCGACAGCGCGTAGGCCACCGGCACGCACGACAGCACCACCCCGACGGTGGCGAGCCCCGCGTAGGTGAACGAGTTGAGCGTGTAGCGCAGGAACGGGAAGGACCTGAAGACCTGGGCGAAGTTGCCCCAGCGGAACGGGTGCGGCCACAGGCTCGACGTGAGCGCCTGCTGCTGGGTCATCAGCGCGGTCGCGACGATGAACACGAACGGCACCAGGAAGGCGATCGACAGTGCGATCGCCACCGCGTGGTCGGCGACCGTCATCAGCATCCGGCGGCGCCGGATCGCCGGCGGCACGGGCCGGCGCGCCCGCGCATGGGCAGGCTTGCCGGGGGCGGGGACCGCGGTCACCGGAACCCTCCCTGGTAGTGCACCCAGCGGCGGGAGCCGCGGATGAGCACGATGGTGCAGGCCATAACCACCAGGAACATCACCCAGGAGAGGGCGGCGGCGTAGCCCATGTGGAAGCCCTCGAAGCCCTGCTGGTACAGGTGGCTGGTGAAGAACCGCAGCGAGTCCTGCGGGTAGCCGATCGGCTGGTTGAGCCCGGTCGGGTCGCCGGCCCGGGAGATCACGAACGCCTCGGTGAAGTACTGGAAGCCGTGGATCACGCCGATGACCACGCAGAAGAAGATCACCGGGGAGATCATCGGCAACGTCACGTGGCGGAACCGCTGCCACGGGCCGGCGCCCTCGATCTCGGCCGCCTCGTAGAGCTGGGTGGGCACGTCGAGCAGCGCGGCCAGGAACAGGATCATCGTCTGGCCGACCATCCACAGCCCGATCAGCAGCAGCCCCGGCTTGGTCCAGTGTGGGTCGAGGAACCACAGCGGCTCGGGCAGGTGCAGCAGGTGCAGGATCCGGTTGATGGGCCCGGCCGGGTTGAGCAGGAAGACGAAGCCGAGGGCCGCCGCCACCAGCGGCACCATGGTCGGCAGGAAGAAGATCGTGCGGTACACCGAGACGCCGCGCCTGACCCTGGTCAGCACCGTGGCGGTGGCGATCCCGAAGGCGACCTGCAGGGGCACCAGGAAGGCGATGATCCACAGGGTGTTGCGCACCGCCTGCCAGAACTGGCCGTCGCCGCTGAACATGAAGCGGTAGTTGGCCAGGCCCACCCAGCTCGGCTGGCTGAGGATGTCGTAGTGGGTGAAGGAGAAGTACAGGCTGGCGGCCATCGGGTACACGTAGAAGGCGCTGAACCCGATGATCCAGGGGGCCATGAACAGCAGCGCGACCCCTTGCCGGCGCGCCGCCGCGCGCCGCCGGCGCCGGCGGCGCTCGGCGGCGCGGGCCGGCGACGCGGCGACCCCCGACCGCTCCACGGCGGTGGCCATGGCTTGCTCCTCTCAGCCGAGCTGGAGCTGCTTGGAGATCTGGGAGTCGAGCTGGCTGAGCCCGGCGTGCAGGTCCGGCACCTTACCGGCCTGCCACTTGTCCGCGAAGGTGCCGAACATGTCCTCGTCGACCTGACCGATCGGCATGAGCGGCTTGTAGTTGGACTTGGGGTTGCTGAAGATGTCCATGAAGGTCTTGAAGCGCGGGTCGCCGGCCAGCTCCTGGTTCTGCAGCGAGGCCTTGGTCGACGGCACGTTCTTGAGCCCCTTGGCGAGGTTCACCAGGGCGTTGGTGTCGGTGGACATGTACTTGACCAGCGCCCAGGACTCGGCCGGGTGCTTGACGCCCTTGGGAATGCCGATGATGGTGCCACCGACCTGGCCGGAGCCGTACAGGTCGGTATGGTCGTCGGCGGTCGGAGCCGGCGCGGTGGCGTAGTTGACCTTGGACTTGTCGGCCTCGATGAACGCCGTGCGCCACTCGCCGTCGATCATCATCGCGATCTTGTCCTGCTCGAAGCCGTGCGACGAGGACCACTCGGAGTCGCCGCCGCCGAGCTTGGCGACGAACTTCTGCAGCTTGCCGTAGCCGATCGCGTCGACCAGGGACTTCTGCCACTGCAGCATCTTGGCCCAGTTGGGGTCGGTGGCGAGGCTCGGCTTGCCGTCGCTGCCGTACCACTTGGCGCCGTAAGCGTGACCGTAGACGTTGACCGTGTTGCCACTGTAGAAGCCCATCAGCGGCACGTACCCGGCCACCTTGATGCTGCCGTCGGGGTTGTACTCGGTCAGCTTCTTGGCCATGTCGGCCAGCTCGGAGAGGGTCTTGGGGGGCGAGGTGAAGCCCTTCTTCTTGAGCAGGTCGACGTTGTAGTACAGGCCGTAGGCGTCGGTCAGCATCGGCAGCGCGCACTGGCGGTTGTTGTACTGGGTGTAGCTGAACACACCGGAGGGCCACATCGACGCCTTGTCGATCTTGTCGGCCTGCAGGTACGGGTTGAGGTCCTGCCAGGCGCCCGTCTGGCAGTACCTGGCGGCGTTCTGGGGCGTGAACGAGATCGCCATGTCCGGCGGGGTGCCGCCGTTGATCGCCCGCTGGATCGCCTGGTCGTCCTTGCCGCCGACGTGCTTGATGGTCATCCACGGGTACTTGGTCTTGACCGAGTCGAGCACGCCGGTGACCACCTTGTACTCGCGCGCGGAGAAGTTGCTCCACACGGTCAGCGTCATTGGCTGGTGGTTGGCGCCGAGGTCGGCCGTCTGCGCCGGGCCGGAGGTGCCGCCGCCTCCTCCCGCGGTGCAGGCGGCGGCGAGCAGCGCCACTACGACGAGGCCGATGCGTCGTCTCATTGGGAGACTCCCTTCGCGCGAGGGTGCGCCGTGTTGCCTTGCTTCAGATCGCGGGTTGCCTGCGGTCGAGCCTGCGGGTGAGGTCGAAGAGCTGGTCCTGGGCGGCGGCGAGGGCGGTGGCGACCGCGCCGTGGAGCACGGCGTCGTCGCCGAGGGCGGAGACCTCGAGCCGTGGCCGCAGCGGCGACAGGGTGCGCAGCTCCCGCCCGATCGGCCCGAGCAGCAGGTCGGCGTTGCGGCCGATGCCGCCGCCGAGGATCACCAGCTCCAGGTCGACGACGGCGACCACGGCGGCGAGGCCGAGCGCCAGGCGCCGCGCCTCGGTCGCGACCACCTCGCCGGCGACCGGGTGGCCGCCGCGCGCCATGGCGAACACCTTCGCCGGCGTCAGCGGGCCGGTCATGCCCGCCTCGCGCGCCAGGCGGACCACGCCGGCGGCGTTGGTAGCCTGCTCGAAGACGCCGCGGCGGCGCGCGCCGGGGTCGTGGGGATCGCCACCGAGGGGCAGGTAGCCGACCTCGCCGGCGGCGCCGCTGCCCTGGTACAGCTCGCCGCCGAGGACCAGGCCCATGCCGACGCCGGTGCCGACCGAGAGGAAGCCGAAGTTGCGCACCCCCTGGCCGAGGCCCTTCCAGCGCTCCCCCACCGCGGCCAGGTTGACGTCGTTCTCGAGCCCGATGCGCTCGCCGAGCTCGCGGCGCAGCGCCGCGGCCAGTCCCTGGCGCCCCCAGCCGGGAAGGTTCGGGGCCAGGGTGACGGTGCCGCTGCTCGGCTCGAACACTCCTGGGCTGCCGACGGTGGTGTGGCTGACCTGGTCCCAGGCGATGCCGGCGTCGCCGGCAAGGCCACGGGCGAGCTCACCGAGCTGGCCGATCAGGGCGTTGGCGCTGGCGGCCTTGGCGCGCTCGTCGCGGCGGGCGACGATGCTGCCGCTGATGTCGGCCACCGCGGCGTGCACCCAGCGGCGTCCCACGTCGATGCCGGCGACCCAGCCGGCCGCGGGGTTGAGCTCGTACAGCAGCGCGCTGGGGCCGCGGTGCCCGCTGGTCCGCCCCACCTCGCGGACCAGCCCGGCCTCGAGCAGCGCGGTGAGGCCGAGCGAGACGGTGGGCTTGGACAGGCCGCTGTCCCTGGCCACCTGGGCACGGGCGATCGGGCCGCTGCGCCGGATCAGCTCGAGGATGGTGCGGGCGTTGATCGCGCGCAGCAGGCTCGGCGTGCCGGCGGTGAGCTCGCGCTCCACCTCGAGGCCCACCTCCCCGGGGTCGCCCGTATAGTTAGGAAACCTTCCTGCTGGGTCATTATTGACCGCCAGGCGGCGAAGTCAACCCCGAGCTTGGTCCTGGTAGAAGCGGGGCAGGTAAGGACGGCTGCGTTCGAGCAGCGCGTCGAGCAGCGGCGCGGCCACCCGGTACTCGCGCACCAGCGGGTTGGCGAGCAGCGCCTTGAGGGCGACGGCGCGGTCGCCGCCGAGCGCCGCCGCGACCGCCAGGCGCTCGTACGCCTTGGCCTGCTGGACCAGGCCGAGGAGCTCGGGGGCGAGCGGGGCGAGCGGCAGCGGGTGCGCGCCGTCGCGGTCGACCCGCGCCGGGACCTCGACCACCGCGTCGCCGGGGAGGTCCGGCAGGGCACCGTCGTTGCGCACGTCGACCACCTGCACGTCCCCGGTGCCGGCGTGGAGCGAGGCGATCAGGGCGGCCGCCGCCTCGCTGTACCAGGCGCCGCCGCGCTTCTCCAGCAGCGCCGGCTTGGTGTCGAGGGCCGGGTCGCGGTACAGCCCGAGCAGCTCGTGCTCGATCGCCATCACCTGCTCGGCGCGCGACGGGTTGTGGCGCTGCTCGGCGAGCACCTCGCCGGTGGCGTAGTAGTAGCGGAGGTAGTAGGAGGGGACCGTGCCGAGGGTGCGGAGCAGCTCGAGCGGCAGGCCGAGCCCGGCGGCGACCTCCTCGCCGTGCCGGTCGAGCAGCTCGGGTAGGCGGTCGACGCCGTCGACCTTGACCGCGCGCACCCAGGTGAGGTGGTTGAGGCCGACGTGCTCCAGCTCGAGCCGGTCGGCGGCGACGCCGAGCAGGCCGGCGAAGTGGCGCTGGAAGCCGATCGCCGAGTTGCACAGCCCGATGGCGCGGCTGCCGCGGTCGAGCAGCGCCTGGGTGACGATCCCGACCGGGTTGGTGAAGTCCACCAGCCAGGCGCCCGGAGCCGCGCGGCGTTCGGTCTCCTCGGCCAGCTCGACCACCACCGGGACGGTGCGCAGCGCCTTGGCGAAGCCGCCCGGTCCGGTCGTCTCCTGGCCGATGCAGCCGAACTCGAGCGGGACCGTCTCGTCGGCCAGGCGCATCGCCTGGCCGCCGACGCGGAGCTGGACGACCACGAAGTCCGCGCCGTCCAGCGCCTGCTCGCGCCGCTCGGCCAGCACGAGGAGGCCGCTCCAGCCGGCCCGGTCGAGCATGCGCCGGGCGAGGCCGCCGACCACCTCCAGCCGCTCGGCGTCGACGTCGTACAGGGCCAGCTCGTCCACTGGCAGGCGGTCCTGGCGGGTGGCAAAGCCCTGAACCAGCTCGGGGGTGTAGGTGCTACCCCCACCGACCACCGCGATCTTGAGACCCATGTCGCCCCTTATCCGTTGCTCGAATGGCTGCTAATGTTCAGCCGACGTGAGATGGTTAGGGAAGTTTCCTTATTGGGAGGACCGGACGCCAGCATGAACGCCGCGGTGCTCGCCGTCGATGGGGGCAACTCCAAGACCGACGTCGCCCTGGTCGACGCGGACGGGGCGGTGCTCGGAGCGGTGCGCGGGCCGGGCGCCTCCCACCACGGGCTCGGCGTCGGGGCCGCGATCGAGGTGCTCGACGCGCTGGTCGTCGCGGTCTGCCGCGACGCCGGCCTCGACCCGTCCCGGCGCCCGCTCGCCGAGGTCGGCGCCTGGTGCCTCGCCGGACTCGACCTGCCGGCGGACCACCAGGCGATGGCGCCGGCGATCGCGGCGCGCCACTGGGCCCGCGCGGACCTGCTGCGCAACGACGTCTTCGCGGTGCTGCGGGCGGGGACCGAGCGGACCTGGGGCGTCGGCGTGGTGGTCGGGTCGGGGATGAACTGCGCCGGGGTGGCGCCCGGCGGGGAGGAGGTGCGCTTCCCCGCGCTCGGCCAGCTCTCCGGCGACTGGGGCGGCGGCCACGACATCGGCCTCGCCGCGGTGGGTGCGGCGATGCGCGGCGAGGACGGCCGCGGGCCGCGGACGGCGCTGCAGCGGCTGGTTCCTGGGCACTTCGGGCTGGACTCCGCGCTCGCGGTGGTCGAGGCGGTCCACCTCGGGGCGATCGGCCACGACCGGCTGCTCGAGCTGGCCCCGCTGGTGTTCGAGGCCGCCGCGGCCGGCGACCGCGCCGCGGCGGGGATCGTCGGGCGCCAGGCGGACGAGGTGGTCACGATGGCGAGGACCGCCATCCGCCGGCTCGGCCTCGGTGGCCGCGACGTCGACGTGGTCCTCGGCGGCGGGGTGCTGCAGCGTGACGACGCGACCTTCCAGGCGCGGATCAGGGCCGGCATCCGCGCGCTGGCGCCCGCGGCAAGGCTCAGGCGGGCGACGGCGCCGCCGGTGGTCGGTGCCGCGCTGCTCGGCCTCGACGCGCTGGGCGCGTCCCCTGGAAGCGCCGGGCGCCTGCGCGCCGGCCTCACCAACGACCGTCTGCGAGCGTTGCGACGAGCCGCGGCCGCGAGCTTGTAGCGGCCCATAGCCGGCAGGAGGAGGCGTCCGTCGATGGGCAGGATCGTTCTGGAGCACGTGAGCAAGGAGTTTCCCGGCGGCGTGCAGGCGGTGCGGGACGTCTCGCTGGAGATCGCCGACGGGGAGTTCATGGTGCTGGTGGGCCCGTCAGGCTGCGGCAAGACCACCATCCTGCGCATGATCGCCGGCCTCGAGGAGGTCACCGACGGCGAGGTCGTGATCGGTGAGCGCGTGGTCACCGACGAGAAGCCCAAGGACCGCGACATCGCCATGGTCTTCCAGAACTACGCGCTGTACCCGCACATGAACGTGGAGCAGAACATCGGCTTCGGCATGCGCCTGCGGCGCGCGCCAAAGGCCGAGGTGCAGCAGCGCGTCGGCGACGCCGCGCGGGTGCTGGCGCTGCTCGACCACCTCGCGCGCAAGCCGGGCGAACTCTCGGGCGGCCAGCGCCAGCGGGTGGCGATCGGGCGGGCGATGGTGCGCGAGCCGCAGGCGTTCCTGATGGACGAGCCGCTCTCCAACCTCGACGCGAAGCTGCGGGTACAGATGCGCGCCGAGCTGGCGCGGCTGCACGAGCAGCTCGCCACCACCATCGTGTACGTCACCCACGACCAGGTCGAGGCGATGACCCTCGGTGACCGGGTGGCGGTGCTGCGCGACGGCGTGCTGCAGCAGGTGGACACGCCGCAGCTGCTCTTCCACCGCCCGGCCAACCTGTTCGTCGCCGGGTTCATCGGCTCGCCGGCGATGAACCTGGTCGAGGCCGTCGTGGTGGACAACGAGCTGCGCTTCGGCAGCCACCGCCTGCCGCTGCCGCCAGGGGTCGAGCTCGGCGCCGCCAGGGGACGTCCGATGATCCTCGGCATCCGGCCGTCCGACTTCGAGGACGCGGAGGTCTGGGGCGGCGAGCGGCTGCCGGTGATCGAGGTGACCGCCGACGTGGTCGAGGACCTCGGCTCCGAGGCGCACGTGCTGTTCACCGTCGACGCCCCGCCGGTGCTGGTCGAGGGCGTCGAGGAGGACCCGGGCGCCGGGACGCCGATCCCGCTGGTCGCCGCGGAGGGGAGCAGCGTGTTCACGGCCGCGGTGGACGCCCGCAGCGACGCCCGCGCGGGCCAGCGGGTGCGCCTCACGGTCAACCCGGCGCGCTTCCACTTCTTCGACCGCGACAGCGGCCAGGCGATCCGCACCCGGCCGTCGCAGGTGCCCGCGTCGACCTGAGGCACCCGTAGGGGCACGCTCAGGCGTCGACCAGCCTGGCCCCGACCGAGCGAGCGTTGAACGCAGGCCAGGTCGGGGTGTGCCACTCCGCGGCGTGCAGGGCCGTCCTGACCGTGCTCGCCCCGGCGGCGACCGCCGCGTCAGGCGAGTCCGCGTCGACCACGACCGAGATCTCGACCTCACCCTCGTCGATCGTCGCGGAGATGCTCGGGTCCACTGCGTTCAGGCGCACCAGCTCGTCCATGACCCGGTCGAGCGCGCGTTCGAGGTCGTCGCGCTGCCCGGAGATGCGCATGCCGATCGAGAACGAGTACCTCATCGGCCCCCCTCCTCCCAGCACGAACACCGGCGGAGCCATCCTCGCACGTTCCTCACGTAGTTTGCGTCCGACGGGGTCAAGTGCACCCACCTCATGTGCCTCTTCCCGCACGGGCATTGCAGCCTGAAGTAGGTGCGGCCCTTGTCGACGTGCCAGCCAGGTCGTTCCACCTCCCGTAGGAGCGTCTCCAGCTCCTTGATCGGGTGCCTGGGCCGACCTGCTGACACCTGCGCTGCCTCCAGGAGCGATGCGGATCGGCCTGCGCGTCCGCACGCGCAGGCCGATTGGGCGATCCGTATCCTCGTGGAGCCACGACAGGGAGAACATCACCGAAGTCCAAATTGTGGAAAAGGACGACAGGGACTCCTGCTGCTGACCTGCCTCCTCAGCGCGCGAGGGCGTTGCAGACGTTCTCGACGGGGCCCTTGCCGTAGATGACGGTGCGGCTGCCGTCGGCGGCCTGGACGAGGGTGTGGCCGGTGCCGGTGAAGTACAGGAGCGCGGGGCCGCCGGGGTCGGTGGAGGCGAGGCCGGCGCCCATGTGGCCCTTGACGAGGAAGAGCGCGAAGGAGCCGTCGGTGCCGCGGTCGAACAGGCCGGTGCCGTCGAGGTTGCGCACCACGCTGCGCCCCGTCGACGTGTTGGTGAACCGGAACACCAGGGGCCCGATCACCTCCTGCAGGTGGATGCTGCCGTCGGGGTAGGTCGTCAGCGTCCGGCTGAGCTCCTCGTCGCGCAGGATCTCGCCCCGCACCCCGAACGAGCAGCGCGCCCCGGGTGGCGCGTCGAACGGCTGGGAGCGGTACGGCGTCCACGGCGGTCCCGGCGGGTGGTCGTGGTCTGCCAGCGCCGTGGTCGTGGGCCCGAGCAGCGTGAGCCCCGCGACCACGAGCAGCATCCCGATCCGGCTGATGCGCATGTTCCCACCTCCGATGGCGTCGACTAACCAGTTTTCTTCTCCAAAGCGGTTAGCCCGCAAACGCCGATCGGCTACACTCCTGTCGTGCACTGGGTGATGGTCGAGGGCTACCGCATGCCCATCCTCGTGGGCGGCCACCCCGCCCTCGACTTCTGCAACACGTGGGCCGGCTGGGGCCCGCCTCCACACCCCAGGGGAGAATGGCTCCACGACTTCGACCACCTCGCGGTCTGGGCGTTCCACGCGGGGCTGGTCGGCGCCGAGGAGAGCGGCCGCGTGCGCGCGCTCGGGCGCCGGCGGCCCGGTGAGGCCGCCGGGGTGCTCGAGGAGGCCCGCGGGCTGCGGCGGGCGCTCTACCGGGTCGCCCAGGACCCGGCGGCCAGGCGGGATTTCCAGGTGGTCGCCAGGCTGGCGCAACGCTCCGCCGCGGCGGCGGAGCTGGTGGCCGGTCCCGACGGCCAGGCGCGCTGGGTACTGCCGGTCTCGCTCGACCTGCCCCTGCTCGCCGTCGCCCGCAGCGCGGCCGAGCTGCTGTGCCAGCCCGACCGGCCGCCGGTCGGGCGCTGCCCCGGGAAGGACTGCGGCTGGCTGTTCGTCAACCGCCAGGGGCACCGTCGCTGGTGCACGATGCAGTACTGCGGCAACCGCGCCAAGGCCAGGGAACACGCCCGCCGACGGCGGGACTCGGCCAGGACCCCCCGGAGCTGACGGTCAGGCGCCAGGAGGGGCCAGCGACTGGGCCAGGCGCTCGAAGCTCGTCTCCCAGCCGATGCCGGTGTTGGCGCACACCTCCCGCGAGCCGAAGCCGGCGTGCCGCAGCGTGATGCGGGTCCCCCGGTCGAGCGGTTCCAGCAGGTAGGTCACCGTGGTGGCCGCGCCGGGCGCCCCGGCCGGGTGCCAGGAGTGCACCAGCCGTTGCGGCGGGTCGACCTCGAGGAACTCGCCTTCGAGGGCGTAGGGCTTCCCGCCGCCGACGCCCGAGGCCCGCCAGTGGCCGCCGGCGCGCACGTCGCCGCTCCACTCCCTGGTGTCGAAGACGCCGGGCCTGACCCACCAGTCGGTGACCTCCTTCGAGGCCAGCGCCTGGAAGACGCGCTCAGGGGGCGCGGCGACCTCCACGGTCGCCAGGATGGTCCCCTCCGCCAGGTCGGCCGCCGCACGGGCCCTGCCTCGCTCGTCGCTGCCGTTCGTCGCCGGTCGTGCCGCCGCCATCGTGGTCCTCCTCGGTAGGTGTGGCCCTCGGTTGTCACGACACCATCCAGGGCGGAAACGGACCGGCCGGCGCCGGGTACCCCAATCGCGGTGAGCGCGAGCGGCACTGGTGCGAGGATGTCGGGGTGGACGAGACCACCATCGCCCGCGCGCGTGCGGGAGACCAGCAGGCGTTTCGCGAGCTCACCGACCCCTACCGGCGCGAGCTGGAGCTGCACTGCTACCGGATGCTCGGCTCGCTGCAGGACGCGGAGGACGTGCTGCAGGAGACCCTGCTGGCGGCCTGGCGTGGCCTGGCTGGCTTCGAGGGGCGGGCGTCGCTGCGGGCGTGGCTGTACCGAATCGCGACCAACCGCTGCCTCAACGCGCTGCGCGACGCCCGGCGGCGGCCACCGCCGGCGCCGGTGCCGCCGTTCGAGCCGCCCGAGCCCACCCGCCACGGCGAGCCGACCTGGCTCGAGCCCTACCCGGACGCGCTGCTCGAGGGGATTCCCGACAGCTCGCCAGGGCCCGAGGCGCGCTTCCAGGCCAGGGAGGCGATCGAGCTGGCGTTCGTCGCCGGGCTGCAGCAGCTGCCGCCGCGCCAGCGCAGCGCGCTGGTCCTGCGCGACGTGCTCGGCTTCCGCACCGGCGAGGTGGCGGCGATGCTCGGCAGCAGCGAGGCCTCGGTCAAGGGCGCGCTGCAGCGGGCGCGGGCGGCGCTCGCCGCGGACCCGGCGGCCGCGGCCCAGCGGCGGGCGCCGACGCCGCGCTCGGCGCGCGAGCGCGAGCTCACCCGGCGCTTCGCCGACGCCTTCGAGGCCGACGACGTCGACGGCGTGGTCGCCCTGCTGACCGGCGACGCCTGGCTCACCATGCCCCCGGCACCGCACCAGTACCAGGGCGCGGCGGCGATCGCGTCCTTCCTGCGCGCCAGCGCCGCCTGGCACGGCGAGCGACGCTTCCGGCTGGTGGCGACGCGCGCCAACACCCAACCGGCGTTCGGCTGCTACCTCGGCGACCCGCGGGAACCGGTCGCGACCGCCGCCGGGCTGATCGTGCTCACCCTCGACGGCGGGCGGATCGCCGCCATCACCCGCTTCCTCGGCAACGACGTCCTGCGCCCGTTCGGGCTCCCCCAGGCGCTACTGTCACGGGGCTCGGCGCCATCTCGTCTGAAGGTTCCGCCAGCCCGGTGACGGGCAGACTCGCAAAGGCGCCGGGAGGCTGGAGGCATGGACGAACACGACGCGTACGCCAGGTACCGCCCGCTGCTGTTCTCGATCGCCTACCGGATGGTCGGCAGCGTCAGCGAGGCGGAGGACATCGTGCAGGAGACCTTCCTGCGCGCCCACCGGGCCGGCCCGGAGCGGGTCGACTCGCCCAAGGCGTACCTGGCGGCGATCACCACCCGGCTCGCCATCGACCACCTGCGCTCCGCGCGGGTGCGGCGGGAGGCGTACGTCGGCTCGTGGCTGCCCGAGCCCCTGGTCACCGATGCCGACGACACCACGGCCGACCCGGCGGCGCACGCCGAGACCGCCGACTCCCTGTCGCTGGCGTTCCTGGTCCTGCTCGAGCGCCTCTCGCCGGTGGAGCGGGCGGTGTTCCTGCTGCGCGAGGTCTTCGGCTACGACTACGACGAGATCGCCAGGGTGGTCGGCAAGCGCGAGGACAACGCCCGCCAGATCGCCGTCCGCGCCCGCCGCCACGTCGAGGCCGGCAGGCCCCGCTTCGAGACGTCCCGCCGGCAGCGCGAGGAGCTGTCCCGCCGCTTCCTCGCCGCCGTCGAGGAGGGCGACACCGACGGGCTCGTCGGCATGCTCGCCGCCGACGCGGTCATGTACGGCGACGGCGGCGGCAAGGCGCCGGCGGTCAGCCAGCCGATCCACGGCGCCGTGCAGGTGGCCCGCTTCCTGCTCGGGCTCGCGCGCCTGGCGGAGCGGGGCGGCGTGCGCATGCGCCCCGCCGAGGTCAACGGCCAGCCGGGCGCGATCGCCTACGACCCGGAGGGCAACCTGATCAGCGTGCTCGCGCTGGACATCGCCGACGGCCTGGTGCAGACGGTGCACTCGATCGTCAACCCCGACAAGCTCCGCCACCTCGGCCCGGTCACCGACTGGTCGTGGTTCGGCGGCGGGCGCGGCGGGGACGCCTCCTGACGGCTGGCGCACCGTCAGCCGCGATGCACCACCACGTCGCCAGACGAGGTGCGCGCCTCGATGCGGTGCGGCGAGTCCGGCGCCGCCCTCGACCCGGAGGTGGTCGCCCAGCTGCTCGGCCGCCGCCGCCGCGACGACCCGCTCGCCGAGCTGACCCCGCGCGAGCGCGAGGTGCTGGAGCTGATGGCGGAGGGACGCTCCAACGCCGCCATCGCCGAGCGCCTGGTGGTCACCGAAGGCGCCGTCGAGAAGCACGTCAGCAGCATCTTCGCCAAGCTGCGGCTCCCCACCACCACCGCCGACCACCGCCGCGTCCTGGCCGTCCTCGCCTACCTCCGCGCCTGACGGGCTCCCCGGTAGAACGGCGGTCACGTATCCCGTTCAAGGTGGTCGCGTGGCCAGCGGGGTCGGCGCGCATGGTCCAAAGCTGCACGTTGGCGGGGCGCTGCATGCGGCGCCGGATACATGATCGCCGTTTAGTCGAACAGCGAGCCTTGCTTGCCGTCGTCGTGGCCGGCGGCCTCCCAGCGGGCGCGGCGCAGGTCGACGCCCTGGCCGAAGGCGGCCATCGGGGTGCCCTCGGAGCGGAGCAGGGCGAGCTGGCGGTCGCGCAGGTGCTCCGGCGGGGTGCCGTCTGCCCGCAGCACCCGCCACCAGGGCACGTCGTCGCCGTGGCGCAGCAGCACCTGGCCGACGTCACGGGGCGTCGGGGCGGTGACCATCGCCGCCACGTCGCCGTAGGTGAGCACCCGGCCGGGAGGGATCTGCCTGACCACGCCGAGCACGCGCTCGACGAGATCGCTCATGGCCAAGGAGCGGACCATCGCCGCGGCCGAGCCGTCAAGCCCGCACGCCGGGCTACTCCGCCGCGCCGCACCCGGGCAGGCAGGTGGACGGCGATGCCCGCGCCCGCCGGGGTGGCGGGCGCGGGCGTCGTGGCGTCAGGCCGAGCGCTGGTAGGTGCGAAAGGCCCTGGTCGCGAACCAGCCACACACCACCGCGAGGGCGAGCAGCCAGCCGGAGCGGGTGGCGACCAGGCTCCATTCGACGTGGGCGCCGAGCGCCTCGCGGCCGGCCCGCACTGCCCAGTCGACCGGGTTGAACGCGGCCACGTGCCGCATCCACGCCGGCATCAGCCCCTTGGCCATGAACACCGTCGAGACGAAGGTGAGCGGCAGCATCACCAGGGTCACCGCGCCGATGATCGACTCCTCCTTGCGGACCAGCAGGGCCAGGCCGTTGGAGAGTGCGCCGAACGGCGCGGCCAGCAGCACCGAGACGGCGATCAGCACGGCGACGCCGAGCGGGCCGCCGTCGAAGCGGGCTCCGCGGACGAAGGCGAGCCCGATCACGATCAGCGACTGGATCGCCGCCACCAGCGCAAGCTGGATGATGCGCCCGGCGATCAGGGCGAGGCGGCTCGCCGGCGAGACCAGGAAGCGGTCGAGCACGCCGCGGTCGAGGTCCTCGATCATGCTCATGCCGTTCCAGCCGGAGCTCTGCAGCGCCGTCATCACCACGATCCCTGGGGTCAGGAAGGCGATGTAGGAGCCGCTGTCGAAGCCGGGCAGCTCCACCACCCGCTTGAACAGCTCGCTGAACAGCAGCAGCCAGATGATCGGCTGCACCAGCGTGAAGGCCACGTACCAGGGCTGGCGGGCGAGGGCGCGCAGGTGGCGCAGGGCCATGTAGCGGCAGTGGGCGACGGTCGTCATCGGGTGCCCTCCTCGTCGGCCCTGGTGAAGCTGCGCCCGGTGTGGCGCAGGTAGACGTCGTCGAGCGAGGGCCGCGCGATGGTCACGGCGGCGGCCTTGACCCCGGCGGCGTCGAGCGCCCCGAGCACCTGCGGGACGGCGCTGGCGCCGTCGTCGACCCTGGCCCGCAGCCAGCGGCCGTCGAGGGCGACCTCGCGCAGGGCGCCGTCGAGGCACGCCAGCGCGGCCCGGACCCGGGCCTCCTCCTCGGCCTCGGCCAGCTCCACGTGGATGGCGTCGCCGCGCAGCTCGCGCTTGAGCTCCTCCGGCGTGCCCTCGGCCACCACGCGGCCGCGGTCCATGATCGCCAGGCGCCCCGCCAGGCGGTCGGCCTCCTCCAGGTAGTGGGTGGTGAGGAGCACGGTGAGGCCGTCGGCGTCGGTCAGCCGCGCGATCTCCTCCCACATGGAGGCCCGCACCTCCGGGTCGAGGCCGGTGGTCGGCTCGTCCAGGAACAGCACCCGCGGCTCGTGGACCAGCCCGAGGGCGATGTCGAGGCGGCGCTGCATGCCGCCGGAGTAGCCGCCGGTCACCCGGTCGGCCGCCGTGGCCAGGCCGAAGCGGTCGAGCAGCTCGGCGACGCGGCCCTTCAGCCGGCCGCCACGCAGGCCGTGGAGCTGGCCCTGCAGGGTCAGGTTCTCGCGGCCGGTCGCCTCGCGGTCGACGCCGGAGCGCTGCGCCACCACCCCGATCGCGCGGCGCACCCGGTCGGGCTCGCGCAGCACGTCAAAGCCGGCGACGCGGGCGCCGCCGCCGTCGGGGCGGGACAGGGTGGTGAGGATCTTGACGGCGGTGGTCTTGCCGGCACCGTTCGGCCCGAGCAGGGCGAAGACCGCCCCGGCCGGCACCTTCAGGCTGATCCCGGCGAGCGCGCGGACGTCGCCGGGATACGTCTTGACCAGGTCGTCGACCTCGATGGCTTGCGCCACGCCGCCGGGGGACTCCTCGGCGAGCGGCGCTCGCTGGACAGTCATGTCCGTCTACCTCCGTGGACGGTGTTCGTCTCGCTTGCTGTCCACAGGGGCCCGACCTGGCTATCCTTCGGATTGCGCACCTTGGGCACCAGGTTCGGCCTCTGGCTGGACCGGCCCGGGGGTACGGCCCCTGGCGGCGTGCGGCAACACCCCGCCAGGGGTCGTCGCAGCTCAGCTCACCGGCGCACCTCCCCCGCTCGCGGTCCGCTCCGGTTCGCGCCTTCCCGCTGCGGACGGGCCTCCGCCCAGGTCCGCTTGGAGAGCTCCTCCAGCTCGGGGTAGGACCAGGCGAGCTCGCCGCTCTCGATCTCGCGCACGACCCCGCGGACCCAGTCCAACTCGGCCCGGAGCATCGCGAGCTGGTACTCGTCCTCGATCAGCACGGCGCGCGGCAGGCGGTTCTCGCGCAGGAGGGTCTCCCAGAGCGATCGCCGCTCCTGGATCTGCGCCTCCAGGCGGACCGCCCGCTCCTCGAGGACGGCCGCGGCGTCGGGCGGCAGCAGCGCCGGGATCTGGGCGAGCCCGGCAAGGAACTGCGGGAACTCCTTGACCGGCGCGCGCAGCAGCTCGCGCAGCCAGTCGTAGAACTCGTCCCGGCCCGCGTCGGTGAGCGCGTAGACGGTCCGCTCCGGCCGCCGGCCCTCGCGCACGGTCTCCTTGGCGCGGATCATGCCCTCGCGCTGCAGCGCGTCGACCACGGTGTAGAGGGAGCCGTAGTTGAGCTTGATGCTGTCCTCCTTGTGGCGGTGGCGCAGTGTGAACCCGATCTCGTAGGGGTGCATCGGCCGCTCCAGGAGCACGCCGAGCACCGCCAGGGCGAGCGGGTTGGCCACCTTCCGCTTCGAGGTCATCAGTTTCTCCTGCCCCTAGTATTCGGCGTCGAATATACGGGGGCGTTCATACAGATGCAAGCATCCCCTGGGAGGCGGCCGTCGAGCCGGTGGATCGCCGAGGCCGACCGGCCCCGCCGGGGCGTGACGGGCTGGCCGAGAGGGCGCCCGGTGGCTCAGGCGCCGCGGGCGGTGCGCTTGGCCGCCTGCTTGGCGGCGCGCACGGCGGCGAGGCTGTCGGCGTCGGTCACGTCGGCCACCGAGCGGCGGCTGCCCTCCTCGCCGTAGGGGCCGGCGGCCTCCCGCCAGCCGGGCGGGTCGACGCCGAGCTGCTTGCCGAGCAGGGCGACGAGGATGCGCGCCTTCTGCTCGCCGAAGGCGGGCAGGGCCTTGATCCGCCGCAGCAGCTCGGCGCCGCTCGGCGCGCCGCGCCACAGTGCGGCCGCGTCGCCCCCGTACGTCTCCACGACGAGGCGGCAGAGGACCTGCACCCGCCCGGCCATCGCAGCCGGGTAGCGGTGCAGCGCCGGCGGCCCGGCCATCAGCCTGGCGAAGTCCTCCGGGTCGTGGGCCGCGATCGCGGCCGGGTCCAGCTCGGTGACGCCCAGCCGCTGCGCCAGCAGCCAGGGTGAGGCGAAGGCACGCTCCATCGGGAACTGCTGATCGAGCAGCATCCCGATCAGCAGGGCGAGCGGGTCGCGGGCGAGCAGCCCGTCGGCCTCCGGGTCCTGCGCGAGCTGCAATTTCGGCGTGGCCACCCTCGTCCCCCCTGTAGGTCCTCTCCCCCGTCAGGCGGTAGCGTAGCGCCGCCTTCAGTTGGGGAGGGCCTTCGACGCCACGGACCGGACTGGTCGAGGCGACCGCGTTGACGGCCGCCGGGTGGGGCCGCAAGAGTCACCCGCGCCGGCGGCGCCAGCACATGAGCGCCGTCCTTGCCGACCGGATGGAGGCTGAGCGATGGCGATCGAGTACGCCGACTTCGACAGGGTGGACATGCGCACCGGCCTGGTCATGGCGGTCGAGGAGTTCTCCCGGGCGCGCACGCCGAGCTACAAGGTGCAGGTCGATTTCGGCCCGGAGGTCGGCGTGAAGTGGTCGAGCGCCCAGGCGAAGCGTGACTACCAGGCCGAGGAGCTGCTCGGCCGCCAGCTCGTCGCGGTCGTCAACCTGCACCCGAAGAACATCGCCGGCTTCAACTCCGAGGTGCTGCTGCTCGGCGTGCCGGCACAGGACGGCGGCCTCTCCCTGCTCGTCCCGAGCCGGCCGGCCAGGCCCGGTGGCCGGGTCTACTGACCGTGCGCCTGATGGCCCGTTCGGGGGAGTGAGCTCGGCGGGCGAAGGTGGGATGGTGGCGGGGAAGACCCTGTCGCGCGGTCCAGCTATGCTCCTATTGATTCGAACGTATGTTCGACTCCTACCAGGTGGAGTGAGTCAACCTTTCCGGCAGGGGTTGCGTCGAGCGGTCGAGATGGGAGGTCCTGACATGACCAGTAAGTTCACCGAGCTTGTCATCGACTGTGCCGATCCCAACGGTCTCGCCCGGTTCTGGTGCTCGGTCCTCGACTACGAGGTGCAGGGCGAAGACGACGAAATTGTCACAATTGGCTCCCCTACGGTGCCTGAAGGCAAGGACCGCCTTGGCCCAGTGCCACCGGCGTTGACGTTCGCGCGCGTGCCCGAGGGCAAGACCGTCAAGAACAGGCTGCACCTCGACGTCAACCCAACCGACAGGGAGCAGGACGAAGAGGTCCGTCGCCTGCTCGACCTAGGTGCTCGACACGCCGACGTCGGCCAAGGCGATGTGAGCTGGGTCGTACTTGCCGACCCGGAGGGGAACGAGTTCTGCGTCCTTGCGGGCCGCCGCCCCTGATCGGAGGCCGCACACCGCGCCAGACCTACTTCCGGTCGCCTACCCACGCTCACGCGAACACGGACGGGGAGCCCCTCCGAAGACGGAGGATCCCGACCCGAGCAAGACCAAACCCTGCCAACTTCTCGACGCATGACACAGGAGGTAGAGATGGCCGAGGTGAGTTCGTACGAGCCGGGCACGCCGTCGTGGACCGACCTCATGACCAGCGACCCGGCCGCGGCGCGGCGGTTCTACGGCGAGCTGTTCGGCTGGGAGCTGCAGGTCGGCACGGGCGAGCTCGGCTACTACACGATGTGCGAGGTGCGCGGGAAGCCGGTGGCCGGCATCAGCGGCGAGCCCGCCCCTGAGGGCGTGCCGACCGCCTGGACGACCTACTTCGCGGTCGACGACGTCGACGCTGCCGTCGGGCGCGCCACCGCGGCCGGCGGCACGGTCGACATGCCGCCGATGGACGTCGGCGAGGAGGGGCGCATGGCGGTCGTCACCGACCCGACCGGCGCCGTGTTCGGCATGTGGCAGGCCGGCCGCCACTTCGGGGCGCAGCTGGTCAACGAGCCCGGCGCGGTCTGCTGGCACGAGCTGGCAACCCGTGACATCGACGCCGCCAAGCGCTTCTACACGGCCGTGTTCGGCCACGGCTGGGACGACGTCGACACCGGAGAGGGCGGCCCGCCCTACGCGACCTTCTCGGTCAAGGGCAGGATGGCCGGGGGCGTCATGCAGATGACCGCGGACTGGCCGGCCGAGGTCCCGGCCCACTGGGCGCCGTACTTCGCCGTCGCCGACACCGACGCCGTGGTGAAGCAGGCCACCGAGCTCGGCGCCGGGGTGAACCTGCCGCCGACCGACTCCCCCAACGGCCGCTTCGCGTTGCTGCGCGACCCGCGGGGCGCGGTCTTCGACGTGATCCGCCTGCCCGAGGCGTGAGCGGTAGGCCCGAGGAGGAGGGGCGCCTACCTCAGGCCTGGTCGTGCACCTGCTCGGGCAGGAAGGTGGAGAGCACGTCGCGCAGGGAGAGCACGCCGATCACACGGTCCTCCTCCTGCACCACCAGGTGGCGGATGCGGTGCGCGGTCATCACGCTCGCGGCCACCACCACGTCGAAGTTCGGTCCGACGCTGACGAGCTTCTTGGTCATGAGGTCGTCGACGCTGGTCTGCTCGACGTCGCGGCCGTCGGCCACGGCGCGGAGCACGTCCCGCTCGGTCATGATGCCGACCGTGCGGCCGCTCTCCTGCACCACCACCGAGCCGATCACGTTGTCCTGCATGAGCCGGGCGGCCTCCCGGACCGAGCGGTCCGGCTCGATCGACACCACGGGGACCTTCATCAAGTTGCGCACTTGCACGGCGATGCCTCCTCCCGGTCGGTACGGCGTCCGCTGCCCGCGCCCCCACCGGGGCCGCGGACGAAGCCCCTGAACCATAGGGAGCCAGGGCGGCCCGTGCCAATACCACCGTGACCGGTCGAGCCGGTCACCTTGTCCCGCCGCACCCCGCCCCCGTGCCGGCCTGGCAGTTCGGGACTCAATCCGTCACCGCGCGGATGGCCTTGTCCAAGGCGGCGCCGACGTCGCCGACCAGGAGGTGGCGGCCGTCGGCGACGACCTGGCGGCCGCCGACGACCACGTCGGAGACGTCGGCGGCGCTGGCCGCGAACACGACGGCGGCGAGCAGGTCGTCGGCGGGAGCGCCGGCGAGGCGGGGCGTGTCGAGCCGCACGGCCACCAGGTCGGCCAGCCTGCCCGGGGCGATGGCGCCGCCCTCGGGCCGGCCGAGGGCGCGCATGCCGCCCTCGGTGGCGGCGGCGAGCAGGTCGTTCGGGCGGTGATGGCCGCGCCGGCCGGTCGCCAGGCGCTCGTCCAGCTCGACGGCACGGGCCTCCTCGAACAGGTCGACCACCGCGTGGCTGTCCGAGCCGAGGGCGAGCGGCGACCCGGCCGCGGCCAGCCGGCCTGCGGGGCCGATGCCGTCGGCCAGGTCGCGCTCGGTCGTGGGGCACATGCAGACGGCGGTGGCGCTGCTACCGAGCAGCCCGACGTCGCCGTCGTCCAGGTGGGTGGCGTGCACCGCGGTGGTGCGCGGGCCGAGCACGCCGTTCCCGGCGCAGAGCGCGGCCGGCGTCAGCCCGGTGGCGGCCAGGCTCGCCTGGTTCTCACGGCGCTGCTCCGACAGGTGCAGGTGGAGCGGGGCATCCCGCTCGGTGGCCCAGGCCGCGACCACCCGCATGGCGGCGGCCGGCACGGCCCGCACCGAGTGGATCGCCGCGCCGACGCGCACGGCACCGTCGCCCAAGGCGGAGGCCCTCGCCGCCCAGGCTTCCGCGTCGCCGTCGCCGAAGCGAAGCTGCGGCCCTTCGAGCGGGCTGCCGTCCACGTCGGCCTGAAGGTAGCAAGCGTCGAGCAGGGTGAGGCGCACGCCGGCGTCGGCCGCGGCCGACGCCAGGGCGGCGCCGAAGGCGTTGGGGTCGGCGTAACGGCCCCCACCGGGCGGATGGTGCAGGTAGTGGAATTCGCCCACGGCGGTGATACCGGCCAGGGCCATCTCCGCGTAGGCGGCGCGGGCGAGCGCGAGGTAGCCGTCGGGCTCCAGCCGCCCCGCCAGCTCGTACATCCGCTCCCGCCAGGACCAGAAGTCCCCCCGCCCGGCGTGCGTGCGGCCCCGCAGTGCCCGGTGGAAGGCGTGCGAGTGCGCGTTGGCCAGCCCGGGAAGGACCAGACCCGAGAGTCGCCGAGCGCCCGCCGGGGCGTCCCGGCCGGCCTCCACCGCGGTCACCCGCTCGCCGTCGGTCTGGATCAGTACCCGCTCGGCGACGTGCTCGCCCCCAAGCCAGGCGCGCTCAGCCCACCACTGGGTCACGCGCGTCAGGATGGCTTCGGCGTGGCCGTCCGGTGCTGCACGTGGGTACGCAAATGGAGCCCGCGCCCCAAGAGCGGAGCCGCCAACCTGGTCAGAAGCACGAACGCAGCAACGAAGCCAGCGGAGCGCAGGTCAAACAGCAGAGTTCGCATCCGTCGTCCTCCGAGGGATGCCACGGCACGGTCCTACCCTGAGTACGGTGACGACTCGAGGGTGCCATGCTCGCTCAGACCACGACGGAACGACTGTCAGGTTGCTGACACTTGCTCGCGTCAGGTTGCGTTCGCTGGCCGCCTGAGCTTCGTCTGAGCTGCCACGTTGCCCTTCTTCTCGTACATCTCGATCGCCTGCTCGATCAGTTCGTCAGCTTCACGATGCTTGGCTGGATCCTTCGTCGCGCGCAGGACCTCGGCGAGGTCGGTCAGCGCCTCCGCCTGGGAGTCGAGCTGCTCGGAGCCCTTCGCGAGCTTGACTGCGAACCGGGCAAGGTCCTCCGCCGCGTCCAGCTCGCCACGGTGCGCCATGACGACCGCACGGATCCCGCGCCATTTGATACGGGTGTCGAGCTGCCCGAGCGCGGTGAGCGACTCGCAGATCTGCGTGTAGTGCTCCGCCTCCGGGTCACGGCCCTGCCGCAGGAGCACGCGAGCGAGCAGGGCAGCGACGTTGGCGCGAGATGCTGTCGCGTGGCGCCGCTCCAACGCCTCGTACCCTCGGCGGAGCGCTCGCTCGGCGGCAGCGACGTCGTCGTCCAACAGCTCGATCAGACCCTGAGAGATGGAGTCTGCCGCTGCCGTCAGCAGCTCGGCCTCATCCGTCCCGACGGCGCTGCGCGCCTGCTCGCTCAGGTCCCTTGCCGCCGTCATCTCGCCGCGCATCGCCGCGGCGCGGGCAAGCAGGCTCAGGGCGCCAACCTCGAGGCTGTACATGCCCTTGCGTCGAGCCCACCTGAGGGCCTCTTCGTTGATGGTGACGACCTCGTCGAGGGGCGCCGGACCCCAGAACAGGATCACGCCGTACAAGCGCCGTATCTGCGCTTCGAGCCGGTCGTCCTTGGCACGCTGTACTACCTCGATGGCCTCTTCGGCCTCCTCCCGCGCCATGGTCGATTGGCCCTTGGCGGCGTACATGTAGGCGAGCAGCCGCCTGGCCTTGGCCAAGCCAAGATCGTCATGCAACTCGGGATTGGTGCTCGAGAAGACCCGTACCGCCCGGTCGATGTCCGGGCGGCCCTGGTCCCAGTTGCTGCGCAGGCCGTTGTACCACTGCACCTCGAGGCGCCCGAGCGCCGCATGCATGGCGGTGCGCTCGTCGCCGGCGGCGTGTGCCAGTTCGGCCACGCGGTCGTAGGTCTCGATCGCCTTGGTGAGGTCCCTGTCGCGGAGTGCGTGCGCGAGCTCGAGGTAGGTCGTCAGCCAGCTCGGGTGGCTCTCCGGCAGCAACTCGACCGCCCGGGCCAGCAGGGTCGCTGCGTCAGCCGACGACTCTCCGCGACCGCCCCTGCGGAGACCGGCCACCGCCAGCCGTTCGCCGGCGCGCCGCGCGAGCGCGCGAGTGGTCTCGTTGTCGCCACCCAGCTCGGTCCGGTACTCGTAGGCCCTCTCGAGGTGGAGGGCGATGGTCCGGTCGGACCGCGACATGTTGTCGAGCCAGTTGGCGTAACGCTCGTGCAGCCCGGCGCGAGTCTCCTTGTCGATCGTGCGGTAGGTGACCTCCTGGATGAGCCCGTGCCGGAAGCGGAAGCGGTCGCTGCCGCCGTCCGCGGGGATGGTCTGGACCGGCACGACCCGCAACAGCTCCTTGCGAGCAAGGCTGGCCAGCACCCGCGTGGCCTCCTGCTCGTCGAGGGACGGGACCAGCGCTACCACGTCGGTGGCGGCGAACTGCCTGCCGATCACCGCGGCGGAGTCGATCGCCGCCCGCTCCGCGTCGCTCAGGCGGTCGAGTCGCGCACCGAGCACGTACCGGATCTGCGTCGGCGTCTCGATCGCGTTCAGGTCGGCGGCGGCCTCCCAGCGGTTTTCGATCAGCCGCAGTGATCCCTGCTCGGTCAGCATGGTGACGAGCTCCTCGACGAACAGTGGATTCCCCTCGGCGGCCTGCACGATTCGCTTGCTGACCCCTGCGTCGACCTCGCCACCGCTCAGCAGGTTGCTGACCAGCCGCTCGGTGTCCTTGGCCGTGAGGGGACGGAGCGGAATCTGGTTGCCCAGGTTGGTCGCCCAGTGGGGATGCTCGTCGTAGAACTCGAGACGGGCCAGGCAGAGCAGGAGGATGGGTGCGTCACGAACCGCGGTGACGACGTTCGCGATGAGGTCGAGCAAGCTCGTCTCCGCATAGTGGAGATCGTCGACCACCACCACTACGGTGCCGCTCCTCGCCAGGACTTCGAGGACCTGGCGCAGCGAGCGATTGATCTCATCCGGCGCGCGGACCGTGTCGTCGATGCCCAGGATCGTGGACAGGTGCAACGTCACCCGGTCGTCCCTGACGATCTCGGCGAGGCGGTCACGGATCTGCTCAGGAGCATCACTCTCCTGCGCGCGGGCGGCCTGAAGGAGCATCTCCCTGATCGGCGAACTGCTGGCCGGGCCGCCGTGTGGCGGCGCACAACGAAGGCTCAGGACGGTCGCGTTGCGCCGACGCACCGCTTGGGTGAACTCCTCGACGAGGCGCGACTTGCCGACACCGGCATCGCCCCGAACCACGACGAGCTCGCAACGTCCCTCCTGCTCGACACGGCGGTACTCCAGCTCGAGCCCGGCCAGGTCCAGCTCGCGTCCGACCAAGGGCGAAGAGGACCGGTGTGGCAGGGCAACCCGGCCGCTATGGTCGCGGACGGCGAGCAGCCGCCACGCCACCGTCGCCTGACTCCGGCCTCGAAGGTTGATCGGCTTCGCGAGCTGCTCGGCCTTGGTCGCGTCACGGACCATCCGGTAGGTCGCATCGGTGATCAGGATCTCCCCGTCCTTGGCCTCCTCGGCGAGCCGAGCGGCGACGTTCACGACGTCGCCGACCACGACCGGATAGGCGGCGAGGGGCTCACCGACGACGAGCTCGCCGGTATTGACGCCGGTGTGCAGCCGGAGGGTGACGCTGTAGTCGCGCTCGAGCTCCACGTTCAGGTCGGGCAGCTTGGCGTAGAGGTTGTCGGCGGCCTTCACGGCTCGGTACGGATCGTTCTCGTGGAGGACGGGAACGCCGAACACGGCGACGATCGCGTCACCGACGAATTTCTGCACGGTTCCGCCATACTGCTCGAAGACTTGCCGAGCCGTGTCGAAGAACCTGGTCATTACGTTACGGAAGACGACCAGGTCCTTGTCCTCCCCGAGCTTGGTGGAACCGACCACGTCGGTGAAGACGATCGTGACCACCTTGGACGCCGCCTCGCGTCGCTGCCCTGGCAGAGGATCGCCGCATTCCATGCAGAAGCGGGCCGACTCAGGGTTCTCCGCTCTGCAGTGCGCACAGATCGCCATCGCTCAACTCCGGGTACGGGGTCTGGCCAAGCTGCCATGCACGGCGGCGTGGCGCTGTCTGGCCACGGACGCACAGGTGTCGCACAGATGCTGGACTCGTCGACTTCGCCCCGTGGACGAGATGAAGGTTACTTCTAGATCAAACAGACTGCTTCTGCCATCTTGGACGCTACGGCCTAGTCTCATATAATGCGCACGCACAGTGCCAGGCAAGCAAGAGCCGCAGGAACGGAACATGCGCGGCGAACGCGCCCGGGTCCATTAGGACCTGATCCAGGGCGGCCCGCGTCGGGTACGAGCCGCTTGGGAGCCATGCATTCTCTTTCCCTTACCAGCTTGCGCTTCGTCTTCTGGGTGTACCTGGTCCTCGTCCTGTGGCAGTCGACGGTCCAGAGCTTCTACGCCTACCGGAGCACCAGGCGCAGCCGGGCGCGGGAGCCCGGGCCACCGCCTGGAGGGCGCTGGCCGAGCGTCGACGTCCTCATTCCCTGCTTCAACGAGGACCCAGAGGTGCTCGCGGCGTGCTGCGAGTCGATCACGATGCAGTCGTACCAGGGCCAGCTCTCCGTCTGGCTCGTCGACGACGGCTCAGCCAACGTCGCCGAACTGGAGCCGATCTACCGCGCACTCGAACGCCGGCCGGGTTGGACGGTCGAGCGTCACAAGGGCAACCAGGGGAAGCGGTACGCCCAGGCAAGCGGGTTCTGGCAGGGGACGGGCGAATTCGTCCTCACGGTCGACTCCGACACGGTCATCGCCCCAGATGGGGTACGCAGGCTGGTCGAGGCCGCCAAGGTGCGCGACATCGGCGCCGTCACCGGCAACGTCGGCGTCTTGAACGCCTCGGCCAGCTGGCTGACACGCCTGATCCAGACACGCTACCGGCTGCTGTGCGACCAGGAACGCGCCGCGCAGAGCTTTCACGGAGCCGTCCTCTGCTGTGCCGGGCCCTTCTCGCTGTACCGCCGCGCCGTGCTCCAGCGAGTCTGGGTCTCGTACCTCGAGCAGACCATCCGTGGCCGTTTGTGCAGCCACGGCGACGACAACCACTTGACCAATCTCGTGCTCGCGGCCGGCTACCAGACGATCTACGAGCGCCGGGCCGAGGCGTACACCAACGTCCCGACATCCGTGCGGGAATTCATGCGTCAGCAGCTCCGCTGGAACCGGACCTTTTACCGTGAGCTGTCGTGGACCGTCCCGAACCTGTGGCGGCGACGTCGCTTCTACCTTGCCTGGGACGTGACCGCACGCCTGCTGCTACCGCTCCTGCTCGTGCTGGCGACCACGATCTGCGTCGGCACTGCCCTGCTGCCAGGGCATGAAGCCCTCTACCTGTACTTCGACCGCCTGGCCGCCATGGCGATCGTGCACGCCATCTTCGTGACCGTCCAGACGAAGGACCCCACGATCCTGCCCTACGGCGCTCTCTATGTCGTCCTGCTGCTCCCCGTCCGGTTGCATGCACTCGCCACGTTGTGGGACTGCGACTGGATGACGCGGAGAGTGGGCCCGGAGCAGAACGTGCTTGCGGCCGAGTAGACGTTCTTGGACCGTGGGTCCTGAGCCTGCGTGCAGGCATTCTGGTCAACGGTTCGTGGTCACTCGAACGCCGGCTCTCTCCGGGAGTGCCAGGTGTGCAGGGACAGGCCGCCGTCGACCGGGACGTTCGCTCCGGTTATGTAGCCTGAGCAGTCATCCCTGAGCAAGAATTCGGCCACCTTGGCGACGTCGTCGGGCGTGCCGCCGTGGCCCAGAGGAATCATCGCATCGGCGGTGTCGTGCTGCCCCTCCCTGCCCTGCGACCCGTTGGTGTCGATGCGGCCTGGCGAGATCGCGTTGACCCGGATGCCGTGCGGGGCCAGTAGGAACGCGAGCTCGCGGACGAGCTGGCTCACCCCTGCCTTGCTGGCGCTGTATTGCGGACGGTGGACCACGAAGTGGTCGTGGAGCGAGGAGATGAACAGCACCGAGCCGGACTCGCCGCGAGTGACCAATTCCTTGGTGAGGCGGCGCGTGAAGAACCATGGCCCGCGCAGGTTGGTGGCGAACACGAGGTCGAAGTAGTCCTCGTCGGTCTCGAAGAAGCCCGTCCCGGTGCAGATGCCGACGTTGTTGACGATCAGCCCGATCGTTCCGTGGGCGGCGACCAGTTCGTCGGCCAGCCTCCCTGCATCCGGGCTGCTGAGGTCGCCCTCGACCCGAATGAAGCCGAGCCCCTCCTGGCCGAGTCTGCGCTCCGCCTCGTCGAGCCTCCGCCGGTTGACGTCGACGGCGAGGACCTTGGCTCCCGCCCGAGCGAGTCGGCGAACGATCCCGTAGCCGATGCCGCTGGCCCCGCCGGTCACCACGGCAGTGCGACCGGCCAGGTCAGTGACCGGCGATGGCTCGGGGTTGTCGCTCGGCCGGAGGCTGTCACGGTCGAGGCCTGCCTGCGAGGGAACCTTGCCTGGATCGACTTCCTCCATCGCCCCGCGGCGACCGTCCTCAGAAGGGCTCATCCCACCTTGCTTTCTCCCAGCAACGACCTCGGACATGGCAAACATGCCTACTCATACTGGTTCCGCTGGATGGAGCGAGGCATCCCGTGGCAGCGCGCGGAGAATATCACGTGCACGCAGGCACTCTTCGGCCTCTCGGATGGCCACCTGAAGCTGAATGCTCCTATCCGTGGACTCAGCAGCCTGTGTCCTACTGCCAAGTGCAGGTCCGGGCTGTCGGCAACCTGACACCCAGCAGTAGATCGTGACCTTACCGAGACCAGGTATGTAGGCCTCTATTGCTCACTCCTCCTCATGCATGCCGCTTCTGGTGCGTTCCGGGTAGGCCTATTACGTGTCCTGAAGTACTGGACCCACGTCCGGCAATTGCACGTCCGGCGGAGGAGATTTTCTGCTTGGCCTCCGAGAGCCAAGCTCCGTGGTCACTGGGAAAGGCGACGGCTGGCGGGCCGTTGACTCCGGATTCACACGGGCGGAATGGATACCAAGGCGTTGTCCTGACGGAGCGCAAGGATCAAGCTGGCCATAAAGCGCCTACTCGCGGAGAACCCGATGTCTGAACCTATCGTCTCAAATATGCCGCCTGACCCCTCCACGCCGCTGGCGCGGACCTGCCGGACGTGCGGCATGGTCGAGGTGCGCGCCGAGGCAAGGTTCTGTGGCCAGTGTGGCTCGTCGCTTCCGGACTTGGCGCGCGACGAGGGCGGCGCTCGACCCGTGACGCGAGCCGCCGGCAGCCCGGAGCCCGAGACGCCCCCCGCCCGGCGGCCGGACGCCGGCACCGGCGTCCACGAGGACGCCCGCAACGACCGTGACCGCAAGCGGATCACCGTGATCTTCTGCGACATGGTCCGCTCCGTCGAGGCGGCGGACCGCCTGGAGCCGGAGGTGACCGACCGGCTCATGGAGGGCTACCACGAGGCCATTCGGCAGGTGGCCGAGCGGCACGGCGGTGCCATGGGCGCGATGGTCAGTGACGGCGTGCTGATCGTCTTCGGCGTGCCCACCTGGTACGAGGACCATGCCCTGCGGGCCGTGCAGGCAGCCCACGAGCTGCGGGGCGCCCTGGCCGCGGTGAGGCCCCGGGTGTCCGAGCGGTACTCGGTGACCGTCAGGGTGCGCATGGGCATCCATACGGGAGAGGTCCTGGTCGGCACGGATGCCGGACCGGAGGAGGTGCGCGGGGAGACGCCCATCCTGGCCCACCGGCTGCAGCTGGCCGCGAGGGACTTCGACACCGGAGAGAGCCCGATCCTGCTCAGCCAGGCCACCCACCAGCTCGTCCGGGACGCTGTGGAGGTCGACCTGGTCGGCCCGCTGAGGCTCGAAGGGATGCGGCAACGGGTCTCCGCCTATCGCCTCGCGGGGATCCGCGTCGACCGCGAGGCGCCACGCCGGCGCCGCCTGATCGACATCCCCATGGTCGGCCGCACGCGGGAGGTACGGCTGCTCAAGGAGCTGTACCTGCGGACGGCGGCGGAGCAGACCTGCCACCTGGTGCGAGTGCTCGGTCCCGGCGGGGTGGGCAAGACCTGCCTGGTAGGAGCGTTCTGGAACGAGATCGCGGCTGACGCGAGGGTCCTCGGTGCCCACTGCCTACCCTACGGCGAGGGCGTCACCTACTGGCCACTGGCGGTGATGGTCAGGCAGGCGGCCGACATTGGCCCGACCGACCCGTCCTCGGCCGTGTACGACAAGCTCCGCAAGCTGATCGGCGACGAGCCAGGCGCTGCCCGCATCACCACCGGCGTGGCGCAGATGCTCGGCGTCGGCGCGAGCGCCGGCAACCAGGCCGAGATCGCCCGGGCGGTGCGGCGTCTGCTGGAGATCCTGGCGCGCCAGCGCCCCCTGGTGATCGTGGTCGACGACCTGCACCAGGCCGAGGACACCCTGCTGGACGCCATCGAGTACATCGCCGAAGAGACCAGGGACGCTCCGGTGATGCTGGTCTGCATCGCCCGCGAGGAGCTGCTCGAGCGCCGCCGCGGCTGGGCGGGGGCGAAGCTCAACTCCTTCTCGATCGGCCTCTCCCCGCTCACCCGGGCCGAGGAGAAGGAGCACATCGGCCACGTGCTTCGCTACAAGCAGCTCGACCCGCCGGTCCACCAGCGCATCGCCGGCATGACCGACCGCATCGCCGAGCTCTCGGAGGGCTTCCCGCTCTACGCCGAGGAGTACGTGGCGATGCTCGAGGACCTCCTCGCCGAGGGCAAGGATTCGGCACTCGACCAGCTTCCTTCCCCGCCGACGATCGACGACCTGATGAACGACCGGCTGTTCCGGCTCGGCCCGGACGAGCGTGCGGTTATCCAGCGCGCCGCGGTGGTTGGCAGGCAGTTCAACGTCGCCGACGTGGACGCCCTCACCCCCGACCACGACCGGCGCCGGGTCGAGCTCGCGCTCGAAGTGCTGACCCGCCGCGAGCTGGTCCAGCGCGACCCCGAGCCGGTGCCGCTGCTGCCGGCCGAGGAGAGCGGCGAGTCGTACAAGTTCCGGCACGTGCTGATGCGCGAGAGCGCCTACAAGGCCATCGCCAAGCAGACCCGCGCCGAGCTGCACGAGCGCTACGCGACCTGGCTCGAGGCCGCGGCCAGCCCGGAGCGGCTGGCCGAGTTCGACGAGCTGATCGGCTTCCACCTCGCCGAGGCCTACCAGCACCGCGCCGAGCTCGGGTTCGACTCCGAAGAGGACCGCCGGCTGGCCCTGCGGGCGGGCGAGCGGCTGGCGACCGCCGGCCGCCGGGCGGCCAACCGGGGCAACATCCAGGTCTCGCTGAGGCTGCTGGAGCGGGCGGTCGGGCTCCTGCCCAAGGGCCACCAGGCGCGGCTGGACGCCGCCCTCGACCTGGCCGCCGCGCTCACCGAGGCGGGCGATTTCGAGCGCGCCGTCGGCGTCTACGAGGACGTGGTCGAGGCGGCCAAGGCGGCTCGGCAGCAGGTCCCGCTGATGCACGCGCGCCTCGGGTTGCTGGACGTCTGGGCGTTCCGCGACCCGGAGCGCCTTCTCGGGGGCGGCTCGAGCGAGATCCAGGAGGCGATCCTTCAGTTCGTCAAGCTCCGCGACGAGCTCGGGCTGGCCAAGGCCCGGCGCCTCAAGGCATACGTGAACTACGCCGTCGGGCGGACCGGGGCGGCCGAGGCGGAGGCCAGACGGGCGATCGAGCTCGCCCAGAAGCACGGGCTCGAGTACCTGGAGTCGAAGGCCCGCCGGCTGCTGTGCATCATCCTCTTCTGGGGCCCGACCCCCCTCAGCAAGGTCGTCGGTTACGCCGAGGAGACGCTGGACTGGGCTCGCGCACGCAACATCGCCAGCCTGCAGGCCGGCGCGCTCAACGTGCTCGGGCGCGCGGCGGCGATGCGCGGGGACTTCGAGCTCGCCCGGCGCCTCAACCAGCAGGGGCGCGACATCTCCATCGACACCGGCGAGGCGCTCACCGCCGCCGCGGACTCGGTCGCCGACGGGCTGGTCGAGCTGCTCGCGGAGGAGCCGGCGGCGGCCGAGGCAACCCTCCGCGAGAGCTACGAGGCGCTGGAGGAGATGCGTGGCACCGGCCCGCTGGCCAACGTCGCCGCCATGCTCGCTCGCGCCCTGATCGTGCAGGGCAAGGACGAGGAAGCCGAGCAGCTGACCCGTATCTGCGAGGAGATCGCGGCCACCAGCCAGCTCGACTCGCAGATCCGCTGGCGCGCCCTGCGCGCGATCATCCTGGCCCGTAGGGAGAACCTCCCCGAGGCCGAGGAGCTGGCGCGGGAGGCGGTCGCCTGGGCCGACGGTTGCGAGCAACCCGACACCCAGGCCGAGGCCCTGGCCGACCTCGCCGAGGTACTCGGCCTGGCCGGCAAGCGTAACGAAGCCGTCGAAGTCCTCGACCGCGCGATCGCTCTCTACGAGCGCAAGGGCAACGTGGTCGCGGCAGCCAAACTCAAGAGCCTACGCGCTCGGCCACGGCCTGGGATTCGCAGGACACCGGAGACGGCTTGATCGAATCGGCGTCCCCTCGGATGCCCCATCGGCTGCCGGTTAGGGTGGCCAGGGCGCGAAACCTGACCAGGCTCAGCGGCGCCAAGTGGATCGGCCCGTAGAGCAACGGGAAGGTCCAGCTCCGCGACTGTAGCCCGACCACCACACGACACGATCACGTCGACCGCCGCCAGGTGCGGGCGGGGCGCAGCATGGCGTGCCCGGCGGCGGTAGGCCAACTCGTCCCTGATCCGCTCCCGCCGAAACCGGGCGGCGTAGCTCCACTGAGCCTGGATCCACCGGTGGTGGTTGACTGCTGGGCGGCTGCGAGCATGAAAAGGGCCCCCTGCGCTGCGCGAATACGGTGTTTGAACGTTCGTAGCCGCAGACCGGGGAAGGGCATCTTTTCGATGCCAGTTCGTCGAACAGCTGCAGCACGGTCTTGTTGATCGCGACGGTGACGATGGTGCGCCGGTGGTGCCGATGGGGACGCTGCGCTAGCGAACCAGGGCGGCAACCCACATGGTGCCCAGCAGCTGGGCATAGCGGTCCTCCGACCAGCCGCGTTCGGCGACCAGGCGATGCCACAGCGCACCGTCCATGGTCGCCGCCAGCAGGTCGCGGCACTCCTGCTCGCTGACCGCCAGTCGGCCGGTCGCGGCAGCGGCTCGTGCGTAGTGGCTGGCCGCGTCCAGGCGCCGCTGGTCGAACTCGGCCAGCATCGCCGCGGCGGCTGGTTCGCTGGTGGCCGCTCCCTGCAGCGCGCGGAACAACGGGGTGATGCGCCGAAACACCGGGGTCATGACCACGGCGTGGGCGCGAAGGCGGGTGGCGAGGTCCGGTTCGGCGAGCACGGCGCGGATCTCCGGCCGATCCAGCAGCCGGATGTCCTGGTCGTCGCCGCGGAAGGTGGCGTACCACACCTGGCGCAGGAGCGCGAGCTTGTTGCGATAGGCCGCGTAGACGGTCTCGACCGCCACGCCCGCGGCACCGGCGACCTCGGCGATCGTGGTCCGTCCGTACCCTTGGCTGACGAACAGGTCGTGGGCGGCGAGAAGGATCCGCCGCCGCGTCTCACTGGCCTGTTCGCGACGCCGCGTGGAGCGGTATGGCCGCTTGACTGCGTCCGTCATTGGATACATCCTTACTGTATTGAGAACAGTCTAGCAGTATCGGAGGCCGTGATGGGCACCGACGTCGATGCCTTCCTGGCGGCGACCATGCCGCGGCTGAACCAGGCGGAGGTCGCCCTGCACAACGGCGACGCCGCCCCCCGGATCGCGATGTGGTCGCGCCGCGACCCGGTGACGGTGTTCGGGGCCGCCACCAGCGCTGGCGGGTGGGCCGAGATCGGTCCGTTGTTCGAGCGGCTCGGATCGTCGTTCTCCAACTGCACGTCCTACCAGATCGAGGTCGTGGCCGCCGGTGCCAGCGGTGACCTGGCCTACATCGTGGCGTTGGAGCACACGACCGCGTCGATCAAGGGTGCGCCACCGCAGCCGTACGTGCTGCGCGTCACCACGGTGTTCCGCCGGGAGGACGGCGAGTGGAGGGCGGTGCACCGACACGCCGACCCCGCCT